>JACRFY010000259.1 GCA_016212565.1 Magnetospirillum sp. | reverse complement strand
TGCCCGCTGACGATCCCGTACTTGTCCATCAGCCGGTACAGCGTCACCCGCGACACCCCCAGGGTCTCGGCGGTGCGTTTGACGTTGTGGCGGTTGGCGGCCAGGGAGCGGCGGATCATCGCCTCCTCCAGGTCGCGCCGTGCCGCCTCCAGCGAGGTCGCCGGGGCGGGACCGTCCTCGTCGTCGCCGTCGGGGAGGCCGAGGTCGGCGACCTGGATCCACGGGCCGTCGGCCATCACCACCGCCCGGCGCATGGTGGCGATCAGCTCGCGGATGTTGCCCGGCCAGGGGTGGCGGCGGATCGCCCCCACCGCTTCCGGCGACAGGCCGCGGATCGGCCGCGCCGCCTCGCGGGCGAATTTGGCGGTGAAGTGGGCGGCGAGCAGGTCGATGTCCTCGCCGCGCTCGCGCAACGGCGGCAGGGTCAGGGTCAGCACGTTGAGGCGGAAGAACAGATCCTCGCGGAAGCGGCCGTCGGCCACCGCCTTGCGCAGGGGGACGTTGGTGGCGGCGATGACGCGGACGTCGACCTTGATCGGCTGGTGACCGCCCAGGCGGTCGATGGTGCTTTCCTGCAAAAAGCGCAGCAGATGGGCCTGGAGGTCGAGGGGCAGGTCGCCGATCTCGTCGAGGAACACCGTCCCCGTGTCGGCGGCATGGAGGCGGCCGATGAGCCGCTGGTCGGCGCAGGTGAAGCCGCCCTTCTCGTGGACGAACAGCTCCGAGGCGATCAGCGTCTTGGGCAGGGCGGCGCAGTTGATGGGCACGAACGGGCCGAGGGCGCGGATCGAGCGCTGGTGGATGGCGATCGCCGCCAGCTCCTTGCCGGTGCCGCTCTCGCCGGCCACCAGCACCGGGGCGTCGGTGGCCGCCACCTTGCGGATGGTCTCGGCCAGGCGCTGCATCGCCGGGCTGGTGCCGACCATCGGCGGCTCGGCGGCGGCCGTGGCGGCGGGGGCGAGGGCCGGTCTCAGCCGCTCCACCAGGGTCGGATCCTTGGCCGCCTGTTCCAGCACGATCTGAGCCAGGGCGTCGGCGCCGAGACCGGCGAGCACCTCTTTGGTCAGTCCCGCTTCGTCAATAGTTTGACAATACACGGGTGCGCCCTCCGGCTTCCTCGAGTGGACCAGAGTGTTACAGAAGCCGGGTCCGGCAATCACACCATCTTCCGGAGGGTGGATACGCGCTTCGGGAGGGGCGGCACGCGGCGGCGCGCCGGGAGCGGTGCCCGCCGGGAGCACTCGGGCGGGGAGGCGATGCTGCCCCGCCTGGATGTCTTCATCCGGACGAGATCCGCAGGGACATAGTCGTGGCAAGGATTGCCGACCTTCGTCAAGCCGGTCGGAAGAGAACGACCTTCGTCGTGCGTTCGCCGTTACAGTCCGTCCTCACCGAAGGGGCTGGCGCCCGCAACGAGACGTCGAAGGAATACGGCCATGAAGCGTTCGACTGTAATGGGTGCCTCCGTCGCCGTCTTGCTGGCGGCCACCGCCGCCAACGCCGCCTCTCCCGAGCCGGCGGTGTTGCGTCAGGAGGGGGCGGCGCCGCGCAAGCCGGGGTGGTGGGTGCAGCCGGTGGCGATGAGCAGCCCGGCGGTCGCCCCCCTGCCGGGCGAGCGGCGCAAGCGCGGACTGGTCAAGACCCAGGTCGAGCGCGAGGAGCTCGACGCACCACCGCCGCAAGTCGCCCAGGCCCAGCCGCCGGGCGGCCGCGCCGACACGCCGCCGCAGCCCGAGCATCCCGGCGTGCTGACCCGGCCCGGCGTGCTGATCATCGAACCGGGCATCGAGTACCAGCACACCGACGTCAACCGCTTCGTCGTCGGTGGCGTCGCCATCCTCGACACCGTGCTGGTGGGCTCGATCGAGGCCACTCAGGCCAATCGCGATTCGGTCACCGGAAGCCTGGGCCTGCGCCTGGGCCTCACCGACCGGTTCGAAGGCGAGGTGCGCATCCCCTACATGTACCGCAACGACCGCACCACCAACACCGTGGTCAGCACCAACAACACCGCCGAGACCACCGATCTCTCCGATCATGGTCTGGGCGACATCGAGGGCGCGGTCCACTGGCAGATCAACGACGCCAACGAGCGCTGGCCGGCCTTCGTCGCCAATCTGCGGGTGAAAAGCACCACCGGCACCGGCCCCTTCGACACCGCGCGCAATGCCCTGGGCATCGAGCGGGAACTGGCCACCGGCTCGGGCTTCTGGGGCGTCGAGCCCAGCCTGACGCTGATCGCGCCTTCGGATCCGGCGGTGTTCTATGCCAATGTCGGCTATCTGTGGAACGTCAAGGACAGCATCGACAAGACCGTGGGGGCGCGCACCATCCGCGATGTCGATCCCGGCGACGCGGTGCGGCTGGGGATCGGCATGGGGTTGGCGTTGAACGAGAAGGTGTCGTTCACGGTCGGCTATCAGCACGACTGGATCATGGGCACCGAGACCGAATTCGCCGACGGGAATTTCAAGTCCGAATCGCTGTCGGTGGGCTCGTTGAGCCTGGGCGTCAATTGGCAGATCGACGACCGCGCCGCCCTCAACGTCAGCGTCGGCATCGGCGTCACCAACGACTCGCCCGACGTGCGGCTGATGGCCCGGGTGCCGATTGCGGTGCAGTTGTTCTAAAGCATCGAGCGCCAAATATGGCGCACGATGCTCTCGTTTCATCGTTAGCCCTCGCCGGGCGCGGGCGTCCGCCCGCTTGGCCGCTCGCTCAATGCTCGCAGGAGCGCCGTGCCTCGGATTTGAGGCTCGGCGCTCTAGCGCCGCACCTTAACTGTGCAACGCGGTGCTTTTGCGATCATTGAGCGAACGGCCGTGCCGCCCCGAAGGGGCAAACGACGCCCGGCGAGGGCTGTTTCTTTCTAGCCGGCGCGTCTACAACGCCTGCTGCCGCTGATGCAGGGCCATGGTCAGGTCGAGGGCCTTGACCGCCTCGTCGAGGGTGTGGATGCCGCGTGCCTCCAGCATGTCGATCTGCTTCAGCAGCACCGCGGCCGTCACCATGGCGTCGCCGAGCGCGGTGTGGCGATGCTCGATGACGATGCCGAGGCGCTCGCAGATGTCGTCGAGCGAATGGCCGGTATCGGGGCCGTCGAGGTACGAGGACAGGATCATGGTGTCGAGCACCGGATTGTCGAACGCCACCCCGCAGGCCCGCTCGCGCAGGCGCAGGAACTTGAGATCGAAGGCGGCGTTGTGGGCGACCAGCACGGCGTCGGCGCAGAAGGCCTTGAACTGCGGCAGGACCACCGACAGCGGCGGCTTGTCCTTGACCATCTCGTCGGTGATGCCGTGGAACCGGATCGATTGCGGCGGGATCGGGCAGCCGGGATTGATGATGCGGTCGAAGCTTTCGCCGGACAGGATGCGGGCGTTGACCACCCGCACGCCGCCGATCTGCACCATCTGGTCGCCCGCCGAGGGTTGCAGGCCGGTGGTCTCGGTGTCGAACACCACATAGGTCAGCGAGCGCAGCGGCCGTCGTCCGAGCGTGCCGGTGTCGCGGGCCTGTTCGAGCAGCGACAGGTCGTAGAATTCCGGCCGGGTCGGCAAAGTCGCCTTGGCGATCACGTGCCGCTCGACGCCCTTGGTCATCGGCAGACGCAGCCACGCGCGGCCTTCGCGCTGCTGATGGACGATGGACTCGCCGGCATGGTGGGCGAGCACGTCGCGCACCGTCATTCCCCCCAGGGCCGACAGCGGCTTGGCCAGCCACTGCGCGCGAATGGCGTCGTCGACGGTATCGCCGCTCCACACGATGTCCAGCCAAGCGCTGTCCTCGTCCTCGCCCTCGGCACCGAGATCGACCTCGCGGGCGCCGGACGCCTCGGAAACGCGGCGGACCAGTTCTTCGACCGCCAGGGCCAGGGAATGGGAATCGGCGTGCAGCCACACCGGCAGCCCGGTGACCGTCACCTTCGGGGCGCCGTCGTCGAAGCGGCGGGCGACATAGGCGAACAGGTCCGAGGACTGCATGTCCGTCTTCGGCCACCAGCCGGAGATGGCGCGCTGCCAGCCGATGGTGACGCGGGAAATCGCCCGCTCGATCACCGCCGCCTCGCGCTCGACGGCATGGGGATCGGAAGCGGCGGCGCGCAGCCGCGCCAGCGGCGAGACCAGGCCTTCGGCCACCGCGCGCAACAGGGCATCGCGCTTGGCCAGGGCGGCGATCTGCGGCCCGGCATCGATCAGGGTCACGACATAGCCGGCCGCGGCACCGTCGCTGCCGCGGGCCAGCGACATCCGCGCCTGCAACAGCATCCGCCCATCGGCCGAGCCGCACAGGAACGACGCGCCGCCCTCGGCGGTGCCGATGCGCTGGGTCAGCACGTCGTGCATATGGGTCACCGGGCCCTGGGCCAACGTCTCGAACAACGAGCGTCCCAGCCCCAACTCGCCGCTGCCGCTCAACATGTCGAAGGCGACCTGATTGTAGAGCACCACCTGATGGCGCTGGTTGCACACCACCACACCCTCATGCAGGTCGTTGAGGATGGCGGCCAGCCGCGACGAGGTCTCCTGGGCCTTGGCGGTGGCGGTGGTCAGGCCCTCGGCCAGCTCGGCGCGGGCATGGATCATGCGCGCGCACACCTCGTTGACCGCCTCGGGCAGCGGGGCGACGATGGCATAGCGTTCGACCTCGATGCCGGTGCGGGCGCTGCCATGGGCGATGGCGCGCACCTCGGCGGCCATGCGGCGGATCGCGCGCATCACCATGTAGTCGATGATTTTCCATGACAGGGCGAACATGACCGCGGCGCCGGCCACCGAGACCAGGGTCAGCGCGTTCAGCGCCTCGCGCCCGATGGTGCCGCGTCCGAGGAAGAAGGATGCCGAAGCGATGACGGCCAGATTCGCCACGAAGGCGGTAACCAGCCAGGGGAAGGGACCCCGCGGGGTGGCGGCCAAACAGACGTCTCCCTGGTAAGTGCTTTTTAATTTTCTTTCATTCTGACCACCCCCGCCGCCGGGAGCAAGGGCAGAACGGCGCCGGGGTTTCGGGCGGAGCGCCAAAGATGGCCTCGCTGCCCCGGATGGCGATTTGCTTTGGGGGCTTGGGGTCCCTATCTTGGGGCCACGCTCCCCCCGCTAGGAGATCGACGGCGTGCGCAAGACCTTGACGATCAGCCTGGGCGTCAGCCTGGTGGTCCTGGGCGTGGTCATCGCCCCCCTGCCGGGACCGGGCGGCCTGCCGGTGATCCTGCTCGGCACGGTGGTCCTGCTGCGCAGCTCGGCGGGGATGAAGCGCCGTTGGGTGCGGGCTCGCCGCCGCTGGCCGGGGGCGCTGACCGCGCTCGACAATGTCGTCCGCCGCCGGAAGCAACCGTCGAGGCAGGTTGCGCGGAGGGCTGAGGGCGCCTGACAACCGGCGATGTCATCGCCATGTCATCGAACCTGACCCCAGGACGGGAGGCGACGGCGATGATGGACCCCGGCATGACCGCAGCACTGATCGCAATCGGCCTGCACGCAACGTCGGCCGATCTGATCTGCGCCCAGCGGACCGATCTGCTCGGCTCGCTGGCCCGGGAGTATTCCGAGGCGCCGCGGGCCCTGGGCCTGGCCAACAACGGCACGGTGATGGAACTGTTGTCGGCCCGCGACGGCCGCACCTGGACCCTGCTGATGAGCCGTCCCGACGGCACCTCCTGCGTCGTCGACGCCGGCGTGGCAATCAGGCCGACGGCCATAAGCGCTGCGGTCAAGCCGGGATCAATCATCGCCGTCGCCTCCCGTCCAGGGGTCCGGTTCGATGACATGGCGACGGTACCGCCGGTTGTCAGGCGCCCTCAGCCCTCCGCGCACCCTGCCTCAACGGTTGCTTCCGCCGCCGGACGGCATTGTCGAGTGCGG
>JACRFY010000258.1 GCA_016212565.1 Magnetospirillum sp. | reverse complement strand
GGACTCCGTATCCAACAACAGCTTGCGGGACAGCCACCTTGCTTGCCAGCCTCAGCGCCAGCCCCGATTACCCCATCTCTGTGGTTCATTTTCCTTTCCGGTTGGGCCTGCAAAGTGATGGGTGGTGAGGGGGATGAGATTTGACAGCGAGGGCTCGGTAGTCTCCAATGCCGGTTCGGCGCGCAATCGAGGGGAGTGGGATGGGGCGGTTGTGGAATGCGCTTGGCAGCCTGGCCACCAAGTTCCTCATTCTGGTGGTGCCGCTTCTGGCGTTGTGTGGCGGTGCCGTGGCGGTGACGGCGCATGCGGTCAAGAAGGCCGAACTGCGCGCCGAGCTGCACGAATTGATGCACGAAATCGCCCGTCGCAACGCCGATGCGCTGGCCAAGCCGATCTACAACATCGACGGCGAGAGTGCCGCCCGCATCGTCGAGGCGATGTCGGTGGCGCCGGAGCTGAAATGCGCCTTGGCCCAGGATCACCTGACCCAGTGGCGCTTCGCTTGGCCGGACAAGAACTGCCTCGACGATCCCTCCCTCGGCGAGACCCTGCGCATGCCGGTGATGGTCGGCGACCAGGAGATCGGCGCCCTGATCATCGGCTACAGCTACGAACGCAGCGACCAGGCGGTGCGCCAGCTGTCGCTGTCGATGTTCCTCCTCACCCTGGTGATGGCCAGCGCCACCGCCGCCGCCGCCCTGGTGGCCTTCAAGCTGACGGTGGGACTGCCGCTGTCGCGCCTGCTCAGTGCCATCCGCCTGGCCGAGAAGGAGAACATCCGCACCGAGGTGGAGTGGCCGGCCCGCGACGAACTGGGCCGGGTGATCGCCGCCTACAACGACATGACCGCCGAGGCCGCCGCCCGCAACGCCGAGCTCGATGCCGCCCGCGCCGTCGCCGAGGCCGCCAACCAGTTGAAGGGCCAGTTCCTCGCCAATGTCAGCCACGAGATCCGCACGCCGATGAACGCGGTGCTGGGGATGACCGAGCTGTGCCTGAAGACCGAGCTGTCGCCCAAGCAGCGCAACTACCTGACCAAGGCGCAGTATTCCGCCAGTGCGCTGTTGCGGATCATCAACGACATCCTCGACCTGTCCAAGATCGAGGCCGGGCGCCTGACCATGGAGCGGATCGACTTCCGCCTCGACGAGGTGCTGAACCACCTTTCCGACGTCGCCACCATCCGCGCCCAGGAAAAGGGCCTGGAGCTGCTGTTCGACGTCGCCGCCACGGTGCCGCGGCGGCTGGTCGGCGATTCCCTGCGCCTCGGCCAGGTGCTGATCAATCTGGTCGGCAATGCCGTCAAGTTCACCGCGAGCGGCGAGGTGATCGTCTCGGTGACCAAGCGGTCCGAGGACGAGCGCCAGGTGGTGCTGGCCTTTGCGGTCAAGGACACAGGCATCGGCCTGACCGGCGAGGAAATCGGCCGCCTGTTCACCGCCTTCACCCAGGCCGACGCCTCGACCACCCGCCGCTTCGGCGGCACCGGGCTGGGGCTGGCGATCTCGAAGCGCATCGCCCTGCTGATGGGCGGCGACATCGTCGTCACCTCGGTCCCCGGCGAGGGCAGCACCTTCTGCTTCACCGCCCAGTTCGACAAGCCGCACGAGGGCGCCGAGACCGGCGAACTGGCCACGGTTCTCGCCGGGGTCCGCGTCCTGGTGGTCGACGACAACGACGCCTCGCGCGAGATCCTGCAATCGATTCTCTCCGGCAGCGGAGCCACCGTCGCCAGCGCCGCCAGCGGCGAAGAGGGCATCTCCGAACTGCGCCGCGCCTCGGCGTCCGGCGAGACCCCCTACGACGCCGTGCTGATGGACTACATGATGCCGGGCATGGACGGCATCGAGGCCGCCCGCCGCATCTTCGAGGACGAAGGCCTGATCAAGCCGCCGATGCTGGCGATGGTCACCGCCTATGGCCGCGAAGAGCTGATGCAGACGGCGCTGAAGACCGGCATCCGCGGCTTCCTGGTCAAGCCGGTCAATCCGATCATCCTGCTCGACACCGTTCTCGGCATCCTCGGCCGCGAACCGCTGGCCCTGGCCGAGGGCGGACCGGTGGCGGTCGACGGCGCCCAGGCCGCGCTGGCGCTGAGGGGCGCCCACGTGCTGCTGGTCGAGGACAACGACGTCAACCAGGAACTGGCGCTGGAGGTCCTCGCCCAGGCCGGGGTGACCGCCGAGGTGGCCACCAACGGCGCCGAGGCCCTGGAGCGGCTGGCCTCGTCGGGTCCCTACGACGGCGTGCTGATGGACTGCCAGATGCCGGTGATGGATGGCTACGATGCCACCCGCGCCATCCGCGCCAATCCGGCCTGGATCGCCCTGCCGATCATCGCCATGACCGCCAACGCCATGCACGGCGACCGCGAGAAGTGCCTGGCGGCGGGGATGAACGACCACGTCACCAAGCCGATCGCCATCGACGAATTGTACGCCACCATGGCCCGCTGGCTGCGGCCGGCCGCCACCGCGGCGACCGCCGCCGTCGCCGCGGCCCCGGTCGACCGCGACCTCGGCGCGTTTGCCGCCCTGACCTGCTTCGACGCCCATGACGGGCTGCGCCGCACGCAGTGGAACCACGGCCTCTACCGGCGCCTGCTGCGCAAGTTCCTCGACGGCCAAAGCAACTTCGCCGCCACCTTCGCCGTCGCCGACCGCAGCACCGCGACCCGGCTGGCGCACACGCTGAAGGGTCTGGCGGCGACGCTGGGCGCCAACGAACTGGCCGCCGTCGCCGTGACGCTGGAGCACGACCCGGATTCGGCGCCGGCCTTCGACGCGGTGGTGGCCGCCCTCACCCCCGCCCTGGCCGAGCTGACGGTCCTGTTCGGCGAGGAGACGACCGCCGCCGCGGCGCCGGTCGACGGCCCGGCCACGGTGCCGCCGGACGCGCTGCCGGCGCTCGGCCAGCTGGCGGCCCTGCTGCGCGAGGGCGAGGCGGAAGCCGCCGACCTGCTGGCCGAGATCCTCGCCGCCACGCCGGCTCTCGAACCCGCCTTGCGCGCGGTCAATCGCGCCGTCGCCGCCTATGACATGTTCGCCGCCTACGACGCCCTCGAGGCGGTGATGGCCGAGGAAAAGACCGACGCATGAGCCACGATCCCCGCACCGTCCTGGTGGTCGACGACACCCCGGAGAACATCGACCTGATGAAGGCGATCCTCGCCCCCCGCTACAAGGTGAAGGTGGCGATCAACGGCGAGTCGGCACTGCGGCTGGTGGCGGCGGCGCCGCCGGATCTGGTGCTGTTGGACGTGATGATGCCGGGCATGGACGGCCTGGAAGTGTGTCGCCGCCTGAGAACGAGCTTGAGCCGCCGCCAACTTCCGGTAATCCTGGTCTCGGCCGGCGGCGAATTCCTCGAAGCCGGCACCGCGGCCGGCGCCGACGACTTCGTCGCCAAGCCGATCGATGCTCCGCTGGTACTGGCGCGCGTGGCGGCGGCCTTGTCCCTGGCAGCGCTCAAACGCCAGGCGGCGGCGGCGGCGGCGGCCTTGCGGGACGGCCGGCCCGCGGCGGAGGTGGCGGCCGGGCTGGAAGCGGCGCTGGCGCGCGAGGAGGAGGGAGTATGACCGCCGTGCCCACCCAGGCGACCATTCTGGTCGTCGACGATTCGCCCGACGGCCTCGAGCTGATGCGCAATGTCCTCGGCACCGACTACAAGGTCCGGGTGGCGATTTCCGGCGACATGGCCCTGACGCTGGTGCATCAGAACCGCCCCGACCTGATCCTGCTCGACATCATGATGCCGGGCCGCGACGGCTACGACACCTGCCGCGAGTTGAAGGCGGATCCGGCGCTGGCGGCGATCCCGGTGATCTTCATCACCGCGCTGGGCGAGGTCGAGGACGAGGCCCTGGGCTTCGAAGTCGGCGCCGTCGACTACATCACCAAGCCGATCAGCCCGCCGCTGGTGCGCGCCCGCGTCGCCACCCACCTCGCCCTGCACCGCCAGAAGGTCGAGTTGGAACAGGCGTGGCGCAAGGCCGAGGAGGGCGGCCGCGCCAAGGCCGAGTTCCTGGCCATGATGAGCCACGAGATCCGCACCCCGCTGACCGGCATCCTCGGCATGGTCAAGCTGCTGATGGAGACCCGGGTCGACGGCCAGCAGGCCGAATACCTGCAAACGGTCAATTACTCCGGCGAGGCGTTGCTGGCGATCGTCAACGACATCCTCGACTTTTCCAAGATCGACGCCGGCAAGCTGCGCATCGAGCGGATCCCCTTCGACCTTCACCAAAGCCTGGAAGGCGTCGTCTCGCTGATGGGCTCGCGGGGCCACGAGAAGGGCCTGACCATGGGCCTCGCCGTCGGTCCCGACGTGCCGGTGCGGGTGCTCGGCGATCCCCTGCGGTTGCGCCAGGTACTGCTCAATCTGGTCGGCAACGCGGTCAAGTTCACCGCGAGCGGCGGCGTCACCGTCGGAGTCTCGCAAGTCGCCCGCGACGGCGACCTCAGTCGCCTGCGCTTCACCGTCTCCGACACCGGCGACGGCATCGACACCGGCGCCCGCGACCATCTGTTCGCCGAGTTCGCCCAGGGCGACGATTCGGTGTCGCGCCGCTTCGGCGGCACCGGTCTCGGCCTGGCCATCTGCCGCCGCCTGGTCACGCTGATGGAGGGGATCATCGCCGTCGACAGCGTGGTCGGCGAAGGCAGCACGTTCTGGTTCGAGATCCCGTTGACCCGGCTGAACACCCCGGCCCCGCCGCCGGCCCTCGACGCCCCGCCGGCCCCCGAGCGGCCGCTGTCGGTGCTGGTCGCCGAGGACAACCCGGTCAATCAGAAGGTGGTGATGGCCCTGCTGTCGCGCCGCGGCCACAACGTCCGCGTCGTCGCCGACGGCGCCGCGGCGGTCAGTGCCGCCGAGAACGGCGAGTTCGACGTGGTGCTGTTGGACATGCACATGCCGGTGCTCGACGGCCTGGCGGCCACGCGGCAGATCCGCGCCCTGCCCGGACGGCGCGGTCGGGTGCCGGTGATCGCCTTCACCGCCTGCGCCTTCGAGGAGGACCACCAGCGTTGCCTGGCGGCGGGGATGAACGACTTCGTCTCCAAGCCGATCTCGCCGGCCGCCCTGCTGGCGACTCTCAGCCGGGTCACGGCGGCGTAGAGCGCCGCGCCCGGTGCTTGAGGGGCTGGAACAAGGAAGGGCAATCGGGTGAATGATTGCCGTCCTCATCCCTTTTCATCATCCCCGCCTTCGCGCATAGGTGCTGACTTACGGCGAAGACGAAGCGCGTGTTCGGAGCGAAGGGGAACGATTCGCCACCAAGATGGGGTAATCGGGGCTGGCGCTGAGGCTGGCAAGCAAGGTGGCTGTCCCGCAAGCTGTTGTTGGATACGGAGTCCGCGAAGCGGCTCGAAGCAACAGAGGG
>JACRFY010000257.1 GCA_016212565.1 Magnetospirillum sp. | reverse complement strand
GTGACGGTCAAGACCCATCTCGGCAATGCATTCCGCAAGCTTGGTGTACAAAATCGCGTCCAGGCGGTGCGGGCGTGGCAAAGGATCGGGCTGAAATAGCGTACTGAAAAGCCATTGATAACGCCCCCGTCCGGCCGCATAATCGCAGCAAGTGATATTGGGTGGGGTGGGTGCGCGCTTGAAGATTGCTATCGTCGACGATCATGCCATTGTGCGCGACGGGCTGAAGTCGTTCATCGACCAGCTCGGTTCCGTTGCCGAAGTGCATGAAGGGGCCAGCTTCGCCGACGCAGTCTCCGTCGCGGGGCGATTGCCGGAACTCGACCTGCTGGTGCTCGATCTGCACATGCCGGACATGGAGGCGTTGGCCGGTCTGAAGGCGGTGCGGGCGGTGTATGCCGGTCCCATCGCCGTCCTGTCGATGAGCGAGGACATCAAGACCATCACCAGCGTCATGGCCGAAGGGGTGTCGGGCTACCTCCCCAAGCGGCTGGGCATTCCGGCCATCGTTTCGGCGCTGAAGCTGGTATTGGCCGGCGAGGTGTTCGTGCCCTCCTCGGCATTCTCCTTCCCCGGCGCCCCCGCGGCGGCGAAGCGCGAGGAGACGCCAGGCGCCGACGGTGGCCTGACCCAGCGCGAGCGGGAGGTTCTGGCCCTGCTGGCCGAGGGCCTGTCCAACAAGGGCATCGCCCGCCGTCTCGCCCTCAGCGAAGTGACGATCAAGACTCACCTCGGCAACGTCTTCCGCAAGCTGGGGGTGGAAAACCGGGTCCAGGCGGTGCGGCGCTGGCAGGGGATGTTTTAGGGCCTGTTGAGAGTCAGGATTCCCACGGAGTTCCGGATGTGATTCAAACTCCCAAAAGGAGTTTGAGATGGATCGTCTATGCATCACGGACGCACAGTGGACGAAAATGGCCCCCCTTGCCTTGGTAAACCGACCGATCCGGGCCGAACTGGCGGCGACGGTCGGATGTTTCTTGAGGCCGTTCCATGGATTGCCCGAACTGGCAGTCCATGGAGGGATTTGCCCCCGTTATTGGCAGAGTCGGATGACCCCGACATGGAATACGTCATGGTCGATGCCACGATTGTAAAAGTCCACCGCCACGGCCAGGGCGCAAAAGGGGGACTCAGAATCAGGCCATCGGCAAGTCCAAGGGCGGTATGACAACCAAGATCCTGGCCCTGACCGACGCTCTCGGGAGCGTGGTTCGTTTCGAGCTTATGCCCGGAAACAGGTTCGACACTGTCGGCGTCGCTCCGTTGACCGACGGGGGTCAGTTCGACGCGATGATCGCCGACAAGGCTTTTGATTCATATTGGCTGACTTGAACGAGCGCGGGACCAACGTCGTCATTTCAGCCATGATTCATCTTGCCGCGTCAATGATCCGCCTGCGATGAAACTCAACAGACCCTGAAGCGGACACAGCCCAAGGAACTTTTCGAATCCATCATGCGCGAGCGGCTGAAACGGACCATATCGCCGCGCGATTTCGAGGCGGTCGGCAAGCGTGCCAGCGTCAAGGGTTTGCTGGCCTGCGAGACGTTCCGCGCCGTCGTCGATGTACTGCACCGTTGGTTTCCGCTCACCCCAGATTGATCGACGGTGCGACGTCGTCGTATTCGCGGAGCGTCATCTCGCTCTCGGCGTCGACCTCGATCAGGCGCACCTCGTAGCCCCACAGATTGGCGATGTGGCGCAGCACCAGCACCGCCTCGTCCTCGTCGAGCAGGATGCCGTGGGTGACGCGGTGGTGGAGGATCAGGCGGCGGTCGCCGGCCAGGTCGACGTCGACGATCTGGATGTCCGGCTCCATGCGGCTGATGTCGTAGGTCTTGGCCAGCGCCTTCCGCACCTCGCGATAGCCGCGTTCGTTGTGGATGGCGTCGACCAGATAGTTTGCCGCCTCGGCATCGTCGTGGAGCTTGAACAGGCGGAACTTGCGGATCATCGCCGGCGACAGGTACTGCTGGATGAAGCTCTCGTCGCGATAATCGGTCCACGCGGCGCGCAACGTGCCGAAGGGGTCGCCGTTGCCGGCGAAATCGGGGAACCAGTCGCGGTCCTCGGCGGTCGGCGCCTCGCAGATGCGCTTGATGTCCTGCATCATGCCGAAGCCCAACGCATAGGGATTGAGCCCGGAGAAGCGGGGATCGTCGTACTCCGGCTGGAAGACGACGTTGGTATGCGAATGGAGGATTTCCATGAACGCGCCGTCGCCGATCATCCCCATCTCGTGCAGGCGGGTGACGATGTAGTAGTGGATGGCGGTGGCGCAGCCCTCGTTCATCACCTTGGTCTGTTTCTGCGGATAGAAATACTGCGAGATGTTACGGACGATGCGCAGGATCTCGCGCTGCCAGGGGGCCAGCTTGGGAGCGGTCTT
Organism: Magnetospirillum sp.; assembly: GCA_016212565.1. Classification (GTDB taxonomy): domain Bacteria; phylum Pseudomonadota; class Alphaproteobacteria; order Rhodospirillales; family Magnetospirillaceae; genus JACRFY01. The sequence continues at coordinate 2,342 of JACRFY010000257.1, read as the reverse complement.
CTCCAGGAAATAGAGCAGGTTCTCTTCCGGCAGATGCAGGCGCTTCTTGCGCTCGGCGAGGTCTTTCGAGCCCTGGACGGTGCCGGGGCCCTTGGGCACGGTGCGCCACAAATCGTTGTAGGTCTGCTGGAAGTAGGCCTGGCGCTCCTGCTCGCGCCGCTGCTCTTCGCGCAGGTCGTAGCCGCGCTTCCTGGGGTATTTGTGGACGCCGTGGTTCATCAGCGCGTGAGCGGCGTCGACCACCCGTTCGACCATCTGGTGACCGTGGCGCTCCTCGGCGTGGGTGATGTAGCTCTTGGCGAATTCCATGTAGTCGAGGATGCCGCGGGCATCGGTCCACTGGCGGAACAGGGCATTGTTCTTGAAGAAGTGATTGTGGCCGAAGGCGGCGTGGGCGATCACCAGCGTCTGCATGGCCATGGAGTTCTCCTCCATGATGTAGCTGATGCAGGGGCTGGAATTGATGACGATCTCGTAGGCCAGGCCGCGCATGCCCTTGCGATACAGCGTCTCGTCGGCGGCGAAGCGCTTGCCGAACGACCAGTGCTTGTACATCAGCGGCATGCCGATCGAGGAATAGGCGTCGAGCATCTGCTCGGCGGTGATCACCTCGATCTGGTTGGGATAGATGTCGAGGCCGCATTCCTTGCGGGCGATGTCCTCGACGGCATCGTAGGTGCGCCGCACCTTGTCGAAATCCCAGTCGGCGCCATCGAACAGCAGCTCAGCCATGGTCGGCGCGCTCCCGCGAAAAGAGGTCACGGAACACGGGGAAGATCTGGCTGCGCACCCGCACCTTGCGCATGGCGAGATTGCCGCCCGGCTTGGCCACCACCTTGTAGGTGCGCCACAGATCGGTCTCGCGCCCCAGCCAGTCCTTGTACTCGGCGCCGACCTCGATATAGGCGAAGTACTGGCAGACCGGCAGGATGGTGTCGGCGAGCAGGGAGGCGGCGTGGGAATTGTCCGACGAGGTGTTGTCGCCGTCCGAGGCCTGGGCGGCATAGATGTTCCAGTCGCCCGGCGAATAGCGTTCCTTGATCACCCGCTTCATCTCTTCCAGCGCCGTCGACACCACGGTGCCGCCGGTCTCGGTGGAATAGAAGAAGGTGTCCTCGTCGACCTCGCGCGCCTCGTGGGTGTGGCGGATGAAGACGATGTCGACGTGGCGATAGCGGCGGGTGAGGAACAGGTAAAGCAGCATGAAGAACCGCTTGGCGAGATCCTTCATGTGCTCGGTCATCGAGCCCGAGACGTCCATCAGGCAGAACATCACCGCCTGGGTCACCGGCTTGGGCACCGCCTCGAAGCGGTTGTAGCGCACGTCGAGCGGGTCGATATAGGGCACGCGACGGGTGCGGGCGACCTTGGCGTCGAACTCGACGCGCAGCTCCGACAGACGCTCGGGGTCGTCGCCCGATTCTTCGAGCAGGCGGATCTCCGCTTCCAGTTCGGACAGTTCGTGCGGCTTGGGCCGCCGCAGCGCGATGCGCCGCGACAGCGAGTTGCGCATGGTCCGCATCAGATTGAGGTTGGCCGGCGAGCCCGACACCGAGAACCCGGCCCGGGTCAGGGCGAAGGATTCCGAGTGCCGCACCTTCTTCTTGATCAGGTCGGGCAGTTCCAGGTCGTCGAGGAAGATGTCGAGGAACTCGTCCCGCGACAGGATGAAGCGGAAGTCGTCCTCGCCCTCGCCCGACGGCGAGCCCTCCGAGCCGCTGCCCCCCTCGTTGCTGGGCGGTTTGGGGATCAGGTCGCCCTCGACGTAGTCCTTGTTGCCGGGTACCACGTGGTCGCGCATGCCGCCCTGCACGGCGCGGCGGAAGGCCGGCTCCTTGAGTCCGTCCATGGGGATGGAGATCCGTTCGCCACCGGCGATGTCGGTGATCGAGCGGTCGCCCGAGGCCTCGCGCACCGCCTTCAGGATCTGCTGGCGAGCCCGCCGCAGGAAGCGCTGGCGATTGGCCAGGCTCTTGCCCTTGGGGTTGAGGCGCCGGTCGATGAAGTTCATGCGGTCCTCCGTGACGGCGAAAACCCCTCTCCCGCACGCGGGTGAGGGGGGCGCGGCGCGCCGGGTGAGGGAGCCGCGGACTCCGAATCCGTGGCTCCCTCACCCTCCCACCGCCGTAGGCGGCGGGTCCCTCCCTCTCCCGCGGCGCGGGAGAGGGGCTTGTGGGCGGTAAGCATCGTCATCACCCCGCCTGCTTGACCCGCATGTACCACTCCACCAGGCGGCGGACCTGACGCTCGGTGTAGCCGCGGACCATCATCCGCTCGACGAAATCGTGGTGCTTCTTCTCCGAGTCCGAGTCCTTCTTCGAGCCGAAGCTGATCACCGGCAG
>JACRFY010000256.1 GCA_016212565.1 Magnetospirillum sp. | reverse complement strand
TTCCTTGACCGGCCTGCCCAACCGCAATCTGCTCGACGACCGCATGACCCACGCCGCGGCGCGCGTGCGCCGCCACGGCGGGCGCATGGCGGTGCTGTACATCGACCTCGACAAGTTCAAGCCGATCAACGACACCCATGGCCACGAGGCCGGCGAGCTGGTGCTGCGCGAGGTGTCGCTGCGCCTGTCGGCGTGCATCCGTGCCTCCGACACCGTGGCCCGGGTCGGCGGCGACGAGTTCGTGGTGGTGATCGAGGAGATCGTCCTTCCCGACGAGGTCGAGCCGGTGGTGCGCAAGATCCTCGAAGCGATGGGCCGCCCGGTCGACTACCACGGCATGGCGTGCACGGTCGGCGCCTCGATCGGCATCGCCCTGCTGCCCGACGACGGCGCCACCGTCGAGGAGGTGTGCAAGGCTGCCGATGCCGCCATGTACCGGGTCAAGCATTCCGGCCGCAACGGCTAGTGCTTCTTTGCCGACAAGACACGAATCACGGTAGGCGGCGAGGCCTGACGGTCCCATATGTGATTTTTGTCGCGGAGATTCGCCATGCTGATCCGCACCGCCGCCGACCTTGCCGACCACGACGTCACCGACGAGCGCCTGTATCTCGACCGCCGCCGCTTCCTTGCCGCCGGTGCGGCAACGGCTGTGCTGGCGGCGGGCCCGGCCGGGGCGGTGCCGGTGAGCGGCTACACGCCCAACGCCGTCACCCTCGACGACAAGCCGACGCCGTTCGAGGCCGCCACCGCCTACAACAACTTCTACGAATTCGGCGCCGACAAGGAGGATCCGGGCAAGACGGCGCCGGGCATCTTCCGCACCACCCCGTGGTCGGTGACGGTCGAGGGGGCCTGCGCCAAGCCGGGCACGGTGGCCGTCGAGGACCTGATCAAGCCCCATCGTCTGGAAGAGCGGCTGACGCGGCTGCGCTGCGTCGAGGGGTGGTCGATGGTGATCCCGTGGATCGGGGTGCCGCTGGCCGGAATCCTGCAACGCTTCGAGCCGACGTCGCAGGCGAAGTTCGTCGCCTTCACCACCCTCTACGATCCCACCCGCATGCCGGGGCAGAAACGGCCGATCCTCGACTGGCCTTATGTCGAGGGACTGCGCATCGACGAGGCGATGCATCCGCTGACGCTGCTGGCGGTGGGCTGCTACGGGCGCGAACTGCCGGCGCAGAACGGGGCGCCGCTGCGGCTGGTGGTGCCGTGGAAATACGGCTTCAAGAGCATCAAGTCGATCGTCGCCATCAGCTTCGTCGCGGACATGCCGGTGTCGTCGTGGATGAAGGCGGCGCCGCGGGAATACGGCTTCTACTCCAACGTCAATCCCGAGGTCGACCACCCGCGCTGGAGCCAGGCCAGCGAGCGCCGGATCGGCGAATTCCGCCGCCGCCAGACCTTGCCCTTCAACGGCTACGCCGACCAGGTGGCGTCGCTGTATCAGGGGATGGACCTGAAGAAATGGTTCTGAGCGTCAGCGGATGAAACGCGCCGTCTTCGCCCTCTGCCTGCTTCCGTTGGCGTGGCTGGTCGGCCGCGCCGTCTTCGGCGAGTTGGGAGTCAATCCGGTCGAGACCGTCAACCGCTTCCTCGGCGATTGGGCGCTGCGCTTCCTGCTGATCGCCCTGGCGGTGACGCCGCTGCGCAAGGTATCGGGATGGAGCGCGGTGGCGCGGCTGCGGCGCATGCTGGGGCTTTACGCCTTCTTCTACGCCGGCCTGCATGTCGGCTCGTATCTCGGCCTCGACTTGTTCTTCGACTGGCACATTCTGTGGAAGGACGTGCTCAAGCGGCGCTACATCACCTTGGGGATGATCGCCTTCGTGCTGCTGGTGCCGCTGGCGGCCACCTCCACCAACGCCATGATCAAGCGCCTCGGCGGCCGGCGTTGGCGCAACCTGCATCGGCTGGTCTACCTGATCGCACCCGTGGCGGTGATCCATTACTGGATGATGATCAAGGCCGACTTCCGTCTGCCGATGCTGCACGCCGCGGTGCTGGCGGTGCTGCTGGGCTACCGGCTGGCCGCCTGGGCGATGGAGCGGCGGGGTCAGCGCGCTCCCTTGGCCAGCAGGCGATAGATCTCGCCGTTGGACTTGACCATCTCCGCCGGCAGATCCTTGCGCGCCAGCCGTTCGGCGGCGGCGGCGTCGCCCTTCACCGCCAGCAGCAGGGCGTGGTTCTGGCGGATCTGGGCCCCGGCGCGGGGATGCTCGGCGGCGCGGACGATGGTCGCCAGGGCCTCGTCGAGGCGGCCGGCCAGGGCTTGCGACAGCGCCAGGTTGTTGAGGATCTCGGGATTGTCGGGCGACAGCGCCAGGGCACGGGCCAACGACTGGGCGGCCTCGGCGCCGCGGCCCTGGGTGTCGTAGGCCACCCCCAGCGCCGAATGGATGTCCCAGCGCTTCGGTGCCAGGGCGCGGGCCTCCTCCAGCGACTTGACGGCCAGACCCAGACGCTCGGCGGCCAGATAGTCCTTGCCCATCTCGGCCATCACGTCGGCGTCGCGCGGTCCCCGGGCGGCGGCGTCCTGCATCACGTCGGCGGCCTGCTGGGCCGAGCCGCTGTAGCGCAGGTTGCGGGCCAGCGCCAGGGCCAGCCCCCGGTCTTCGGGATGGCGCTGGTAGAGGGTGGTGTAGTGGCGCGCCGCTCCCTTGTAGTCGAGGCCGGCCTCGGCGCCGGATGCGGCCGAGCGCAGCGACGGCTCGATCGCCCGGGCGAGGGCGTCGTCGTTGCTTGAACTGGCGGCGCAGCCGGCGGCGGCCAGGCAGGCGAGAACGGCAAGCAGCGGAGGCGTGGTCCGCCAGAGCCTCGAATGCGGCATTTGTCGACAATTCCCTTCAATTCTTCATAATTACTGTACCAGATGCGAAACAACTCACTATTGCTTCCGCCGATCCGATGCGAGTATCATTGCACTATCGAATTCTCTCCAGTCAAGGGGCGGCTATGGGCATCGTGCGGCAATTCGGGTTGGTGGCGACGCTGATGATGGCTGCGGCGGGCTTGGCGCACGCTCAGGACCGCGGCGATATCGTCGACGTGCCGATGCAGGGAGCGGTGCGGATCGACCTCGACCAGCCGGCGCGCAACGTGGTGCTGGGCAATCCCGGCATCGCCGACGTCACGGTGGAGACCGAACGGACCCTCTACGTCTTCGGCAAGGTGGCGGGGGCGACGACCCTGTCGGTTCTCGGCCGCGGCGGCACGGTGGTGATGGAAGCCACGCTGGTGGTGATGCCGGGCGGAAAGAACTCGGTGACCGTCACCTACGGGCAGATCAAGGACAAGGAGTATCCGGTGGGCGGCTGGTCTCAGGTGGTCGATTGCGGCACGGTCCGGTGCTCGGCGCCCCGTTCGCTGGCCAAGGAAAGCGCCGGCGGTTCGTCCTCGACCAAGCAGGAATTCTGAGGTGGCCATGGGCGGACGGCTCCCCTTGCGCGAAACGGTGCTCCGGCGTCTGGCCGGGGACGAGCGCGGCGCGGTGGCGATCGTGCTGGCCCTCAGCCTGACGGTGCTGGTGGGCATGGTGGCGCTGGGAATGGAGACGGAGTTGTGGTTCGCCAACATGCGCGTCCTGCAGGCGGCGGCGGATGCGGCGGCGATCTCGGCGGCCTACGAGGCGGTGGCCGGCGACGCGGCCGACATTTCCGCGGCGGCGACCGTCGATGCCGGCCGCAACGGCTTTACCGTCGGGGATAACGGCGCCACCATCGC
>JACRFY010000263.1 GCA_016212565.1 Magnetospirillum sp. | reverse complement strand
CCAATGCCCCGCCATCGCAGCCGATGGCACGAAAGGTCGTGAAGATGCTTGAGGGACTTGCAAAAAACGCCCCGATTAGAGAAGACACCAAGATGAAAGGTGCGACCCGACACCGAACCGCCTTGATCTCCCCCGATCTCTTGGTGTCCTTGATGTCTTGGTGGCGAGAAAAAGGCTTAAGTCAGCGCCCATGCGCACCAGCGGGGATGACGGACAATGCAAAAGGACCGTAGTCCTTCACCCGATTGCCCCCGGTATAAGATGACAAGTCATATCACGAGGTGCTAATACACCTCATGATTCGCCTCGCCATCCTCTCCGATTTGCACGTCGAGAAGGGCGCCTACGCCCTTCCGGCGGTGGACGCCGACCTGATCGTTCTGGCCGGCGACGTCGGCTGGGGGCTCGACGGGGTGGCGTGGATCGCCGCCAATTGCGGCGGCCGCCCGGCGGTGTACGTCGCCGGCAACCGCGAGCACTGGCATCACCCCGAGGGCACCGCCCCCCGCCAGGCGATCCGCGACGCGGCGGCGGCGGTTCCCGGGCTGCACTTCCTCGACGACTCGGCGGCGGCGTTCACCGTCGGCGGCCGGCGCCTGCGGGTGCTGGGGGCGACGTTGTGGACCGACTACGCCCTCGAAGGCGACGCCGCCTTCACCATGGCCCGCGCCGAGACGGCGATGCCCGACTACAAGAACGGCCGCGGCAGCGACGGGCAGGTCCTCACCGCCCGTCAGGTGCTGGCCTGGAGCCGCGCCAGCAGCGCCTTCCTTGCCGAGACGCTGGCGCAGCCGTGGGACGGGCCGACGCTGGTGGTCAGCCATCACCTGCCGACGGCGGAGAGTCTCAAGCAGCGCCGGCCCGAGCACATTCCCACCGTCGCCTCGGTGACCAGCCTCGACGCGACGATCGCGACGTGCGGCCCGGATCTGTGGGTCCACGGCCACAGCCACTGGAACTGCGACTACCGCCTCGGCCCGACCCGCATCCTCAGCCACCAGCGCGGCGGCCCCGAAGCCCACGACTACGCGCCGCTGGTGGTCGAGATTTAGCAGGCTGCGGAAAAATGCTCGCAGCCCTCAATTCCCCCGTCATCCCCGCGAAAGTGGGGATCCACGGCAACGCAGCTTTGCCTTGAAACATAAGGCATTTTCGTTGATGCATGGATTCCCGCTTTCGCGGGAATGACGAGACTTTTTCCGCAGCCTGTTAGTCTTTACCCAGCACCGCCAGCACCGTTTCCGGGTCGAGGCGGACGTCCAGCCAGCTCGCGCCCCAATGCAGGTGCGGTCCGGTGGCGCGGCCCGACGCGCCGACGGCGCCGATCGTCTGTCCCCGCGCGACGCGCTGGCCCTCGGCGACGTCGAGGCGCGACAGATGGGCGTAGACCGAGGTCAGCCCCAGGCCGTGGTCGATCATCGCCGTCATGCCGGTGAAGAACAGGTCGGGATGGGCCAGCACCACCACGCCGTCGCCGACGCTGGATACCGGCGCTCCGCGCGGCGCGGCGATGTCGGTGCCGGAATGCGCCGCCCGCGCCTCGCCGTTGAGGATCCGCTGGCTGCCGAACACCCCCGAGACCGGTCCCGCCGCCGGAGCCGCCAGGCCGGAGAGAAAGCGGGCGGTGGTCGAGACCCGGCCGCGGCGCTCGGCGACCAGCTCGGCCTCGGCCTTGATGCGGGCGAGCTGGGCGGGGTCGGGGGTCACCGTCTCGCGCGGCAGGCCGTCGATGCGCTGCACCGGCCACGGCCGCGGGGCGATGGCCAGGACCCGCCGCTCGGTGCCGGCGGCGGAGCGGACCTCCAGCACCGCCGTCGCCGCCGCCTCGCGGCCGAATCCGAGCAGGAAGCGGCCCGCGGCATCGGTGGGCACCGGGCGGGAATCGAGCGTCACCGTCGCCCCTGCCGGGGCCTGGCCGAGGGAGAGCCCGCCTTGTTCGAGGCGGCCGTCGAGGGCGGTCTCGGCCAAGGCCGGCACAGCGACGAGGAGAAGAAGGGCAAGAACGAACTTCATCGGATCCTCGCTGCCGGCCGGCAAAAGGGTTTCAAAACCCGAGGCGCGACCTTACCTCTTCCTCGCACTAGGATGCGACGGCAAGCAACTTGTATCAGGGGCGATGGACATGACGCATCACACCACCGGCCCCGCCTTCGGCTTCGGCATCGCCTTCGCCGACCTCTATCGTCGCGATGGCCTGGGGCGGGTCGACGCCGCCTTTCTCGACAGCTTGGAGCCGGGCCTGCGCGACCGCCTGTGCGCCGCCCGCGCCGTTCCCGCGGACGAGTCCGAACTGATCGTCGCCCTGGCCCCGGCGCTCGACGACTTCCTCGCCGCCCTGTTCGGCATTCGCGCCGAGACCGCCGCCCTGCACGCCCGCGCCGATGCCCTGGCGCCGCTCTATGCCGCCCGCCGTCTGTTCGTGCAGCGCCGCGCGGCGAAGGCGGTGCCGGCCGAGGTCGCCGCCGGCCTCGACGGCGCCGCCCTGGGGGCCGCGCTGGCCGTCCGCATCGGCGCCGGCTTCGACGACCTCGCCTTTGCCCAGGCGGTGCTGGCGTGGATGGATGCCGAGGCCGCGCACGGCGACGACCTGGCCCTGGCCGAGCGCTTCGCCGCCTGGCGGGTAACCCGGGCCGATGCGACCCCGCTGTTCCGCCTGCCGCGCAAACGCGATCCGCTGGCCCTGGTGCCGGCGCAACCGGTCCGACTCGACGGCATCGCCGCCGTGGAAGGACCGCACCACCGCCACCGCGACGGCTTCGCCCTCACCGATCCCGGGACCGATCTCGCCGGGGCGCTGGCCGAGGTGAACTACTGCATCCTCTGCCATCACCAGGGCAAGGACAGCTGTTCGAAGGGGCTGAAGAAGGCCGAGGTGGTCCGCGAGGGCTGCCCGCTGGAAGAAAAAATCTCCGAGATGCACGAGGTCAAGGGCCAGGGCTGGGCGCTGGCCGCCCTGGCGGTGGCGACCATCGACAACCCGATGGTCGCCGGCACCGGCCATCGCATCTGCAACGACTGCATGGCCGCCTGCATCTACCAGGCACAGAACCGCGACCCGGTCGACATTCCCCAGGCCGAGACCCGGATTCTGAAGGACGTCCTCGACCTGCCGTGGGGGTTCGAGATCTATGGCCTGCTGACGCGCTGGAACCCGCTCAACCTGCGCCGCCCGTTGCCCCGGCCGGCCAGCGGGCGGACGGTGCTGGTGGTGGGCCTGGGTCCGGCCGGTTTCACCCTCGCCCATCACCTGATGCAGGACGGGCACGCGGTGGCGGCGGTCGACGGGCTGAAGATCGAGCCGCTCGATCCCGGCCTGTCGGGCGTCGACCCGTTCGGCAACCGGGTTCCCTTCCGCCCGATCCGCGACGTCGCCGAACTGTGGGAGCCGCTCGGCGCCCGGGTGATGGCCGGCTTCGGCGGTGTCGCCGAATACGGCATCACCGTGCGCTGGGACAAGAACTTCCTCAAGGTGATCCGCCTGCTGCTGGAGCGCCGCAGCCAGTTCGCCATGTTCGGCGGCGTGCGCTTCGGCGGCACGCTGAGTTTCGCCGACGCCTTCGCCATGGGGTTCGACCACGTCGCCCTGGCGGCGGGGGCCGGCAAGCCGACCATCCTCGGCCTGCCCAACGGCCTGGCCCGCGGGGTGCGCCAGGCCTCGGACTTCCTGATGGGCCTGCAACTGACCGGAGCGGCGCGGGCGGCCACCATCGCCAACCTGCAACTGCGATTGCCGGTGGTGGTGATCGGAGGCGGATTGACCGCCGTCGACACCTGCACCGAGGCCCTGGCCTATTATCCGGTCCAGGTGGAAAAGTTTCTGTCCCGATACGAAATTCTCGTCGCCGAGCAGGGCGAGGCGGCGGTTCGTGCCGGGTGGTCGGAGGAGGAGTCCGAGATCGCCGCCGAGTTCCTCGCCCATGCCCATGCCCTGCGCGCCGAGCGGGCCGCCGCCGCCGCCGCGGGCCGCGCCCCCGACCTGATCGGCTTGCTGCGGGGCTGGGGCGGGGCGACCATCGCCTATCGCCGCCGCCTGATCGACAGTCCCGCCTATCGCAACCACGAGGAAATCGCCAAGGCGCTGGAAGAGGGCATCCGTTTCGCCGAAGCCCTGACCCCGACCGCGGTGGAGGTCGATCGTTTCGGGGCCGCAACCGCGCTGACGGTCAAGGACGCCGCCGGGACTCTCCATCGTCTGCCGGCCCGCGCCATCCTGGTCGCCGCCGGCACGGTGCCCAACACCACCCTGGCCCGCGAAGGCGAGGGCCTGGCCCTCGACGGCCGCTTCTTCCAGGCGGTCGACGAGGATGGCCATCCGGTGACGCCGCAACCGTCGTCCAAGCCGGCGGTGCCGCAGGTGCTGATCGACCAGGACGTCAGCTTCTTCGGCGACCTCCATCCCTCGTATGCCGGCAACGTGGTCTCGGCGATGGCCTCGGCCAAGCAGGGCCACCCGGTGATCACCCGGGTACTGGCCCGCCGCCCACCGCCGACCACCACGCCGGAGGATTTGTTCCGCATCCTTAACGACGGCCTGCGTCCGCAGGTGGTGGCGGTCAACCGCCTGACCCCGACCATCGTCGAGGTGGTGGTGCGCGCCCCCGCTGCCGCCTGGACCTTCCGTCCCGGCCAGTTCTTCCGCCTGCAGAATTTCGAGACCCTGGCGCCCAAGGCCGGCGGCACCACCCTGGCGATGGAGGGACTTGCCCTCACCGGCGCGTGGACCGATGCTGACAATGGTCTGGTGGGGATGATCGTCCTCGAAATGGGCGGCTCGTCGGATCTGGTGGCGCGGCTGGTGCCCGGCGAGCCGGTGGTGCTGATGGGGCCGACCGGCAGCCCGACGACGATTCCGCGCGGCGAGACGGTGCTGCTGGCCGGCGGCGGTCTCGGCAATGCGGTGCTGTTCTCCATCGGCGCGGCGATGCGGGCGGCAGGCTCGCGGGTGCTGTACTTCGCCGGCTATCGCAGCGCCGCCGACCGCTTCAAGGTCGCCGACATCGAGGCGGCGGCGGACGTGGTGGTGTGGTGCGTCGACCGCGGCGAGCCCTTCGCTCCCGGCCGCCCGCAGGACCGCAGCTTCGTCGGCACCATCGTCGCCGCCATGGCGGCCTATGCCGAAGGCGGTCTCGGCGAGCCGGCGATCCCGCTTGGCGCGGTCGACCGGGTGATCGCCATCGGCTCCGATCGCATGATGGCCGCGGTGGCCGCCGCCCGGCGCGGCGTGCTGGCCCCATGGCTGAAACCGGAGCATGTCGGCCTCGGCTCGATCAACTCGCCGATGCAATGCATGATGAAGGAGGTGTGCGCCCAATGCCTGCAACGTCACCGCGATCCGGTGACCGGCGAGGAACGGGTGGTGTTCAGTTGCTTCGACCAGGACCAATGCCTGGACAGCGTCGACTTCGCCAACCTGGCCGACCGCTTGGGGCAGAACGCCCTGGCGGAGAAGCTGACCCGGGCGTGGGTCAAGCGGGTCTTGGGGTAGGGGGCCGCCGCCTTAGTTTTGCAGCATCCGCCGCAGCAACTCGACGTCTTCGGCGAAGCTGTGATCGGTGGCGGTGAGCTCCTCGATCTTCTTGACCGCGTGCATCACCGTGGTGTGATCGCGGCCGCCGAACTTGCGGCCGATCTCCGGCAGCGAGCGGCTGGTCAACTGCTTGGACAGATACATCGCCACCTGCCGCGGCCGGGCCACCTGCCGCGACCGTCGCGCCGAGCCCATTTCCGCCAGCTTGATGTTGAAGTGCTCGGCGACGCGCTTCTGGATCTCTTCGATGGTGATGCGGCGATCCGACGAGCGCAGCAGGTCCTGGAGCACCTCCTGGGTGCTCTCCAGGGTGATGGCGCGGCCGACCAGCTGGGCGTGGGCGACGACCCGGTTCAGGCCCCCCTCCAGCTCGCGGACGTTGGCGGTGATCTTGTGGGCGAGGAACTCCATCACCTTGGCCGGCACCACCGTGCCCATCTGCTCGGCCTTCGATTGCAGGATGCCGAGGCGCAGTTCGTAGGTGGTGGCGTGCAGGTCGGCGACCAGGCCGCAATTCAGCCGCGAGCGCAGGCGCTCTTCCATTCCCTCGATGTCCGAGGGCGATTTGTCGGCGGAGATGACGATCTGGCGGCCCTGGTCGACCAGGGCGTTGAAGGTGTGGAAGAACTCCTCCTGGGTGGCGTCCTTGCCGGCGATGAACTGCACGTCGTCGACCATCAGCACGTCGACGGAGCGGAACTGCTCCTTGAAGGCCATGGTGTTCTGGTCGCGGAGCGCCCGGATGAAGCGGTACATGAACTTCTCGGCCGACAGGTAGAGCACCCGCCGTTCCGGGGTATGTTCGCGGATGTGCCAGGCCACCGCATGCATCAGGTGAGTCTTGCCCAGACCGACGCCGCCATAGAGGAACAGCGGGTTGAACGACACCGCTTCCGCCTCGGCGATGCGCCGGGCCGCGGCGTAGGCGAATTCGTTGGGTTTGCCGACGACGAAATTCTTGAACGTCAGGCGGGGGTCGAGCTGGGCGCCCAACTCGTCGGTCGGATCGGCCGGAGCGCTGACCGGCGCCGGCGCCAGCCGCTGGCTGGCCGGGGCGGCGGGAATCGGCGCCGGCGGAATTGCCGCCGCACTGCGCGCGGCGCCCGACCGCGGCATGCCGCCCTGGGCGACGTCGACGACGATCTCGACCGAGCGGATGGACGGATTCTCCGAGCCCCACAGCGCGCGGATCCGCTCGCCGTAGTGGGTGGCAACCCAGTCGCGCATGAAGCGGGTGGGCAGGCCGAGGCGAACCTGTCCGTCGGTCACCTCCTGAACGGTGATCGGGCGCAGCCAGCTCCGCCAGGCGGCGTCACCGACCTCGTCCTTCAACCGTCCCTTCACCCGGTCCCACGCAGACCCTGCCATAGCCCCCTCGAATTCTTATCCCGACCGTCGCGGTTGCCCGCGAACTCTATCGGCCGACAACGGTCCCGATCGGCAGCGCCGCGGCACCCATGCCGCCGTCGTTGCCCCTCGTCGCATCACGTTCCGTACCCAAAGTCCTACGCCAGGTAGGCCAAAGTTGTAAATACCCCGTTTGGGGGATGTGCAAGTGCCGTGAAAATAAAAACGCGCCTTTTGCCGAAAGTTATTGGCAAAAGCACCAAATAATTCTGCTAATTGCGACTATTTTCGGACCCGTTACATGGGGGGTCGCGAGGAGCCGGACTCTACCGAGCCGCAGGTTGACTCGCAATGGGACCGGAAGGCGAACGGAGTAAATTTTTCACTTGCGCTTTCAAAAGGCGCAGAGTCGCGCCAATTCGGCTGAAACAGCCCCGATCCGCCACGACAAAAGGGGCCGCGGAACTCCGCGACCCCTTTGAAATCAAGCCCTTAGGGCGAAGGCCCGGCCTTAGGCCAGGGGCATCATGGTCTTGACGCGCGCCGACAGCCGCGACACCTTGCGCGACGCGGTGTTCTTGTGCAGGACGCCGCCCTTGACGCCGCGCATCATCTCCGGCTCGGCGGCCTTGAGGGCCGCGCGGGCGCCTTCGGAATCGCCGGCGGCAATGGCCATCTCGACCTTCTTGACGAAGGTGCGGATGCGGCTCACGCGGGCGCGGTTCACCTCGGTGCGGCGCTCGGTCTGACGGATGCGCTTCTTCGCCGATGCATGATGAGCCATTGTGTCTAAACCTGTCGTGGCAAATTGGAAGGCGCGTTTATAATCGCGGCCTTGGCCGGGCGTCAAGTCCCAATCGCTACCGGCGACCGGCGATTCGGGCCCCCAGGCGGGCCAAGGCCGCGCGCAGGCCGTCGTCCTCGACCGCGGCGATGATCGTCTCCACCCGTTCGGGCAGGGTGCCGGTCGCGACGGGCGGCGGGTGCAGCGGCTGGCGCTCGGGCAGCGGGCCGTGCACCAGCTTGAGGCGGGCGACGGCGTTGTAGCCGAAATGGCCGTTGATGCGTTGCAGGATCAGCGGCTCCAGGTGCTGCAATTCGGGGGCGAAGGCGGACGAGGCCACCTTGATCACCAGGGTGCCGCCGGCCCGTTCCTGGGGCGGGAACCGGATCCGCAGCGGCAGGGTGTGGCTGGCCACCGCCGAGCCGACGATGGCCGGCCAGTCGAGCAGCAGCGCGCCGCCGGCGAAGCCGTGGCGCCCGAACAGCGGCCGGGTGACTCGTTCCGCCGGCACCGCCACCGCGAGCAAACCGCGGGCGATGCGCGTGTCGTCGTCGCTCATGCCGCCAGCATACCCCCGGCCGCCGAAATCCTCTATGCTTCTGCGGCCATGATCCCGATTCCCGACCTCGCCGCCGCCCTGCTCGCCTGGTACGACCGCAACCGGCGCACGCTGCCGTGGCGGGCGGCGCCGGGCGAGACCGCCGATCCCTACCGGGTGTGGCTGTCCGAGGTGATGCTGCAACAGACCACCGTGCCGGCGGTGGCCCCCTATTACACCGCCTTCGTCGCCCGCTGGCCGACCGTTGCCGCCTTGGCGGCGGCGCCGGTCGAGGAGGTGATGCTGGCCTGGGCCGGGCTGGGTTATTACGCGCGGGCGCGCAACCTGCACGCCTGCGCCAAGGTGGTCGCCGAGTGGCGGGACGGGCGTTTTCCCGACGACGAGGCGGCGCTGCGCGCGCTTCCCGGCGTCGGCGACTACACCGCCGCGGCCATCGCCGCCATCGCCTTCGGCCGGCGTGCAGTGGTGGTGGACGGCAACGTCGAGCGGGTGATGGCGCGGATGTTCGCCGTCGCCACCCCGCTGCCCAAGGCGAAGCCGGACCTGAAACGCCTCGCCGATTCCCTGACCCCGGCCGAACGGGCGGGCGACTATGCCCAGGCGGCGATGGATCTGGGGGCCACGGTGTGCACGCCGCGCAGTCCCGCCTGCGGCATCTGCCCGTGGATGGCCGCCTGCCGGGCGCGGGCCGCGGGAATCGAGGCCACCCTGCCGGCCAAGGCCGAAAAGCCGGAGCGGCCGTTGCGCCATGGCATCGCCTTCTGGATCACCCGCAAGGACGGTGCCGTGCTGTTGCGCCGCCGCCCGCCCGAGGGGCTGCTGGGCGGGATGATGGAGGTGCCGTCGTCGCCGTGGCAGGACGAGGGCGCGGCTCTGGCCGCGGCGGCGCGGCATGCGCCGCTGGCCTGCGATTGGCGGCCGTTGCCCGGATTGGTGCGCCACGGCTTCACCCACTTTGAATTGGAATTGCAGGTGGTCGCGGGAAGGGCTGGACCGAACCCCGCCGCTCGCGGTATCTGGTGTCCACTCGACCATCTCGGCGACCAGGCGTTGCCGACGGTGATGCGGAAAGTGGTCAAGCACGCGTTGTCCAAGGCATATTAGAGGGGCCCATGCGCAAGATCGTCTCCCAGGTCGCCGCCGCGGCGCTTGCCGCGTTCATTCCCGCCGCCGCCATGGCCCAAGGCAAGCCGTCCGACGAGAAACTGCTGTCCAACCCGCCGGCCGGCTGGCAGACCTATCCCGCCGACGTCAAGGGCGCGACCGTCACCGCCATGATGTTGCCGCCCGGCGCCACGCCCGACAATTGGAGCGAGGCGATCAGCATCCAGCGCACCGAAGGCAAGGGGCCGAGCCCCAAGGAATTCATCACCGCCGCCGTCGAGCAGAGCAAGGCGAGCTGCGAGGGGCTCCAGGTCGGGCCGCCGGATGCGCGGCCGATCAACGGCTACGAAGCCGGCAGCGTCCGCATCGCCTGCACCAAGGGCGTGCAATCGGGCAAGAGCGGCCTGAAGATGGTCAAGGCCATCCGCGGCAAGAATGCCCTCTATGTCGTGCAGCGGATGTGGAAGGGCGCCCCGGTGGCCGCCAATCAGGCGCTGCCGGTGCCGCAGTCGGTTCTCAACGACTGGAACTTCTACGAGGGAACGGTCGTCCTGTGCGATGCCGGCGACGCCAAGCACCCTTGCCCGAAGGCCAAGTAGCGGCTCTCGGAGCGCCGCAAATACCGGCGAACGGGTCCGTTCGACTGTTCGCCGGTATCAGGGGAATCGGGTGAAGGGCCACAGTCCTTTGCATTGTCCGTCATCCCCGCGAAGGCGGGGATCCAGGGTCGGGACGGATAATACGGAAGGCTGAAGATCATGCCCGCGGACGCCTGGATCCCCGCCTTCGCGCTACGGCATTCACACATCTCAATTTGGTTTTGCCGCGACCCCAGAATAATCGTCATGCCCGGACTTGATCCGGGCATCCACGTCTTTCCGCATGACTATCGTTGTCGAAAGCGGCTCCACGTGGATGGCCGGGTCAAGCCCGGCCATGACGGCAATTCCTTGATTTAAACGGACAAAATGTGTGAATGCCGTAGCGCCTTCGCGGGGATGACGACCTTGTTTGCGGGACCGCATTCCTTCGCCCGATGACCCTGGGTTTACTTAGGGCCACGCCAGCATCGGCAGCCGCGCGACCCGGGCCGGTCCCAGCCACAGGAAGCCGTCCTGGAGGGTGATCGGAACCTGGATCGCCAGGCGGCCGTTGCGGTCCGGCTTGGCCATCAGCGACAGCATCATCTTGCCGGCTCCGGCGGCGCCGGGATCGACGGCACCGGCGCCGGCCAGACGGTCCATCAGGCCGTCGAAGCCGCGCACCCGGGCCGACAGTGCCGCTTGCGGCTGCAAGTCGCGGTCGAGCGCCAGGGTCCCCTCGCCCTCCAGCGCCAGCGGCTCCCACTCCAAGGCCAGTTCGTCGATCTCGACCGTGCCGCCGTCGTTCGACCAGGCGGCCAGATCGGCGCCCCCCAGTCCGGCCGGCAACGCGCCCAGAACCCGAAGCGAGAGCGATGCCTGCTCGATGCGCGGGTCGAGGACCAGCCCGGGCAGGGCGTCGAAGGCCAGATCCGACAGGTGGGCGGCAACCAGGGCGGTGACGGTGCGGTGGTCGGGGGCCGCGACCGGCACCGGCCGCACCGCCAGGGTCAGCCCGCCGAGCGACAGGTGTCCCAGGTCCGGGCTGTCGGCGACCACCGCGCTCGCTTGCGCTTCGAGCGCCTGCACCCTTCCGGCCGCATCGACGTCGAGGAGAATCCGGGCCGATTCGGCGGCGACGGCGGCCGACAGCCCCGGCCAGGCGATCTGCTGTCGTCCGGGAACTTCGAGGGTGAGGTGGGTCAGGTCGAAGGGATCGACCGTCACCGTCAGGGTCTCGGCCTGCCAGGACAGGCCGTCGGGACGGGTCAGGGCCGGCTGGGGCAGGTGCAGGCGCAGACGAATGGGAAAGCCGCCCGCCGTCGGCTCGCCGTGGGCGATGTGCCAGCCCTCACCCCTGTGCGTGTCCTCCCAGGCGGCGATCTGCTTGCGCAGCAGCCCCGCGACGTGGAACCAATAGGCGCTCCAGCCCAGTCCGGCGAGGATGGCAGCGGCTGCGGCGGCGGCAAGGAGGCGTCGGATCGTCATGACCGTTTCCTGTAAAGCGCAGGCGTCGCAAACGCAAGCCGGCGAAGGGGCATGGGTCTATGCCTACGGGTCGCTGATGTGGCGGCCGGACTTCGCCTTTTGCGAAGCGCGGGCGGCGCG
The DNA here is from genome assembly GCA_016212565.1 of Magnetospirillum sp. Classification (GTDB taxonomy): domain Bacteria; phylum Pseudomonadota; class Alphaproteobacteria; order Rhodospirillales; family Magnetospirillaceae; genus JACRFY01. Next base: position 23,366 of record JACRFY010000263.1, on the reverse strand, counting down.
GCTGGCCGGATGGCATCGCGCCATGTGCATTCTGTCGACCCGCTGGCGCGGCTGCGAAGGGCGGCCGGGTCTGGTGCTGGGGCTCGACCGCGGCGGCTCCTGCCTCGGCCGGGCCTTCCGGGTGTCGGCAGAGGACTGGCCCGGGGTCCAAGAGCAATTGCACGCCCGCGAGATGAGCACCGGCTGCTATCGGCCGTGCTTCCTGCCGGTGCGGCTCGACGACGGCCGGCGGGTGCCGGCCTATGCCTTCGTCGCCCGCCGCGACCATTGGCAATACTGGCGCGGCCCGCTCGCCGAGGCGGTGGCGCTGATCCGCCAGGGCGTCGGCAGCGGCGGCCGCGCCCGCGACTACCTCGCCGACACCGTCGCCCACATCGAAGCCCTCGGCATCCGCGAGGGGGCGCTGCACGCCCTGCTGCGGCGGGTCGACGACGCGGAGCAGGCCTGACGCCGCCGCGCCCGCCCGGCGCGGGCCACGACGGCACGCCGCAGGCGTGCCGGTACAATTACTGCCGCCAGAACGAGGGCACGAACAGGACCAGGAAGACGAACATTTCCACCCGGCCGAACAGCATGCCGCCGGCCAGCAGCAGCTTGGCGGCATCGGGCAGGGGGGCGAAGGTGCTGCCGGGGCCGATGGTCTCGCCCAGGCCGGGGCCGAGGTTGGAGATCGCCGATGCGGCGCCCGACACCGCGGTGATGAAATCCAGCCCCATCAGGCCCAGGGCCATCGCCAGCACGGCGAAGCTCAACGCATAGACGAACAGGAAGCCCATCGCCGATTCCAGCACTTCGTCGGGAATCTGGCGGCGGTTGAAGGTGGGGATCAGCACCGCGTGGGGGCGCAGCACCTGGCGGATCGAGACCAGGGCGTTGGCCAGCAGCAGCTGGAAGCGGAACACCTTGATCCCCGCCGCCGTCGAGCCGGCGCAGCCGCCGACGAAGGTGAGGAAGAACAGGATCGCCACCGGCATTCCCGCCCAGCCGGAATAGTCCAGCGTGTAGTAGCCGGTGCCGGTCATCACCGAGACCACGGTGAAGGCGCCGTGGCGCAGGGCCTCGCCGCCCGGCAAGCCCTTGACCCGGACCAGCCACAACGCCACCGCCGTCGCCGCCACCGCCAGCAGGCCGAGATACCAGCGCAGCTGCTGGTCGCGCAGCACCGTGCGCGGATTGCCGTGCAGCAGGCGGAAGAACAGCAGGAACGGCAGGCCGCCCAGCACCATCCCCAGGGTCAGGACGGTCTCGACCGCCGGGTTGGCGAAATGGCCGACCGAGGTGTCCGAGGTGGAGAAGCCGCCGGTGGAGATGGTGGTCATGGCATGGATGGCGGCGGTGAACGGCCCCATTCCCGCCAGCCACAGCGCCAGTCCGAGGCCGGCGGTGAGGGCGACATAGGCGGCGACCAGGGTGGTGCCGACCCGGGCCGCCCGCGGCGCGCTGCGATCCGAGGGCGCGGCCATCTCGACGCGGAAGATCTGCATGCCGCCGATGTTGAGCACCGGCAGCACCGCCACCGCCATGACGATGATGCCCATCCCGCCCAGCCATTGCAGCAGGCCGCGCCACAACAGCAGCCCCGGCGCCTGGCGGTCGAGGCCGGCGATCACCGTCGAGGCGGTGGTGGTCAGGCCGCTGGTGGCCTCGAACACGGCGTCGACCGGCGACAGGTGCGCCGGCCCCAGCGTCAGCGGCAGGGCGGCGAACAGGCAGCAGGCCACCCAGCCCAGCGCGGTGGCGAGGAAGGCTTGGCGCAGCGACGGGATCCGCTCGCGGTGGTCGTCTTCGGCGGCGGTGCCCAACGCCAGGGCGGCACCGAAGAACAAGGTGACGGCGGCCGAGGCGGCGAAGGCGCGCCACTCCGGGTTGTCGGAGGTGAAGTCGACGATCGCCGGCAACACCATGAAGGCGGCCAGCAGGCTCAACAGATGACCGACGATGAACAGCACCGGGCGCGGATCGATCATCGCCGCTACTCCCGCCAGAACGCGCGGGTGAACAGGACGAAGACGGTGAACAGCTCCAGGCGGCCGAGCAGCATTTCCGCCGACAGCAGCCACTTGGCGGCATCGGACAGCGGTTTGAAGCTGCCGGCCGGGCCGATCACCTCGCCCAATCCGCGGCCGGCATTGCCCAGGGCCTGGGCCGAGCCCGACAGGGCGGTGACCACGTCGGTGCCGGCGGTGGTCAGGGCCAGGGCGAACACCGAGAAGGTGAGAAAGTACATCACCACGAAGCCGAGCACCGACTTGATCACCGCCTCGGAGACCGGCTGCCGGTTGAAGTCGATGATGAAGACGCCGTGGGGGTGGACCAGCCGTTTGAGATGGACGCCGGCCAGCTTGAACAGCATCTCCCAGCGGAACACCTTGATCGCCCCGGCGGGCGAGCCGGTGCAGCCGCCGATGAACACCAGGATGAAGAACACCGTCTGGGCGAAGCCGCCCCAGGCGTTGTAGTCGGTCGAGGCGAAGCCGGAGGTGGTGGTCACCGAGACGACGCTGAAGGTGGCGTGGCGCAGGGCCTCGTCCACCGGCATGTCGGTCGACGCCCACTGCCACAGCCCGACCAGCACCGAAAAGAAGCCGAGGAAGCCGAGATACCAGCGCATCTGGCTGTCGTGCAGGAACGGCCAGCCGTCGCGCTTCCACGGCGCCACGAACAGGGTGAAGGTCGAGCCGCCCAGGATCATGGCGAGGATGGTCACCCACTGGGTCGCCGCTCCCCAATGGGCGAGCGAGGCATCCGCGGTCGAGAAGCCGCCGGTCGACAGGGCGGCCAGGGCATGGCACAGGGCGTCGAACGGCGTCATGCCGGTCAGCCACAGGGCCAGTCCGGCGGCGGCGGTGAAGGCGAGGTAGACGGCGCCGATCGACCACGCCACCTGGGTCACCCGCGGCCGCACCCGGTTGTTCTTGTCCGAGGTCTCCATGCGGAACAGCTGCATGCCGCCGATGCGCAGCAGCGGCAGCACGGCGATGGCCAGGACGACGATGCCGATGCCGCCCAGCCAGTTCAGCAGCGCGCGCCACAGCAGGATGCCCTTGGGGGCGCGGTCCAGGCCGACGATCACTGTCGAGCCGGTGGTGGTGATGCCGCTGGTGGCCTCGAACACCGCATCGGTGAGCGACAGGTCGAGGGCGGAAAAGGCGAAGGGCAGGGCGCCCATCAGTGCCGTCGACGCCCAGGCGCTGGCGGTGAGCAGGAAGGCCTGGCGCGAGGACAGGCTGAAGCGACCCTCGATCCGGCTGCCGAGGGTGAAGATCAGGCCGATGAAGGCGGTGACAACGGCGGAGGCGGCGAACACCCGCCAGTCGCGGTCGCCGCCGACGTAATCCACCAGCGCCGGCAGCCCCATGGCGGTGGCCAGGACCATCAGCAAGATACCGATGACGAACAGGACCGGCCGGACGTCGATCACGAAAGCTGCCCCTTATCCATCCGGCAGGACTCATGGCCCGGTTGCGCGCGGCTGTCCAGGCCTTTCAAGCAGGTAACGGCGTTTTGCGAAATCCGGGCCGGGGACGCCTCGTCCGTCGCGACAGCCCTGCGGGCGTCCTCGACGCAACCATGTTCAGGCGGCGATTTTGCCCGGCCATTCGGCCCGTCTCGGGCCATGGCGTTGAGGCGGACAACGAGGTTGCGCCCGTCCGCCGCTACCGCGCGACAACGCCCCCACTGTCGCGGTCGAACGGGGCGGCGCCGACGAGGGGAGCGCAGCCCCGTTTTCGCAAGCTCCCGCCTGTGCCCTTATACCGGCGGCATGAATGTTCCATTCATGCCGCGAGGGTTTCGCTCAAGCGCCGCGCCGGCTTAACCAACGGCCGATGAGTCGACCTCATCGGCCGTTGGTATTACCCCGGCGGGGTCCCTTCATGCACCGCCTGACGGATCGCCTGGCGCAGTTCCGGGGTGTCGGCATGGCCGTGCGTGGCTTTGGCATGCTCGACCGCGGCTTCCACCACCTCGTCCTCGCTGTCGGCGGCAATGGCGACCGTGCACTTGCTCTCGCTGGGCACCTCGCGGCAATCGACGAACTTGCGTCCCATGGCATCGCTCCCTATGGCCGTTTCCGCCATTATCGGGACTGCGACGGCCATGACGGCGGGTGCGAAAGCGGTATCGGCCTCAAGCGTAGCGCGCGGGATCGACCAGCCCGGCGGCGGCGAAGCCATTGAGGCGCAGGCGGCAGGAATCGCAATGGCCGCAGGCGATCCCCGCGGCGGTCGGGTCGTAGCAGCTCAACGTCAGGCCGTAATCGACCCCCAGCGCCACGCCGCGGCGGATGATCTCGGCCTTGGTCAGCGCGATCAGCGGCGTGTGCACCCGGAGCGTCCGGCCCTCGACCCCGGCCTTGGTGGCCAGGTTGGCCATGGCGGCGAAGGCGGCGATGTATTCGGGGCGGCAATCGGGATAGCCGGAGTAGTCGACGGCATTGACGCCGATGAAGATGTCGCCCGCCTCCAGCACCTCGGCGAAGGCCAGGGCGAAGGACAGCATGATGGTGTTGCGCGCCGGCACATAGGTGATGGGGATGCCGCCGGCGATCTCGGCATCGGCCCGGTCCTTGGGCACGGCGATGTCGGCGGTCAGTGCCGAGCCGCCGAAGGCGCGCAGGTCGATGTCGACGACGCGATGGTCGCCGACGCCGAACGCCGCCGCCACCCGCGCGGCGGATTGCAGCTCGACGGCGTGGCGCTGGCCGTAGCGGAACGACAGCGCCGCGCAGTCGAAGCCCTCGGCCTGGGCGATGGCCAGGGTGGTGGCGGAATCGAGCCCGCCCGACAGCAGGACGACGGCGCGTGCGGCCATGGACCGTCCCTTACAAGGTGAAGTGGGCGCGGATGAAGTCGTCGATCTCCGCCTCCGGCCAGCCCTTCTCCCACAGATCGGCACGCACGGCGGCGATGTCGACGTTGGGCCAGGTGTGGCAGCTCTCGACCGAATGGCTCTCGGCATCGACGATGCGGAAGTCGTAGGGGCGCTGGTCGCTCTTGAACACGTCGTAGAGCAGCACCTGATCGACTTCATTGTCGGGCAGGAAGGTGAGGATGCGCGGCTTGAGGTCGTACAGCGCCTCCGGTCCCGCCAGATAGTCGGCGGCGGCGATGATCAGCTCGTCGCCGGTCTGGCAGGTGCGGGCGGCGGCGCCGTTGAGCACGCAGCAGCGCGAGCCCGGCGGCCCGAAGATCACGTAGGTCGAAATCCGGGCGCCGGAACTCTTGTTCCAGATCTCGACGAATTCCATCGGATAGATGCCGGCCTGGGTGCAGTGCTCGGGATCGAGGGTGATGGAGCCGTGGTAATTGAGATCGGCGCTGGTGACGCGGATGCCGTGCAGCTTGGCGCGGATGACCTTCATCATGGGGCAGCGGTCGCCGGTTCGAGGGGTGGGGCGGAAACGACAGGTAAACCCCTTCGCCGCACGCCGCAACAGATTATTCCGCGCTGCGGCAATGATGGACCCTACGCCGCCGGCTGCACTTCGGCGATGATCCGCTCCCCCAGCGCAGTCTCGGTGCGCGCCAGATCGTAGGCGGTCTGCATGTTGAGCCACAATGCCGCACCGGTGCCGAAATAGCGTCCCAGGCGAAGCGCGGTTTCCGGTGTGATGGCCCGCTTGCCGGCCAGAATTTCGCTGATTCGGCCGGACGGAACCCGCAACGCCAATGCCAGGGCATTGGCCGACAGACCGCGGGCCTCCATCTCCAGACGCAGGGCAGAGCCGGGGTGAACTGCGATCATGATTGTCCTCCGTCAATGGTAATCGACGATATCGACATCGTAGGCATGCCCATCGGCAAATCGGAAGCATATGCGCCACGGGCCGTTGACGGTAATCGCCCATTGGCCCTGGCGGTCGCCCTTGAGCGGATGCAGCCCCATGCTCCGCAAGGGGCTGATGGCCTCCAACGAGGCCGCAGCGTTGAGCATATGCAGGAGCACCACGGCCCGGTTCGCATCCATGCCGCCGGGAAACTTCGCCTTCCCGGTCTCGAATAGCCGCCGCGTGGCGCTGCTCGCGAATGTCTTGAGCATGCCGGCAAGCATACTACGTCACGCGTAGCACGCAAAGCCGATTTGCGCCGCCTCCCCCTCAGTCGAACAGGCTGGACACCGAGCGTTCTTCCGAGATGCGCTGGATCGATTCGGCCATCAGCGGCGCGATGGTGATCTGGCGGATGTTGCGGGCCAGATTGACCGCCTCGGTGGCGGGGATCGAATCGGTGATCACCAGCTCTTCCAGCGGGCTGGCGGTGACCCGGGCCACCGCGCCCCCCGACAGCACGCCGTGGGTGACATAGGCCGAGACGCCGATCGCCCCGGCCTTGATCAGCGCCGCGGCGGCATTGCACAGGGTGCCGGCGGAATCGACGATGTCGTCGACCATCACGCAGCGGCGGCCCTTGACGTCGCCGATGATGTTCATCACCTCGGAAACGCCGGCGCGCTCGCGGCGCTTGTCGATGATCGCCAGGTCGGCGTCGATGCGGCTGGCGATGGCGCGGGCGCGGACCACGCCGCCGACGTCGGGCGAGACCACCATGATGCGCTCGTTGGGAAAGCGGGCGCGGATGTCGTTGGTGAACACCGGCGCGGCATAGAGATTGTCGAGCGGGATGTCGAAGAAGCCCTGGATCTGCCCCGAATGCAGGTCGAGGGTGACGACGCGGTCGGCCCCGGCGGTGGTGATCAGGTAGGCGACCAGCTTGGCCGAGATAGGCGTCCGCGGTCCCGACTTGCGGTCCTGGCGGGCATCGCCGAAATAGGGTATCACCGCGGTGATGCGCCGCGCCGAGCCGCGCCGCAGCGCGTCGAGCGTCACCAGGATCTCCATCAGGTTGTCGTTGGCCGGATAGCAGGTCGACTGGATGACGAAGACATCCTCGCCGCGGACGTTCTCGTGGATCTCGACGAACACTTCCATGTCGGAGAACCGGCGCACGCTGGCCTTGGTCAGCGACATGGTCATGTAGCCGGCGATCGCCTCGGCGAGCGGCCGATTGGAATTACAGGCGAGGATTTTCATGATCGATACCCGTGGCACGCGTTAAAAACGGCCGCCATCCGGCCGTCCGGTCCCGCCGCGGAGCCATCGGCCGACGAAGCCCCCGATGGGTCCGCCCTGCCCGCGTTCTGTAACAATCGCGCCTCTGAATCGGCCACTCGTATAACAGCGGTCATCTATCCTGTAAACCGTCAACGGGCCGCATCAGCGACGGTTTGACCGCCGACAGCGCCTGCAGCACGCCGTCGGCGCCGCCGGCGGCGATGTCGCCGGCCAGGCTGCCCCATGGCCCGTCGAGGCGTCCCTTGGGCACCGCGCCTTGCTGATCGATGGCCGCCAGTTGGCGGCCGTCGGCGCGTTTGAGCACCCACACCACGGTAAGGAGTTCCTCGCCGGGACGGCCGGGCGAGACGGTCACCCTGGCCTCCAGGTGATGCTCGACATCGGTGTCGCGCACCACCACGCCGGCGCGTTCCAGCGCCGTCCGCATCGCCCGCGGCAACGCCTTGTCGCCGTCGCCGGGCAGTCCGGCGGGATCGGTCAGGCGAATGGTCGCCCGTGGGCGCGGCGCGGCGGCGGCGACCTGCCCGGCGTGGGGATCGGCGAAGGCCGGGGCCAGCGCCGCCGCCGCCGTTTCCGCCGCAATCCTGAGGGCGGTGGGATCGCCGCGCAGCAAGCCGGTGGGCGAGATGGGCTGCAGATGCCCGACCTCCCCCTCGCCGCCGCGCAGCGTCCAGCGGATGCCGCCTTCCTCGACGGCGCCTTGCAGCACCAGGGGGGCGAGCAGATCCTCGCGGCCGGTGGCGGGGATGTCGCGGGCCACCAGCGCCTTGACCATCGCCTCGGCGGCGGCGCGGCCATGCGGCGAGCCGGCCACCGCCGGCACCGCCACCGCCCGCCCGGTGCGCGGCCGCGCCAGATCCTCGGCGGCCCCCTCATCGTGGCGGAAGGGTTGCGGCAAGGCGCAGGCGGAGAGCAGAAATACGAAAAGGAACACGGCCCCGCGGCCACGGACGACCAAATCGATCATTTGCCGTCATGGCCGGGCTTGACCCGGCCATCCATGTGGTACCGCAGCACGAACGATTGGCGATGCGGATCGGCGTGGATGCCCGGAACAAGTCCGGGCATGACGGCGACAGGCGGGGTCATCGCCGCTCCAAGACGATCGCCGACAACTGGCGGCCGTAATCCGGCTCCTGGCGCAGGGTGGCGCGGCGGTAGCTGAAGAAGCGCTGCTCGTCGCGGCAGGTATCGGCCGGCACCCGCGTCACCTCGTGCACCCCTTGGCGGGCCAGGCGCCGCGACACATAGCCGGGCAGGTCGAACAGGTAGCGCCCCGCCCGTGGGGCCGGGGCGAAGAAATCGGCATTGGCCTCGTCCTCGGCCATGAACGGGGCGGGGAATTCCGGCCCCACCTCATAGGAGCGCTGGCCGATGCAGGGACCGACGGCGGCGACGATGTTGGCCGTCCTGGCCCCCAGATCGACCATCCGCGCCACCGTGTTGTCGAGCACGCCGGCCAGGGCGCCCCTCCACCCGGCATGGGCGGCGGCGATCACCCCCGCCTTGCCGTCGGCGAGCAGCACCGGCGCGCAATCGGCGGTCAGGATGCCCAACGCCAAGCCGGGGCGGCGGGTGACCATGGCGTCGGCGGTGGGCGGGCTGCCCGGCGCCCACGGGGCCTCGACCACCGCCACTTCGGGGGTGTGGGCCTGGTAGACGGTGACCAGCGCCGTCGGCGGCAGGTCGAGCAGGGCCATGGCGCGGGCGCGGTTCTCGGTCACCGCGGCGGGATCGTCCTGCGAGCCGGCCCCGCAGTTGAGGCTGGCGTACATCCCACCGGACACGCCGCCCTCGCGGGTCATAAAGCCGTGGCGGATGCGGTTGAGCTCGTTCAACGCCGACAGGGTGATCATCTCAGGGATCCAGTCCGGGAAGGAGCGCCACGGCGGGATGGGCCAGCGCCAGCACCTTGAACAGGGTGCCCATTTCGGTCGGGTCGATCAAGCGGCGCATCTGGCCTGCGATGTCGGCGGTCATCTCAGGACCTGCGGCCTGCGCCAGCATGCCGGCCCGGGTGTGGATCCCCAGACGGACCAGGAACGAGCCCTGTTCGACCGGGCCGAACGCCCGGGCCGGCATGGCCGCCTCGGCCAGGGCCTGAAAATCGACATGGGCGGTCAGGTCGGCCTGGCCGGGCGTGGCCAGCACCGGATGGAAGGCGTGGGACTTGACCGCTTGCAGGGTCTCGCCCACCGCGGTCCGGGCGTGACCGTAATCGATCACCAGGGCGGCGATGCCGTCGCGCGCCAGCCGGGCGCCCAGCAGGGCGGCGATGCGCCGGCCCTCCGGGCAGGTCTCGACGATCGCCCCGTCGGGGGCCGGGGCGAACGGCGGCTCGACCGCCGGGCCGCGGACGAAGGCGAACCCGCCCGCGGAATCCAGTCCGACCAGACGGCGGTGCCACAGGCCGCCTTGGCATTCGAACTGCTCGATGGGCAGGGCGTCGAAGAACTCGTTGGCCACCACCAGCAGCGGCCCCGGCGGCAGGTCCTCGACCCGCTCGGCCCACGACACGGCGACGCCGTCGAGGCGCTGGCGCTGGCGGTTGCGCAGCGTCGGGCTGGCCTCGACCAGCCACAGATCGGCGGCGGCGGTGAAGTCGGGCACCGAGGCGACGGCGCGCAGCAGATCGGCCATCAGGGTGCCGCGGCCCGGCCCCAGCTCGGCGAGCACGAACGGCGACGGCATGCCCATGCTCTGCCACGCCAGCAGGCACCACACCCCGATCAGCTCGCCGAACATCTGGCTGATTTCCGGCGCGGTGGTGAAGTCGCCCTGTCCGCCCAAGGGATCGCGGGTCGTATAATAGCCGAACCGGGGATGCATCAGCGCCGCGGCCATGAACGCCGGCAGCGGCAGGGGGCCCTCGGCGCGGATGCGCTCGGCGAGGATGGTCCCCAGCGCCGCGGCGCTCATGCCACCTTCGGCCGCCGCTGCGCCACCACGATCAGCGCCGCGCCGGCCGCGATCAGCGGCAGCGACAGCACCTGACCCATGGTGGTGCCGGCCCACAGGAAGCCGAGATGGGCGTCGGGCTGGCGGAACAGCTCGCCGACGATGCGGGCGACGCCATAGCCGGCGAGGAAGGCGCCGGCCAGGGTGCCGGGGCGGAAGCGCACCGCCGGCAGGCGCCACAGCAGCGCCAGCAGCACGAACAGCGCCAGCCCCTCCAGGCCCGCCTGATAGAGCTGGCTGGGATGGCGGGGATCGGGGCCGCCGCCGGGAAAGATCATCGCCCACGGCACATCGGGAGCGACGCGGCCGAACAGCTCGCCGTTGATGAAGTTGGCGATGCGGCCGAAGAACAGGCCGATGGGCACGGCGCAGCACACCACGTCGCCCACCGCCAGGATCGACAGCCTGTATTTGCGGCAGAACAGCACGATGGCCAGGATCACCCCCAGCGCTCCGCCGTGGAAGGCCATGCCGCCGTGCCACAATTGCAGGATCTCGCCGGGATGGGCGAGATAGAAGCCCGGCTTGTAGAACAGCACGTAGCCCATCCGCCCGCCCAGCACCACGCCCAGCGTCGCCCAGACCAGGAAGTCGTCGACCAGCGGCTCGGCCATGGCGTGGGGCGGCCGGCGCACCAGCGCCTTGACGTAGTTCCAGCCGAGGATCAGCCCGGCCATGTAGGCGAGGGCGTACCAGCGAACGGCCAACGGCCCCAGCTCGATGGCGATGGGGTCGATGTGCGGATAGGCGAGAGCCAGCACGGGGATCCTTCCCTACTCGTAGCGGTCGGCGCGGTCGAGGTAGTGCTGGACGTAGCGGGCCACCCCATCCTCCAGCGCCGTGAAGGGCTTGGTATAGCCGGCGGTGCGCAGGCGCTCCATGCGCGCTTCGGTGAAATATTGATACTTGTCGCGAATCGCCAGCGGCGTGTCCTGGAACTTGATGTTGGGCTGCTGGCCCAGCGCCACGTAGACCGAACCGGCCAGGTCGAGGAAGGTGCGCGCCTGCCCGGTGCCGACGTTGAAGATGCCGTTGACCTGGGGATTGTCGAGCAGCCACATCATCACGTCGACGCAGTCGCCGACCCAGATGAAGTCGCGCATCTGCCCGCCGTCCTTGTAGCGCGGGTTGTGCGAGCGGAACAGCTGATAGGCGGCGCCGACCTTGGCGTTGGGATAGATCTGCGCCACCACGCTCTGCTGGCCGCCCTTGTGGTACTCGTTGGGGCCATAGACGTTGAAGAATTTCAGCCCCGCCCATTGCGGCGGCTTGCGCGCGTTGGAGGCGATCTTGCGCGATACCCGGCGGTCGAAGAGATGCTTCGACCAGCCATAGGCGTTCATCGGCCGCAGCTTGGCCAGGTGGTCCATCGACCAGTCGTCGTCGAAGCCCTCGGTGCCGTCGCCGTAGGTGGCGGCGGACGAGGCGTAGATCAGGCGCACGTTGGACATCGCGCACCACTTCCACAGCGCCAGCGACAGCGAGAAGTTGTTGGCGGCGATCTTGTCGGCATCGGTCTCGGTGGTCGCCGAGATGGCGCCCATGTGGAAGATCACCTCGACCTGCTTGCGGTTCGCCTCCAGGAAGTCGAACAGCTGTTCGGGATGGACGATGTCGGCCAGCTCGCGCTTGGCGATGTTCTTCCACTTGTCGTTGGAGCGCAGGCGGTCGCAGACCACCAGCTTGCCGCTGCCCCGCGCCTCGAGAGCGGCGAGGATGTTGGAGCCGATGAATCCGGCCCCTCCGGTGACGACGATCATCGGGTATGCTCCGCTATGGTTGGCTGTTTATAGGCCGGGGCGCAGACCGGGGCAACCCTTGGCCTCACCACCCATCACGTTGCAGGCCCAGCCGGAAAGGAAAGTGAACCACAGACACAGAGGCACGGAGATGCCTTTCGGGCGTCTCCGCCACCGCGTTACGCGATCATTGATCGATCATCCCGTCGCCGGGAGGCGATTGCGGGGGGCATCCGAACGTTCTCTCTGTGCCTCTGTGTCTCTGTGGTTCCCTTTTTTGACCGTCGCGGAACGTGATGGGTGGTGAGAACCCTTGGCTCCCAAACGGCGCCGGCGGACGGGAGTCGCCACACCAGGACGGGTAGGTCCCCTCCTACGCAAGGGGGTGAGACGCGCGGAATCCCTGGCATTTTTCCGCGGTCGGCATTGCAAATCGGCCCCGCATTCGCATAATGGCCGGCAAGCCTGCAGCCGAAAGGGCGCCCGTCATGTACACTCAGAAGCCGCTGTTCGAAGACCTGTCCCGCGTCGCCGGTGGCGCCATGGGCGCTCTGTCCGGTCTGCGCAACGAGATGGAATCGCTGGTCCGCCAGCAGATGGAGCGCCTGACCGCCGGCATGGATCTGGTCCGCCGCGAGGAGTTCGAGGTCGTTCAGGCGATGGCCGTCAAGGCGCGCGCCGAGAACGAGGCGCTGGCCAAGCGCATCGCCGCGCTGGAAGCCAAGCTGGGCGTCGCCGCCGACTGAGGCGTCCCGGAGCGGCGAGGCATTGCTGCGACTGGCGGTGGCTTGGGGGCCAGGGGATTTGTCACTCCGTCAGGCCGCGGCGTGGGCTGGAGTCACTGGTCCAGACCGTCCTGCGGGCGCGGGCACCTGCGGTCCAGTCCCTTGGCGCTGGCCGACGGTTGATCCGTCTTGTGGACGGCTCGACCTTCGGCGGTGTCGGGTCCGACAAGCCGGGGTGGCGCCTGTATGCGGGGTTCGACCTGCCGAGCGGCCAAATGGGGCGGATGATACTGACACCTGTCGCCGAGGGCGAAGGGTTGCAGCGGATCGCGGTGACCACCGGTGAATTGAGGATTGCCGATCGCGGCTTCGCCCGGCCGGAGGGCCTGCGCTACATGATTGATCATGGCGGAGACTTTCTCGTCCGAATGGGCTCGCGGTCCTTCAAGCTGGAGGACGGCAACGGCGTCCCGGCATGCCTTCGCCGGATCATCGATCAGCGATCCAATGCGGCGCTGACGAGAACGGATGCGGCTTCGCCGGCGGCCTCCATGTAGGACGGGTCACGGTGCAGCAGGACGAGCGCAAACGACCCGTCAAGCAGCAGGACCACTTGGCGGGCCAGCTTTGGTGCCGCCGTGATCCCTTCGGACTCGAACGTAATACGCAGCCAGTCCTCGAACCGCTTCTTGTGGGCGGCACCGATCTTCATGGCCGGGTGCCCCGGCATATTGGCGAGCTCGGCCGAGGTGCGCAGGAAGCCGCAGCCTTTCCACTTGGGATGGCGCGCCGCTTTGGCCAGGCTCCGGAAGATGCCCTGGACCTTATCGGGAAGGGGGCCCTCGGTTTCCATGAACCATCGCTTGAACAAGGTGAGATTGGGCTGGTCGCGTGCGTCCAGATAGGCGGCGATGAGTTCGTCCTTGCTGGTGAAATGATAGTAGAGGGTGCGCTTGGTAACCCCGGCCGTCTCGGCCACCGCGTCCACGCTCACGGCACGGATCCCCTCGCTGTAGAACAGCTTGGAGGCGGCAGCGACGATGCGGTCGCGGGTTGATGGTTCGATGGGCGCCATGTCCCGATGTATACCGACTAGTGAGTGTAGTCAAACCCGCATTTTCCATAGGCTCGCCTTTCGATCCCCTGGACATGCGAGGTTTGCCGATGTCGATGGAAGCGTTGATTCCCGGAGCGCAGCCGATCGAGATCGTCTGTCGGGATGGCGTGGCCCTGGGCGGCCACTTCTGGACGAGGACCGCCGGACCGCCAAGCGGCATGGTCATCATCAATCCGGCGACAGGCGTCCTGGCGCGCTATTATCATCGCTACGCCCAATTCCTCGCCGGGCACGGCTTCGACGTCGTGACCTATGATTACCGCGGCATCGGACGGTCGCGACCATCCCGCATACGGGGCTTGGGCTATCGATGGCGCGATTGGGGGGAACTGGATTTCGATGCGGTGCTGTGCCTCGCCAAGGCCCGCGCACCGGACTCCCCCATCCTGGTGGTCGGGCACAGCATCGGCGGCGTCCTGCCGGGGCTATCGAAAAACGCGGCCGCCATTCACCGCATGCTCACCGTCGGGGCGCAATACGCCTACTGGCGCGATTACGCGCCCCACCGTCGCCTCCGCCTTGTCCTGAAATGGCATGTCGCCATGCCGGCCCTCACGGCCTTGTGCGGCTTCTTTCCCGGACGAGCCCTGGGCTGGCTCGAAGATCTGCCGGCCGGCGTCGCCAATGAGTGGAGCTTCCGCCGCGCGCGGATGGAGCTGAGCCACCCGTCGGACCAGAGAGAGACGGTCCTTCGCCGCTTCGCCGCGGTTTCCTCGCCGATTCTCGCCATCGCCGTGTCCGATGACGCGTTGGGCACGGTCAGTGCGGTCACGCGGGCCTTGGCGTATTATCGCGGCGCGTCTCCAACCGCCGTGCTCCTTTCGCCGCAAGATCTGGGTGTGGCAGCCATCGGCCATTTCAGCCTGTTCCATTCCCGGTACGCGCCGGGGTTCTGGCTGGATACGCTGTCTTGGCTGCGCGACGGGGTGAACCCGTGGCCGCACAGAACCCTCCGGTGGGGCCCGATGCCGCGGCAATGACGGCCGTGAATGGAGGAAATCCGTCCCGCCGTCGCGGACAAGGTTTGGTTCGGCCATCCCGGCGCCGGACGGCCTTCAGCCCGCCGTGGGCGTCGAGGTTTTCGACAACGTACCGGAAAACCGCGTCGAAACGATCCGTCGGCGCCCCGTCCAGCATCTGACGGATATGGTGGTCGCGGGGATACATTCGTCGAACGGCGCCATTGCCGCGGTCCTCCATAAATCCCTTTGCGCGACCTGAACGATGGCGCTATAAGAAGCGCCTCGCAAGGGCTGCCGGAGTGTAGCTCAGCCTGGTAGAGCACTGTCTTCGGGAGGCAGGGGCCGGAGGTTCGAATCCTCTCACTCCGACCAATAACAGCCCAGTCCCACTCCGGTGGGGCTGGGCTGTGGCTTTTGGGGCCTGACCGCCGCGACCGCCCCACTCCATATAGCGGTGCAATTCCCCCGCAGCCCCCAAAAGGACGGTGACGGCGACGAAAGTCCGCTTGCTGCCCGCTCGCGCTTCAGGCTAAATGGGCAGATGAATACCGCCATCGATCTGTCGGCGAAGCCTGCGCCGGCGTCCCCCCTCGGACGCCCGGCCGATCTCGCCCATCATTTCATGGATTGCGGCGCGCTGGACACCAACCTGACGCTGGCGCCCGGCGCGCGGATGGCGATCACCGACGACTTCCTCAATGGCACGGTGGCCGATTTCGCCGCCTGGTCGATGGCCGCCATCGTCGCCCGCGACGGCATGGTCGCCCGCGCCGCCATCCTGCCGCTGGGCGTCGCCGCCAGCAAGGTCGAGGGGCGGCACCGCATCAAATACGAGAAGCTGTTCGCCCTCATCGAGGAAACCGCCTTCGCCGACGGCGCGCGCGAATCGGCCGAGGCGCTGATCCATTCCCGTTTCCGCGAAACGCAGATCCGCGAGCTGGTCGCGGAATTGGGCGGCACCGTCAAGCCGGCCCGCAAGCGCTACCAGGCGTTTCTCGACGTGGTCAAGAAGCTGGCCGCCAAGCGGATCTCCCAGGCGCTGTTTCTCGACGAGTTCATGGACTTCACCAAGCAGGTGGCGGGCAAGCTGGATTTCGGCATCTACGCCATCTGCGTCGACCGCCTGTTCGTCTCGCCGCGCATCCCGCTGGAGGTCAAGTCCTCGCTGGTCGACGAGGTGCTGAAGTACCCGCCGCTGGTGCGCAAGGAACTGCTGACCAACCTGCTGGCCTCGGAACAGGCGCCGGGCGAACTGATCCGCCACGCGCGGCTGTCGTCGGCGGGGGTGCTGACCCACGACCAGATCACCGAGATCGTGCTGTTCACCACCCTGAAGCGGGCCTGGGCCGCTCAACGCAAGGCCCCCGGCCGCCCGAGCCTCTAAGCCGATGCGGGCGATGGTCTGCCCCGCCCATGGCCAGCGGCTTGCGCCGGCCGACCTGCCCGTGCCGACGCTCGGCCCCGGACAGGTGCGGATCCGCGTCATCGCCGCCGGAGTCAATTTCGCCGACACCCTGGCCATTGCCGGCACCTATCAGGACAAGCTGGCGCCGCCCTTCGTCCCCGGTCTCGAACTGTCGGGAACGGTGATCGCGGTCGCCCCCGATGTCGGGTCCTGCCGCGTCGGCGACGTGGTGGCGGCGGTGGTCACCGGCGGCGCCTTTGCCGAGGAGGCGGTCGCCGCGGCCGCCGACGTCTTCGTCTTGCCGCCCGGTCTCGATCCGCTGGCCGCCGCCGGTTTCCCGGTGGTCGCCGGCACCGCTCACCTGGCCCTGGCGTGGAAGGCGGCGCTGAAGCCCGGCGAGACGCTGGTGGTGCACGGCGCTGCCGGCGGCGTCGGCCTGACCGCGGTGGAGGTCGGCAAGGCCCTGGGCGCCCGCGTCATCGCCACCGCCGGAGGGGCGGACAAGCTGCGCATCGCCCGCGATCACGGCGCCGACGAGACCGTCGATTCGCGGTCCGAGGACGTGCGGGCGCGGATCAAGGCGCTGACCGGCGGGCGCGGTGCCGACGTGGTGTTCGATCCGGTCGGCGGGCCGCTGTTCGAGGCCTCGCTGCGCTCGACCGCCGCCGACGGGCGCCTGCTGCTGATCGGCTTTGCCGCCGGCGCGGTGCCGCAGATCCCCGCCAACATCCTGCTGGTCAAGAACCTGACCGCCATCGGCTTCAACTGGGGCGCCTATCGGCGGCTCAATCCGGCGGCGCTGCGGGAATCGATGGAAACGGCGTTGTCGTGGTGGGCGGCCGGGCGCCTGTCGCTGCGCGTCTCGACGGTGCTGCCGCTCGCCGAGGCCGAGGCCGCCCTCGACCTGCTGCGCACCCGCCGGGCCACCGGCAAGGTGGTGGTGGCTCTCTGAGCGTCTACAGCCGCGCCAGCAGGGTGTGGCACAGCCAGGCGATCGAGCCGGCGGCGGGAATGGTGAAGATCCACGCCCACACGATGTTGGCCGCCAGGCCCCAGCGCACCGCCGAGGTCCGCCGCATCGAGCCGACGCCGACGATGGCGCCGGTGATGGTGTGGGTGGTCGACACCGGGATGCCCAGCCAGGTGGCGCCGAACAGGGTGATCGCCCCGGCGGTCTCGGCGCAGAAGCCCTGGTAGGGGCGCAGGTCGGTGATCTTCGAGCCCATGGTCTTTACGATCCGCCACCCGCCCATCAGCGTCCCCAGGCCCATGGCGATCTGCGAGGTGAGGATGACCCAGAAGGGCACATAGAAGCTGTCGCCGAGCAGTCCCTGGCTGAACAGCAGCACGGCGATGATGCCCATGGTCTTCTGCGCGTCGTTGCCGCCGTGCCCCAGCGAGTAGAAGGCGGCCGAGACCAGTTGCAGCTGACGGAAACGGCGGTCGACCTGGAACGGCGCCGCCCGGCACAGCAGCCACGACGAGGCGAGGATCATCAGCACCGCCAGGACGAAGCCGGTCAGGGGCGACAGCACGATGGCGATGCTGGTCTTGAGGAATCCGGTGCCGACCAGGGCGGCGAAGCCGGCCTTGGAAATGCCGGCGCCGGCGATGCCGCCGATCAGCGCATGCGAGGACGACGAGGGCAGGCCCAGCCACCAGGTGAAGACGTTCCACAGGATCGCTCCCAGCAAGGCGGAGAGGATCACGGTGGGATCGATGATCGCCGGGTCGACGATGCCGGTGCCGACCGTCTTGGCCACGTGCAGGCCGAAGAACAGGAAGGCGATGAAGTTGAAGAACGCCGCCCATGCCACCGCCAGCTTGGGCGGCAGGACGCGGGTCGACACCACCGTGGCGATGGAATTGGCGGCGTCGTGCAGGCCGTTGATGAAATCGAAGACCAGGGCGACGGCGATGATCGCCACCAGGGCCGGCAGGCTGAGGGTGAGGGCGTCCATGGTTCCCGTCAGACGTGGTCGAGGACGATGCCCACGATGATGTCGGCGACATCGTCGCAGCGGTCGGTGACCGTCTCCAGCAGCTCGTAGACCTCCTTGAGGCCGAGGAAGCCGACCACGGTCGCGGGCGGGTTGGCGATCAGCTCGGACAGCGCCTGGCGCAACAGGCTGTCGGCCCGGCTTTCGATCGCCCCCACCTTCTGGCAGGTGGCGTTGATCTTTTCGGCGTGCTTGGAGATGTTGGTGAGCATCGGGATCACCTCGACCAGCAACGCGCCGGCCTCTTCGGTCATCACCGCGAGTTCGCGCATCCGCGGCGAGAACTTCTCGATCTGATACAGCTGGGCCCGCTGCCCCACCTCCTCGATCAGGTCGACGGCGTCGTCGAGGGCGGTGACCAGGGTGTGGATCACCGAGCGGTCGAAGGGGGTGATGAAGGCGCGGTGCAAGGCCATCATCGCCTCGCGGGCGATGGCATCGGCCTGGCCTTCGATGGTGCAGACCTCGTTGAAGCAGGCCTCGCGCCGATCCGGCGCGGCGTCCATCATCGCCGTCAAGGCCTTGGCGGCGGCCACCAGGCGCTCGGCGTGGTCGGCGAAATGATCGACGAAACGCTCCTCACGCGGCATGAGAAAGCGGACGAACCTCATCAACATGCGAATCCCTCGACCGGCTGTGCTGTAACAAAAACGTCATAGCACGAAGGGGGGGAGGACGTCTCGACGGATTGCAGGGGGGATCAATCCCACTGCGCGGAAAAGCTCAGCAGCACCGTCACCAGCCCGGCCTCGCCGACCATCAGGGCCGCTTCGCCGGGGGTGACCCAGCGGCGTTCGCGTTCGTGCTTTTCCGGCCACACGTCGAGTTCGCGGCGCACTTCGACGAGGAAGACCTTGATGGTGCACGGCACTTCGGTGCCGGTCTTGAGCCGCTTGGTGCTGGCGAAGCTGGCGAAGGCCCGGCGCTTGACCTTGCCGGTGAGGCCGGCCTCCTCGTAGGCTTCGTGTTCGGCCACCTCGCACGGCGGCACGCCCTTTTCCGGCTGGCCCTTGGGGAGGATCCAGCGCTTGGTCTCGCGCGAGGTCACCAGGGCCACCAGCGGGTGGCCGTCCTCGACGCGGTAGCACAAGGCCGCGTACTGGATCAATTGGTCCTTCTTCATCCCCGGTCCGCTGGCCCCCGTTCCCTCGGAAGGGTTGTGTTGCACTTTTGTGACAACGTCAAGCGCAACCGTCGCGGTCCGCCGGCACTTCATGCGCCCGTTCGCCCTGGCGCAGCAGCCGGGCGAGGTCGGGGAACGACGTCGCCACGGCGAGGTGATGGCCGCGCATGGCGTCCTCCAAGGCCCCGCCGCGGTCGAGCATCCGGTCGGCCAGCGCGATCATCCGGCTGTTGGGCCAACTGCGCGGGCGCACGGTGCGAATGGCGGCGAACACTTCGACCTCCCGTCCCGGATTGTCCTGGGCCAGCAGGATGGCAGCCGCCGCCGTCGAGCGCGAGATGCCCATGTGGCAGTGGACCAGCAAATGGTCGATGGGCTGGCGGCGGCTGGCCTCGCCGAAGGTCAGCACCGCCTGGACGGTGGCCTGGGTGGGAGGAACCATCCCCGGCTGTTCGGCGATCACGTCGTGGAAGCGCCACAGCAGGCGCCGGTGCGGGGGATAGGCGGCAAAGTCGTCGGGATCGGGATGCTCCGGGTCGAGGATCGACAGCACATGGGTCACCCCCGCTCCGGCATGTTGGCCCAATTCGGTCAGGCCGCAGATGGTCAGGCGGTAGGGCACCAGGGGAGAGCGGTCCAAGATAGCGTGCACTCCGTCGCGGGAACGCCGACCGCCCGCCGGACGGCAGACGGCCGGAGATGTCTCCCCTTCAAGGTGGCGGGGCGAGCGAGGCTTTCAAGCGTCCTCAGCTGCCCTTCTTCACCTTGGCCGGCGTCTTGTCCTTGGCCGCCACTTTCTCTTTGGCGGCCGGCTTGGGCGCCGGGCAGGGCTCGGCATCATCGGGGACGCCCACCGAGCGGGCGGCGAAGCCCTGGATCTCGTGGGGGCGGAGGTCGGAGAGCTCGTCGAACCTGGCGGCGTGGACGCCGCAATAGTCGTAGGTCTGCGAGCTCTTGAGCTGGGCATCGTTGGCCAACTGGGTGGAATAGCGATCCATGTAATTGGCGCCCTTGCCCTGGCGCGAGAACATCGCCCGCAGCGCGTTGGCATTCTCCTTCATCGGCGCCTTGCCGACGAACGCGCCGTATTTGCCGCGGAACTCGGGGTGGGTCTCGCCGCATTTGAGGGTGGCGACCATCAGCTCCGCCTGCAATTGGCGCAACTGCATTGCCGAGACTTCGGTCGGCGAATTGCAGGCCTTGGCCTGGGCGGGCGTGGCGGCGGGGAGTGCGAGTGCGGCCAGCAGCAGGGTGGCGGCGACGGTCGAGCGGCTCAAGGGAATCCTCGCAAGCAAAGGGCTGGAATGGCCGATAGTTTCGGCCACCCCACCCGAAAGATCAACTGCCAAGCGGGGGGCATTTTCGCGGCGTCGGGTTTGCCTCGAATTCGCGCCGCCCTCAACCCCAGGGTGGGCCCTCCGAAGGCCGTCTCCACGGGAGGCAGGCCGTGGCGCATATGTCTCCCCGGACTGCCCATGACGTTCGTGCCGTGCCCAGCGGGAGACCTTGCCGTCGGGGGGAGTGCGATGAGACACATCGACGTCCAGTACCATCGCCGGGGTTGGTCGGGTGCGCTGCGCCCGGCCCGTCCCGCCCGCGACGGCGGGGTCCCCCGCACGATCGCCGCGCCGCTGCGGCAAGGTCTGGTGGCCGCCGGCCGCCTGGTCGACATCGCCCTGGTGGCGGTGACCGGCGGCCTGGTCGCCGCGGCCGCCGGGCAGCCGGCCCTGGCTCTCGGCCAACTGGCTCTCGATGGCCTGCTGGTGGGCCACACCGCCGCCGTCTGCCTCGGCTACGGTCTCGGCCAGGGGCTGGCGACCCGGGTCGCCGGCTGGACCCGCGCCGCCCGCCGGGTGCTGGTGGTCGGCGAGCGCCAGCGTGCCCTCGACGTCCTGGCGGTGCTGGGCGGCGACCGTCGCGGCGGGGTGATGCCGGTGGGGGTGATCCTCGACCGCGATCCGCCGCCGCGGCCGTTGCTGGGCGGCTTCATCACCGGTCTCGGCGACATCGAACGGGTGGTGGCCGACGAGGCGGTCGACGACGTGGTGGTGGCGCTGCCGTGGTCGGATCCCGAACGCCTGCTCGCCTGCCTGGCGCGGCTCAAGCCCCTGGCGGTCGACGTCCATCTGTTCCCCGACGCCGTCGAGCCCTACCTGACCGGCGACGGCATCCGCCTGCTGGCCGGGGTGCCGATGGCCGGGCTGGGCTCCAAGCCGTTGGCCGGCGGCCGCGCGGTTGCCAAGGCGATCCTCGACCGCGGCCTCGCCCTGCTGCTGCTGGTTGCCCTGGCGCCGCTGTTCCTGGCCATCGCCGTGGCGATCCGGCTCGACAGCCCCGGGCCGGTGCTGTTCCGTCAGCGCCGCGCCGGCCTGGGCGATCAGCCCTTCGTCTGCTTCAAGTTTCGCAGCATGACCGACCGTCCGCCCGAGGCCGAGGTCAGGCAGGCCACCCGCGACGATCCGCGCGTCACCCGGGTCGGCCGCCTGTTGCGCCGCACCTCGCTCGACGAGCTGCCGCAACTGTTCAACGTCCTTTGCGGCGAGATGTCGCTGGTCGGGCCGCGGCCGCACGCGCTGTCGCACCACCACGCCTATGCCCGGCTGGTCGACGACTATCGCTGCCGCCACCGCATGAAGCCGGGCCTGACCGGCTGGGCGCAGGTCAACGGCTGCCGCGGCGAGACCGTCGAGCTCGATCAGATGCGCAAACGGGTGCGTTTCGACCTCTGGTACATCGACCACTGGAGCCTGTGGCTGGATCTGCTGATCCTCGCCCGCACCCCGCTCGCCTGCCTGAAGGCCACCAACGCCTACTGAAGCCGCCAAGCGAGGACCGACGCCATGTACAAGGAGTTCTTCCACTTCAAGGCCGAGCCGTTCCGGGTCACCCCCGACCCGGGCTTCCTGTTCCTCACCGACCAGCACCGCGAAGCGCTGGCGGCGATCATCTACGGCATCGCCAAGCGCAAGGGCTTCGTCTGCATCACCGGCGAGGTGGGGGTGGGCAAGACCACCATCCTGCGCTCGTATCTCGACAGCGTCGACGAGCCGGCGCTGCGCTTCGTCTACGTCTACCACCCCAACGTCTCGTTCCTCACCCTGCTCAAGCACATCTTCAAGGAGCTGGGCCTGACCCCGCCGGGCGAGGACATCGCCGCCATGGTCGATGCCCTGCGCGCCTGGCTGGTCGAGGGCCACCGCGCCCGCCATCAGACCCTGGTGCTGATGATCGACGAGGCGCAGAACATGCCGATCGGCACCCTGGAATCGCTGCGCCAACTGTCCAACCTGGAGACGGCGACCGAGAAGCTGGTGCAGATCGTCCTGGTCGGCCAGCCCGAGCTCGACGCCCTGCTGGCCGAGCGGCAGTTGCGCCAGCTCGAATCGCGCATCGCCGTGCGCACCCGGCTGGGGCCGCTGACCCGCGCCGATTCGCTGGCCTACATGCATCATCGCCTGAAGTGCGTCGCCCTGGACGACGTTCCCGCCTTCACCGACGGGGCCCTGGCGCTGATCGTGCGCCGCGCCCACGGCATTCCGCGGCGGATCAACGTGCTGTGCGACAACGCGCTGATGGCCGGCTTCACCCGAAAGACCCGGCCGGTGACCCGCGCCATCGTCGCCGAGGTGCTGCGCGACATGCGCGTCGACCCGGCGCCCAAGGTCGGCTGGTTCGCCGGCCTGCCGTGGCGCGGGCTGGCGGCGGTCGGCGGCGCCGTGGCGATAGGCGGCGCCGTGCTCACCGCCGGCCTGTCCCTGCGTGGGCCGGACGAGCAGGTGGCCGGCCAGGTGGTCGCCGCCCCGGTGCCGCCGCCGCCCATCCCCCAGGCCGCGCCCGATGCTCCCCCGCTGCCGGCGGCGGTGGAGAGCCTCCCGCCGCCGCCACCGCCGCCGCTGCCGCAGATCGCCGACCTGCCCGCGGGCGAGCGCCGGGTGCTGCGCATCGTCGCCCCCGGCGACACCCTGGCCGGGTTGACCTCGCAGGTGTACGGCGCCTTCGACTCGCGCTCGCTCGATTGGGTGAAGCGCAACAATCCCGACATCACCGACGTCGACCGCATCCAGGTCGGCCAGGTGATCGAGTTCCCGCCGATGCCGGGGAAGTAGGGGGGGCGGCAGGCCACCAAGGCACCAAGATGGGGTAATCGGGGCTGGCGCTGAGGCTGGCAAGCAAGGTGGCTGTCCCGCAAGCTGTTGTTGGATACGGAGTCCGCGAAGCGGCTCGAAGCAACAGAGGGGACAGCCATGAAATACTATGCCGCATTG
>JACRFY010000004.1 GCA_016212565.1 Magnetospirillum sp. | reverse complement strand
GCCGCTGCATGATGCCCGCGAATACGACACCGTGGTCGCCACCGGCGAGCAGGTGACCATCGGCCTGCTGGCCATCGCCTTGCAGGAACTGGGCGTTCCGGCGCGCTCGTGGTGCGGCTGGCAGGTGCCGGTCCTGACCGACGGCGTCCACGGCAAGGCGCGCATCGAGTCCATCGACACCGCGGAGATGATCGAGCGCATGGCCGGCGGCCAGGTGGCGGTGGTGGCCGGCTTCCAGGGCCTGGGGCCCGACCGGCGGATTTCGACCCTGGGCCGCGGCGGCTCGGACACCTCGGCGGTGGCCCTGGCGGCGGCGCTGAAGGCGGATCGCTGCGATATCTATACCGACGTGGACGGGGTCTACACCACCGACCCGCGCATCGTCGCCAAGGCCCGCAAGCTCGACAAGATCACCTACGAGGAGATGCTGGTGCTGGCGTCGGTGGGGGCCAAGGTCCTGCAGACCCGCTCGGTCGAAATGGCCATGAAGCATCGCGTGCGCGTGCAGGTGCTGTCGTCGTTCATCGACGCCCCCGGAACCCTGGTCTGTGATGAGGATGAGATCGTGGAAAAGGAACTGTTGAGCGGCATCGCCTACAGCCGCGACGAGGCGAAGATCACCCTGGTCAAGGTGGCCGACCGGCCCGGCGTCGCCGCCGCCATCTTCGGCCCGCTGGCCGAAGCCGCCGTCAACGTCGACATGATCGTCCAGAACGTGTCCGAGGACGGCAAGACCACCGACCTGACCTTCACCGTCGGCAAGGCCGACCTCGACCGCGCCCGCAAGGTGCTGGAAGACGCCAGGGGCGACCTCAATTACGAGCGTCTGATCGCCGACTCGAATGTGGTCAAGGTCTCGGTGATCGGCGTCGGCATGCGCAGCCATGCCGGCATCGCCCAGAAGATGTTCCACACCCTGGCCACCGAGGGCATCAACATCCAGGTGATCTCGACCTCGGAAATCAAGATCAGCGTCCTGATCGAAGAGAAGTACACCGAGCTGGCGCTGCGGGCCCTGCACACCGCCTATGGGCTGGACGCGGCCTGAGGGATGACATTCTCGGGGTCGAGCGACATGACGGCGGCACGGCAACAGCTTGATCGGCTGTGGCAGCGGGGACGTGACTTTCTCGGCACCGACATCGCCATCCTCGGCGGCGCCATGTCGTGGATTTCCGAACGCAATCTGGTGGCGGCCATTTCCAACGCCGGCGGTTTCGGCGTCATCGCCTCGGGGTCGATGTCGCCGGATCTGCTGGCCGCCGAAATCGCCGCCACGCAAGAGCTGACGACCAAGCCCTTCGGCGTCAACATCATCACCATGCATCCGCAGCTCGACGGCCTGATCGACGTCTGCGGCGCGCTCTCGGTCAGCCATATCGTGCTGGCCGGCGGTCTGCCGTCGACGGCGGCGATCAAGCGGGCCAAGGACACCGGCGCCCGCGTCATCTGCTTCGCCCCCGCCGTGGTGATCGCCCGGAAGCTGGTCCGCTCGGGTGCCGACGCCCTGGTGATCGAGGGCACCGAGGCCGGCGGGCATATCGGCCCGGTGGCCACCTCGGTGCTGGCCCAGGAGATCCTGCCGGCGATGTCGCCCGAACTGCCGGTGTTCGTCGCCGGCGGCATCGGCCGCGGCGAGGCGATCCTCGGCTTCCTCGAACAGGGCGCGGCCGGCGTGCAGTTGGGCACCCGCTTCGTCTGCGCCACCGAGTGCATCGCCCACCCCAACTTCAAGCGCTCGTTCATCCGCGCCGCCGCCCGCGATGCCGTGCCCAGCGTCCAGGTCGACCCGCAGTTCCCGGTCATTCCGGTGCGCGCCCTGGCCAACCAGGCGACGCGGCGCTTCGTTGCCTTCCAGCACGAGGTGATCGCCCGCTTCCGCGCCGGCGAGATCGACCAGAAGGAGGCGCAGCTGGAAATCGAGCATTTCTGGGCCGGTGCGCTGCGCCGTGCGGTGATCGACGGCGACGTCGAAAACGGCTCGGTGATGGCCGGTCAAAGCGTCGGCCTGGTGACCGAAGAGCAGCCGACCCAACGCATTCTCGGCGAGTTGATCGATCAGGCGGTGTCGGCGCTGTCCGCCCGCAACGCCTGGACGGCCGTGGTGGCGTGATGCAGGCGGCGGCGCCCTCGGTGTCGCGCCGCCTGCTGGCCCGGCTGCGCGACGTCATGGCCGGCAGCGGGACGGCGGAGGAGCGCCTCGACAAGGTCGTGCACCTGATCGCCGCCGACATGGTCGCCGAGGTGTGCTCGTGCTACGTGCTCCGCGCCGGCGAGGTGCTGGAGCTGTTCGCCACCGAGGGCCTGAAGAAATCCGCCGTCCACAAGACCCGCCTGCGGGTCGGCGAAGGCCTGGTCGGCGACATCGCCGCCCATGCCCGGCCGCTGGCCCTCGCCGATGCCCAGAGCCATCCCAACTTCGCCTATCGTCCCGAGACCGGCGAGGAGATCTACCACTCGCTGATGGGGGTGCCGATCATCCGCGGCGGCCGCGTGGCCGGCGTGCTGGTGGTGCAGAACCGCACCATGCGCCACTACTCGGACGAGGAGATCGAGACCCTCGAAACGGTGGCCATGGTCCTGGCCGAACTGGTCGCCTCGGGCGAGCTGGTGGCGTTGGAGGAACTGGTCCCGGTCGACGGCAACGCGCTGTTGCCGGTGCGGCTGGAGGGCGCGCGGCTCAATGGCGGCGTCGGTATCGGTGTCGCCGTCCCCCTTCACCGCCGCATCACCATCCGCCGCCTGGTCGCCGAGGATCCCGAGGCCGAGCAGGCGCGCCTGCGCACCGCCCTGACCGCCATCAAGAGCGCGCTGGACGAACTGTTCGAACGCCCGGAAATGCGCGACGGCGAGCACCGCGACGTGCTCGAAACCTACCGCATGTTCACCGAGGACAAGGGCTGGCTGGGCCGCATCGCCGAGGCCATCCGCAGCGGCCTGACCGCCGAGGCGGCGGTGCAGAAGGTCAACGACGACATGCGCGCGCGCATGAGCCAGATCACCGACCCTTATCTGCGCGAGCGGATGCACGACTTCGAGGATCTCGCCAACCGTCTGCTCCAGCACCTGTCCGGCGACGACGACCCCAACGGCGGCAACGATCTGCCCGACGACACGATCCTGATCGCCCGCACCATGGGGCCGATGGACCTGTTCGACTACGATCACCGCAAGCTGCGCGGCCTGGTTCTGGAAGAGGGCTCGCCGACCATGCACGTGGCGATCGTCGCCCGCGCCCTGGACATCCCGGTGGTCGGCCGCTGCAAGGACGGGCTCGAGCGGATCGAGCCGTTCGACACCGTGATCGTCGACGGCGACAATGCCCAGGTGCTGGTCCGTCCGTCCGAGGACATCCGCGACGCCTTCGCCGAGGCGGTCGCCCAGCGCCAGCTGCGCCGCGCCGACTATGCCCGGCTGAAGGACCTGCCGGCGGTGACCCGGGACGGGGTCGGCGTGCAGTTGCTGATGAATGCCGGCCTGCTGCTGGATATGCAGCACCTGCACGATTCGGGCGCCGACGGCATCGGCCTTTATCGCACCGAGCTGCCGTTCATGGCCCGCTCCAGCCTGCCCGACGTCGCCGCCCAGACCCATCTCTATCACAAGATCCTCGATCAGGCCGAGGGCCGGCCGGTCACCTTCCGCACCCTCGACGTCGGCGGCGACAAGATCCTGCCCTACTGGAATCCCTACGAGGAGGACAACCCGGCCCTGGGCTGGCGGTCGATCCGCATTACCCTCGACCGGCCGATGGTGATGCGCCATCAGTTGCGCGCCCTGCTGCGCGCCGCCGCCGGCCGCCATCTGCGGGTGATGTTCCCGATGATCGCCGAGGTGGCCGAGCTGGTCCAGGCGCGGCGCATCCTCGACCTGGAAATCGAACACGAACGCGCCGCCGGCCATCCGTTGCCCGATCTGGTCGAGGTGGGGACGATGCTGGAGGTGCCGGCGCTGGCCTTCCAGATCGACGCCCTTCTGCCGCTGGTCGACTTCATCTCGGTGGGGTCCAACGACCTGGCGCAGTTCCTGTTCGCCGTCGACCGCGGCAATCCCCGCATCTCCGAGCGCTACGACCCGCTGGCGCCGGGCATGCTGGCCTTCATCAAGAACCTGGCCGAGCGCTGCGATGCCGGCGGCGTGCCGTTGTCGGTGTGCGGCGAAATGGCCGGACGGCCGCTGGAGGCGATGGCGCTGATCGCCGTCGGCGTCCGCCGCCTGTCGGTGGCGGGACCGTCGATCGGCCCGGTCAAGACCATGGTTCGCAGCCTGAATGTCGCGGCGGCGAACGCCTATCTCGACGGGTTGCTCAAGTCCCCCGACCGCAGCCTGAGGGACAAGCTGAAGGCTTTCGCCATCGACCATGGGGTGGTGCTGTGAGGAATGGATGCGGCGACCGAGTCGCCATTGCCTCCGACGCCTCCAATTTGCTACACCTGACAATCGTGGGCGGCTGAGGTTTCTCGGCTTCGACGCCCCTTTATTTTCCCCTCCCGCTCCGGGACGAGAAAGGTCTCAACGTGGCGACGAAACAGCAGGACGACATGCCGGCCTCTCCCCCCGCCCATGCCATGATCTTCGGCGTCGGCTCGACGTTGCGCGCCGCCCGCGAGCGTATGGGCAAGGAAATCCTCGATTGCGCCCAGCACTTGCGCATCCGTCAGCCCTATCTCCAGGCGCTCGAGGACGGGCGCCACCGCGACCTGCCGGGCGGAACCTACGCCATCGGCTTTCTGCGCACCTATGCCGAATACCTCGGCCTCGACGGCGAGGAGATGGTGCGCCGGTTCAAGGATGAGGCCGCCGGCCAGCTCTCGGCCCGCTCCGAGCTGATCTTCCCCGCTCCGGTGTCCGAGGGGCGCATTCCCGGCGGCGGAATCCTGTTCGTCGGCATCATGGTCACCGCTTTCGCCTACGGCGCCTGGTACCTGATGTCGGCCCGCGAGACCAAGGTGGCCGAGATGATGCCGCCGCTGCCCGACCGCGTGTCGTCGGTGCTCAATCGCCCGGCGGCGCTGACCGCCGACAAGACGGCCAAGGGCGACGAGGCCAAGCCGCCGGCCCAGGACGAACCCGCCAAGCCGGCCGAGGATGCCGCCAAGCCCGGCGAGGGCCCGGCAAAGGCGGCCGGCAAGGAATCCGAGGTGGTACCGCCCACCGAGGGCGAGGACGACAAGGCGGCCGTCCAGGCGCCGCCGCCGGTTGCGGACGCGGCCAAGCCGGGGACGGCCAAGGGCGAGCCGGCCAAGCCGGGAGCGGCCAAGGGCGAGCCGGCCAAGCCGGCGGAGAAATCCGATCCGGCCAAGGCCGCCGGCAAAACCGAGGCGCCCAAGGTCGAGCCCCCGAAGCCCGAGCCGGTCAAGGTCGAGCCTCCGAAGCCCGAGCCGGTCAAGACCGAGCCGCCGAAGACCGAGGCCCCGAAGGTTGAGCCGGCCAAGCCCGAGGCGGCGAAGGTCGAGCCGCCGAAGGCGGATGCGGCCGAGGCCACCCCGCCCGACGGCGGCATCGTCTACGGCAAGGACTTCGCCGATTCCCGCGTCAGCCTGAAGGCGGTGTCCGAGGATTGCTGGATCCAGGTCTCGGAGATGGACGGCCAGTTGCTGGTCTCCAAGCTGCTGCGCCGCGGCGACATCGCCCGCGTCCCCAACCGTCCCGGCCTGCGCCTGATCGTCGGCAATGCCGGGGCCCTGGAGATCCGCGTCGACGGCAAGAAGGTGACGACGCTCGGCGCCCATGGCCAGGTCAAGCGCGACATCGTGCTCGATCCGGCCAAGCTGAAGGTCAACGAGTAGCGGAGACGCTTCGCTCGTCATGGCCGGGCTTGACCCGGCCATCCACGCGGGACCGCCGCGATAGTCCTGGAAATACGGACTCGTTCCCCACCGCGTGAACTCCCCGGGTCGAGCCCGGGGGGCGACGAGGCCTCAGGCCCGCAGTTCCATCTTGATCGGCCCTTCGGCGCGGCCGTGAATGAACTGATCGACGAATTCGTTGCCCGAATGGTCGATGTCCTTGGGCGAGCCGATCCAGATCAGGCGGCCCTTGTAGAGCATGGCGATGCGGTCGGCGATCTTGCGCGCGCTGGCCATGTCGTGGGTGATCGACAGCGCGGTGGCGCCGACGTTCTTGACGCACTGGACGATCAGGTCGTTGATGACGTCGGCCATGATCGGGTCGAGGCCGGTGGTCGGCTCGTCGAAGAAGATGATTTCCGGGCTCGAGGCGATGGCCCGGGCCAGGGCGACGCGCTTCTGCATGCCGCCCGACAGCTCGACCGGCATCAGGTCGCCGGCCGAGGCGGCCAGGCCGACCTGGGCCAGCTTGTCGATGGCGATCTCGCGGGCCTCCGCCCGCTTCATGCCGCGGCCCTGGATCAGGCCGAAGGCGACGTTCTCCCACACCGTCATCGAGTCGAACAGGGCCCCGCCCTGGAACAGCATGCCGAACTTGCGCAGCATCGCCTCGCGGGCGCGGCCGCCCATGGCGACGACGTCCTGGCCGTCGACGGTGACCGAGCCCTGTTCCGGGCGCAGCAGGCCGAGGATGCATTTCAGGGTCACCGACTTGCCGGTGCCCGAGCCGCCGATGATCACCACCGACTCGCCCGGCTGAACCGCCAGGTCGATGCCGTCCAGCACCACCTTGGGGCCGAACGCCTTGTGGACGTCGGCGAGCTTGATCTTGGGTTCGACGGGTGTGCTCATGTGGCTCATTTGCCGAAGTACAGTGCGGTGATGATGTAGTTGAAGATCAGGATCAGGATCGCCGCCGACACCACCGAATTGGTGGTGGCCTTGCCGACGCCCTGGGCCCCGCCCTTCGAGTAGTAGCCGTTGTAGCAGCCCATCAGCGAGATCAGGAAGCCGAACACCGCCGCCTTGGTCAGGCCGGAGATGACGTCGAGCGGCTCGAGGTACTCCCAGGTGCGGCTGATGTAGGAGGACGGGTTGAAGCCCAGCTTGTAGACGCCGACGATATAGCCGCCGAACACGCCGATGATGTCGGCGACGCCGACCAGGAACGGCAGCATCAGGGTGCCGGCGATCAGCCGCGGCGCCACCAGATACTTGAAGGGGTTGGTCGACAGGGTGACCAGGGCGTCGATCTGCTCGGTGACCCGCATGGTGCCGATCTCGGCGGCCATCGAGGCGCCGATGCGCCCGGCGACCATCAGGCCGGCCAGCACCGGGCCCAGCTCGCGGGTCATCGACAGCACCACCACCGTGGCCACCGCCCCCTCGGCCGAGAAGCGGGCGAAGCCGGTGTAGCTTTGCAGCGCCAGCACCATGCCGGAGAAGATGGCGGTCAAGCCGACCACCGGCAGCGAGTAGTAGCCGATCTCGATCATCGCCTTGAGCGTCAGGCGGTAGAAGAACGGCGGGCGGACGGTGTGCGACACCGCGGTGGCGGTGAAGGCGGTCAGGCGGCCGACATGGGCGAGGAAGCCGAGGACTACGCGGCCGATGGAGGCGAGGAACTCCATCAGACGCCCCCGCCGACGTAGCTGCGGGCATAGCGCCGGCCCAGCGCGGTCAGCACCTCGTAGCCGATGGTGCCGGCCTCGGCGGCAACCGCGTCGACGTCGTGGCCGGGGCCGATCAGCTCGATCGTCGCCCCCGCGTGCGCGGCGGAAGCCGGCACCGCCGAGACGTCGAAGGTGATGAGATCCATGGAAACGCGTCCAACCAACGGCACCCTGCCCCCCTCGATGATTCCGTGGCCGCGATTGCTCAGGGCGCGCAGCCACCCGTCGGCATAGCCGACGGCAACGGTGGCGACCCGACCCCTGCCTGCGCATCGGTGGGAGGCACCATAACCAACGGTCATGGGGCTGTCAACGTCGCGCACCTGAAGGATTTTTCCTTGCAGACGAACCACTTGCGCCATCGGGTTGGGCCGTCCCGGGGTCGGGTTGACGCCATAGAGGGCGGCGCCCGGCCGCACGAGGTCGAAATGGAACGCCGGTCCGAGGAACACGCCCGACGAGGCGGCCAGCGACCGCCGTCGCCCGAGGCCCAGCCGGTCGGCCAGAAGGCGAAACCGTTGGCATTGGTCGGCATTCATCGCCGAGTCCTCGTCGGCGCAGGCGAGGTGCGAACACACCAGGTCGACGTCGATACCGGCCAGCACGCCGGGATCGGCGATCAGCCGCTCGATCTCGGCCGCCTCCAGCCCCAGCCGGGCCATGCCGGTATCGACATGCAGCGCCGCCCGTCCCTGCCACAGGGCGGCCTGCTCCAGGCTGTTGAGAACCGGAATCAGGCCGGCGGCGGTGATGTCGCCCGCCGGTCCCGGCAGCACGCCGGACAGCACGAAGATGTCCGGGTGCGGCAGGACGGCGCGCAGCTCCAGCCCCTCGTCGATGGTGGCGACGAAGAAGGTGCGGCAGCCGGCCGCCGCCAGTGCCGCCGCCACGCGAACGGCGCCGAGCCCGTAGGCGTCGGCCTTGACCACCGCCGCCGCCTCGGCCGGCGCCGCCCGGGCGGCGATCAGCCGCCAGTTGGCGACGATGGCGTCGAGGTCGATGGTGAGGAGGGCGGTGTCGCGGTCACGCATGGGCGTCACGGTTTGTCTCCGTCATCCCCGCGAAGGCGGGGATCCATGGCGACGCGGCGGTGCCTTGGACCATGAGGAATGTTCGTTGACGCATGGATTCCCGCTTTCGCGGGAATGACGTAAACTGGGTTGACGCGAATGGGCAGAAGGGATTCATCGGGCGTATAGGTCATAGAAGTCGAGCCACTCCGGATTGACGCTCTCGATCAGTTCTATTTTCCAATCCCGCCGCCATTTCTTGACCTGCTTTTCGCGGAGGATGGCGTCAGGCATGGTGTCATGGAATTCGGCAAAGACGAGCCTGTGAACTGCATATCGTTTGGTGACCCCATCGACCGTGTCCGTTCGGTGTTCCCATGTGCGGCGGATCAGATCGGCGGTCACCCCGACGTAGAGCGTACCGTTCCGGGCACTGGCGAGAATGTAGACCGCGGGCCGCTTCGGGGCGCTCATGCAGGATTCCACACCATTTCGTCATCCCCGCGAAGGCGGGGATCCATGGTGACGCGGCTATGCATTGAAACGTAAGGCATTTTCGTCGACGCATGGATTCCCGCTTTCGCGGGAATGACGGAGCTTGTTTTCATGCGGCATTCCCTGACACGCTCCATCACGGCTCAATACCCCGGCTCCTCGTAGTGGTCGCCGGCGATCAGGTTGCCGAACTTGGTGAACTCGCCGTGGAACGACAGGCGCACCGTGCCGACCGGACCGTGGCGCTGCTTGGCGATGATCACCTCGGCGGTGTTCCACACCTCTTCGCAGCGTTCCTGCCATTTGGCATGGCGGTCGTTGAACTTGTCCTCGGCCTCGTCGGGACGGCGGCCGGGTTCGGCGCGCTCCAGGTAGTACTGCTCGCGGAAGACGAACATCACCACGTCGGCGTCCTGCTCGATCGAGCCCGATTCGCGCAAGTCCGCCAACTGCGGCCGCTTGTCTTCGCGCTGTTCGACGGCGCGGCTGAGCTGGGAGAGGGCGATCACCGGCACCTCCAGCTCCTTGGCCAGCGCCTTGAGGCCGCGGGTGATCTCCGACACCTCCTGCACGCGGTTGTCGCCGGTATTGCCCGAGCCGCGCAGCAATTGCAGGTAATCGATGACGATCAGCCCCAGCCCGTGCTGGCGCTTCAGCCGCCGCGACCGCGTGCGCACCGCCGAGATCGACAGCGCCGGGGTGTCGTCGATGAACAGCGGCAGGCGGTGCAGTTCCTGGGCGGAGATGGCCAGACGCTCGAACTCGTCGTTGGACATCTCGCCCTGGCGGATCTTGTGGCTGGCGATCTCCGCCTGCTCGGCGAGGATACGGGTGGCCAGCTGCTCGGCGGACATTTCCAGCGAAAAGAAGGCGGTGATCGCCCCGTCGACCGCCTTCTTCTGCCCCAGGGCGTCGGTCTCCTCGCGGTAGAGGTGGGCGGCGTTGAAGGCGATGTTGGTGGCCAGCGCGGTCTTGCCCATCGACGGCCGTCCGGCCAGGATCAGCAGGTCCGAGCCATGCAGGCCGCCCAGCTTCTTGTCGATGTCGACCAGCCCGGTGGGCACGCCGGACAGCTTGCCCTGGCGCTTGTGGGCGGCCTCGGCCTGGTTGACCGCCTCTTTCAGCACGGTGGCGAAGGTCTCGAAGCCGCCTTCGGTCTGGCCGGTGGTGGCCAGTTCGTAGAGCTGGCCCTCGGCCTTGCCGATCTGCTCCATGGCGCTGGCGTCGAGCGACGGCTCGTAGGCCTGGTTGACCACGTCGGTGCCCAGCGCGATCAGCGCCCGGCGGAGGTGAAGGTCGTGGACCAGCCGGCCGTAATCGCCGGCGTCGATGATCGATACCACCGCGTTGGCGAGATCGACCAGATACTGGGCGCCGCCGATCTCGCTCAGGGCGCCATCGGCCTCGAAAACGGTCTTCAGCGTCACCGGGTTGGCGATCTGGCCGCGGTCGATCAGGCGGCCGCAGGCGGTGAAGATGCGGCCGTGGACCGGCTCGGCGAAGTGCTCGGGACGCAGATACTCCGACACCCGCTCGTAGGCGCGGTTGTTGAGCAGGATGGCGCCCAGCAGCGCCTGCTCCGCCTCCAGATTGTGCGGCGGCGTGCGGGCCAGTCCCGCCAGGGCAGGGGGAGAGACGGAGGGGGGCAGCGACGACATGGGCCGAGACTAGCACTGCCCAGGCGGCATCGCCACCGGGTGTTTCCAGGTTGGTGGGACGCCGGGGATGCCGGCCGCCGCTGGTCAAGCCTTCGGCCTTCGGATATAGTCCGCCCATGTCCGAAGTGCCGCCGGATCTCAAGGCCCTCGCGCGCCGTTATCTCGACCTTTGGCAGGATCAGGTGGCCGCCATGGCCCAGGATCCGACCTTGGCCGAAACGGTGGCGCGGGGCATTGCCGCCATGACCCAGGCGGCAGCCCCGGCGCCCGGCAACGGCAAGGCTCCACACCATGGCCACGCGGCAAGCGACAGCCCCTCCCCAGACCCGTCCGGGCCCCCGGCCGCTGCCGTTGCACCTGTGGGCGCAGGCGTCGACCTTGATGGCCTCCTGCGCCGGATTGCCGAGCTTGAAGGACGGGTCGCCGTTCTCGAAGCCGAGCGCGAACGAAGCCGCGGCGACCATCCGGGACGCCCTCGCCGCCGCCGGACCTGAGGCCTGGAGCGGGTTCCAGGACGCCCTGCTCACCGAGGCGCTCGATCGCCATCGCGCCTTCCTCGACGGCATCGCCGCCTATCGCGACCACCCCTACAGCCGCGACGTCGTTCCGCCGCCGGTGCTGTGGCGCGAAGGGACGACGCGATTGCTCGATTACCGCGGCGAAGGCGGAGCGGCGGGCCTGCCGGTGCTGGTGGTGCCGTCGCTGGTCAATCGCGCCTATATCCTCGACCTCAGCCGCCGCCGCAGCCTGATGCGGGCGCTGGCCGCCAAGGGACTGGCGCCGTTCCTGGTCGACTGGGATGCCCCCGGCGAGGCCGAACGCGATTTCGATCTCACCGATTACGTCGCCGGACGGCTGGAGCGCGCCCTCGACGCCGTGGTTGCCGCCTGCGGCCGCCCGGTGGCGGCGCTCGGCTACTGCATGGGCGGATTGCTCGCCCTGGCCCTGGCCCAGCGGCGTCCGGACGCGGTCCGGAGCCTGGTGCTGCTGGCCACGCCGTGGGACTTCGTCGCCGGCCGCGCCGCCCATGCGACGCTGCTGCGCAGCCTGGAGGGGCCGTTGAGCGGCGCCATCGGACTGATGGGCGGGCTGCCGGTCGATCTGCAAGCGGCGCTGTTCGCCAGCCTCGATCCCACCCTGGCGCCGCGCAAGTTCGCCGCCTTCGCCCGCACCAGGCCGGGCAGCGCCAAGGCGCGCGACTTCGTCGCCCTCGAGGATTGGGTCAACGACGGCGTTCCCCTGGCGCCCAAGGTGGCGCAGGAATGCCTGTTCGGCTGGTACGGCCGCAACGAGCCGGCCGAAGGGCGCTGGCGGGTCGCCGGGCAGCCGGTGCGGCCGCAATCCCTGGTGCTGCCGGCCCTGGTGGTGGTGCCGGAGAGGGACCGCATCGTCCCCGCCGAATCGGCCCTGCCATTGGCCCAGGCGATCCCCGGTGCCCACCTGCGGATGGCCGGGGGCGGGCATGTCGGCATGCTGCTATCGGCCAGGGCCACCACCGAAGTCTACACGCCACTGGCGAAATGGCTAATCCGTTCCGTGCAGCAATAGACAGGTTGCGCGGCAACGGAAGGGCGCAGTAAGACTCTCAGAGACATTTTAAAAAAGGTCGTTCGGGGCAAAGACCATCCATCAAGGAGAGCACGACACCATGTCCGATATCGTCATCGCCGCCGCAGCCCGTACCCCCATCGGTTCGTTCAGCGGCTCGCTGTCCGGCCTGTCCGCCGCTCAATTGGGCGAAGCCGTCATCCGCGAGGTCCTGGCCCGCTCGGGTGTCGCTCCCGAAAACGTCGACGAAGTCCTGCTCGGCCAGGTTCTCACCGCCGGTGTGGGCCAGAACGGCGCCCGCCAGGCGGCGGTCAATGCCGGCATTCCCCATGCCGCCACCGCCATGGCCATCAACCAGCTGTGCGGCTCGGGCCTGCGCGCCGTGGCGCTGGGCTACCAGGCGATCAAGCTGGGCGAGGCGGAAATCGTCATCGCCGGCGGCCAGGAGAGCATGACCAACGCCCAGCACACCATCCACCTGCGCAACGGCATCAAGATGGGTGACGCGCAGATGGTCGATTCGATGATCAAGGACGGCCTTACCGATGCCTTCAACGGCTACCACATGGGCGTGACCGCCGAAAACGTCGCCAAGAAGTGGGGCCTGACCCGCGAGGAGCAGGACGCTTTCGCCGTCGCCTCGCAGAACAAGGCCGAGGCGGCGATCAAGGCCGGCCGCTTCAAGGACGAGATCGTTCCGGTCAGGATCGTCGTCAAGCGCGAGGAAAAGCTGTTCGACACCGACGAGTATCCGCGCCTCGGCGCCAGCGTCGAGGCGATGGCCAAGCTGAAGCCGGCCTTCGACAAGGCGGGCACGGTCACCGCCGGCAACGCCTCGGGCATCAACGACGGTGCCGCCGCGGTGGTGGTGATGACCGCCAAGGAAGCCGACCGCCGCGGCATCACGCCGCTGGCCCGCATCGCCGCGTGGGC
Source organism: Magnetospirillum sp. (assembly GCA_016212565.1). Lineage (GTDB taxonomy): Bacteria > Pseudomonadota > Alphaproteobacteria > Rhodospirillales > Magnetospirillaceae > JACRFY01. The sequence continues at coordinate 12,757 of JACRFY010000004.1, read as the reverse complement.
GACCGCCGGCGTCGATCCGGCGATCATGGGCACCGGGCCGATCCCCGCCTCGAAGAAGGCGTTGGCGCGGGCGGGCTGGACGGTCGCCGATCTCGACCTGATCGAGGCCAACGAGGCCTTCGCCGCCCAGGCGCTGTCGGTCAACAAGGAGATGGGCTGGGATCCGGCGAAGGTGAACGTCAACGGCGGCGCCATCGCCCTTGGCCACCCGATCGGCGCCTCGGGCGCCCGGGTGCTGACCACCTTGCTGTTCGAGATGAACCGGCGCGGCGCGAAGAAGGGTCTGGCGACGCTGTGCATCGGCGGCGGCATGGGCATCGCCATGTGTCTGGAGCGCTAAGGCGCAGGGCATCCGGATCGGGGCGCCGCGGCCCGCCCGGCGGTGCCCCGCAAAGGTCGAGGGGTGGAAACGAGGACGCCGGAGCAACCGGCCAACCAGAAAGAACGAGGTGAACCCATGGCGCGTTTAGCAGTCGTAACCGGTGGTACCCGCGGCATCGGCCGGGCCATTTCCGTGGCGCTGAAGAATGCCGGCTACAAGGTGGTGGCCAACTACTTCGGCAACGTCGAGGCCGCCCGCCAGTTCAGCGAAGAGACCGGCATCCCGGCGATGAAGTGGGACGTCGCCGACTACGCCGCCTGCGAGGCCGCGGTGCAGACGATCGCCGCCGAATACGGGCCGATCGAGATCGTGGTCAACAATGCCGGCATCACCCGCGATGCCACCATGCACCGCATGACCTATCAGATGTGGAACGAGGTCATCCAGACCAACCTCACCAGTTGCTTCAACATGTGCAACCTGGTGATCGAATCGATGCGCAGCCATGGCTTCGGGCGCATCGTCAACATCGGCTCGATCAACGGCCAGGCCGGGCAGTACGGCCAGGTCAACTATGCCGCCGCCAAGTCGGGCATCCACGGCTTCACCAAGGCCCTGGCCCAGGAAGGGGCGGCCAAGAATATCACCGTCAACGCCATCGCGCCGGGCTATGTCGACACCGACATGGTCCGCGCGGTCCCGCCGGCGGTGCTGGAAAAGATCATCGCCAAGATCCCGGTCGGCCGTCTGGGCCGCGCCGAGGACATCGCCCGTTGCGTGATGTTCCTGATCGCCGACGACGCCGACTTCATCACCGGTTCGACGGTGTCGGTCAACGGCGGCCAGCACATGTACTGAGGTTGCCGTCCCCCTCCCCGCCGCACGGCGGGGAGGGGGCTCTTCAGCGCGCCCCCGCCGACGCATCCCACATATCGCCCCACGACGGCATGTCGAGCGAGAATTCGCCGGACGCCGCCCGGGCTCTGGCCGCCGCGGCCCCCGGGGCCGCCGATGGCTGGCCCTCCTGGCGCTTATGCTCCTTGCGCCATTTCTCCACCGCCGCTTTGCTGGCCGGGTTGATGTACTCGCCCCCCCCGGTGGTCATCTTCGGGTCGATGCAGCGGTAGATGGAGCGGTTGGGAACCGTCAGGCGGCACTGATAGCGTTCGATGCGAGACAGCTTGGCCTCCCAGCCGTGCCGGCCGCAGGCCTCGGCGGCCAGTTGGTCGACCTCGGCGCGGGCGGTCTCCTCGGTGTGGCAGACGGAGATAACGCCGGTCTTGAACGCCGGGTCCTCCGGCTTTTCGATCCGGGTGTCCATGCCGTGGTCGACGAACGGGGCCGCCGTGCATCCCGCCAGGGCGGCCGCGAGCACGAAAACGGCAAAGCGATGCGGCACCATTGGCCGGCCTCCCAGAGGTTTGACGCGCGCTCCCTGTTTATCCCACCGCGACAGGCGGGGGAAGGGGGCGAAATGTTCGGCGGCGAGCGGCGTTGTCTCCACCCACCGCAGGGATTATTCTCTATTCAAGACTCGTGCCCCAGGGGCCATAGGAGAAGAGTATGACGCAAGGCAGAACGTTCCGGCTGGTGACCCGCAGCGATTTCGATGGCCTGGTCTGTGCCGTGCTGTTGAAGCAACTGGGGATGATCCACGACATCAAGTTCGTCCATCCCAAAGACATGCAGGACGGACTGGTGGAGATCGGTCCCGACGACATCACCACCAACCTTCCCTATGTCGAAGGCGTCTATCTTGCCTTCGACCATCACCTGTCCGAGACCATCCGCGTCGGCAAGAAGGACAACCACATCATCGACCCCAACGCCCCTTCGGCGGCGCGGGTCGTCTATGACCATTTCGGCGGTGCGGTCCGCTTCCCCGCCGCCTGGGACAAGATGATGGAGGAGGTCGACAAGGCCGATTCCGCCCAGTATGCGCTGGAGGACATCCTGCATCCCACCGGCTGGACGCTGCTCAACTACATCATGGACGCCCGTACCGGATTGGGGCGCTTCCGCGAGTTCCGCATTTCGAACTATCAGTTGATGATGAACCTCATCGACTATTGCCGGAACCACACCATCGCCGACATCCTCGACCTCCCCGACGTGCGCGAGCGCACCGACCTTTATTTCGAGCAGGAGAAGCTGTTCAAGGAGCAGTTGATGCGCTGCGCCAAGGTCTACAAGAACCTGGTGGTGCTGAACCTGAAGGACGAGGAGACCATCTACGCCGGCAACCGGTTCATGATCTATGCCATGTTCCCCGAGACCAACGTCTCGATCCACGTGTTGTGGGGGCTGAAGAAGCAGAACACGGTGTTCGCCATCGGCGCCTCGATCGTCAACCGCACCGCAAAGACCAACATCGGCGCCCTGTGCCTGGATTACGGCGGCGGCGGGCACGAGAAGGCCGGCACCTGCCAGGTGGACAACGCGACCTGCGACACGTCCCTGGCCGACATCATCGCCCGCATCAACGCCGACGGGTGAGCGCATCGTCCCCGTCTCGATGAGCGCACCTCATCGAGACGGGGGGATCGGTTCGGCTCCGTCATCCCGCAGGCGGGGATCCAGTGTGATCGACCCGGCCAGCCTTCAGGTCAATCGCCGGCCGGGGAAGACAGCCGCTATCCGAGCCGGGAGCGTGAGGCGCGGGTCAACGAGCGCACGCGCATCGTCAACACCATCAAGGCGCTGTTGACCTGCCAGGGTGTCCCCGTCGCGGCAAGAACCTCATGAACCGTGGCGACGGGAAGCGTCTTTCTCACTCGGCGGCGACGTTCGGCGTCATGCCGTCGCCATCCATCTCGGCCGCGTCGTCCAGGCCGCCGGGAAAGAAGCCGACCGGCACACACCCTCACACATCCAGATTCGCCACCTTCAACGCGTTCGCCTGGATGAAGTCCCGTCGCGGTTCGACCACGTCGCCCATCAGCGTCGAAAACACTTCCTCGGCGTCGTCGGCGTGGGCGACCTTGACCTGCAACAGCGAGCGTGCCTCGGGGTCCAGGGTGGTTTCCCACAACTGCTCGGGGTTCATCTCGCCCAGGCCCTTGTAGCGCTGGATGGCGATGCCCTTCTTGCCCTGGTCCATCACCGCGGTCACCAGCGCCACCGGGCCGGCGATCGCCGTCTCCTTTTCCTTGGCGGTCAGGATCGCCGCGGCGCCGTAGGTGGTGCGCAGGGATTCGGCGGCCTCGTCCAGGCGGCGCGCTTCGGCGGAGCGGACGATGGCGGCGTCCAGGGCGTGGGTTTCGGTGACGCCGCGCAGCGTGCGGCTGACCACATAGCCGTCGCCCTCGACCCACAGGCCGCGCCAGCCGCGTTCCAGGTCGGTCTCCAGGGCGTCGAGGCGTTGGGCGACGGTCTGCGCCATGGCCGGGCCGGCGCCGCCGTCGGTGAGCAGGGTCGGGCGCAGGGCGCCGGCGATCGCCGCCTGCTCGACCACCCGCATCGGCACCCGGCGCGACAGCGGGGCCAGCCACGCCTTGACGTGGCGGGCCTGCTCGGCCAGGGCGCGCAGCTCGACGCCGGCCACCTGGACGCCGCCGTCGAGAGTCAGCACCGCGTCGTTGAGGCCGCCGTCGATCAGGTATTCCTCCAGCGCCCGCTCGTCCTTGAGGTAGACCTCGCTCTGGCCGCGCTTGGCGCGGTAGAGCGGCGGCTGGGCGATGTACAGGTAGCCGCGCTCGATCAGCTCGTGCATCTGGCGATAGAAGAAGGTCAGCAGCAGGGTGCGGATGTGGCTGCCGTCGACGTCGGCGTCGGTCATGATGATGATCTTGTGGTAGCGCAGCTTGGCGATGTTGAAGTCGTCGCGGCCGATGCTGGTGCCCAGCGCGGCGATCAGGGTGCCGATCTCGGCCGAGGACAGCATCTTGTCGAAACGCGCCCGCTCGACGTTGAGGATCTTGCCCTTCAGCGGCAGGATCGCCTGGTTGGCGCGGTTGCGCCCCTGCTTGGCCGAGCCACCGGCGGAATCGCCCTCGACGATGAACAGTTCCGACAGCGCCGGGTCGCGTTCCTGGCAATCGGCCAGCTTGCCGGGCAGGGTGGCGATGTCCAGCACCCCCTTGCGCCGGGTCAGCTCGCGGGCCTTGCGGGCGGCCTCGCGGGCGGCGGCGGCCTCGACCACCTTGGTCACCACCTTGCGCGCCTCGGCGGGGTGTTCCTCGAACCACTCGGCCAGCTTCTCGCCGACCACGTTCTCGACCACCGGACGGACTTCCGAGCTGACCAGCTTGTCCTTGGTCTGGCTGCTGAACTTGGGGTCCGGCACCTTGACCGACAGCACGCAGGTCAGGCCTTCGCGCATGTCGTCGCCGGACAGCGCCACCTTCTCTTTCTTGGCGATGCCGGAATCGTTGGCGTAGGCGTTGATGGTCCGGGTCAGGGCGGCGCGGAAGCCGGCCAGATGGGTGCCGCCATCCTTCTGCGGGATGTTGTTGGTGAAGGCCAACTGGGTCTCGTGGTAGGAATCGGTCCACTCCATCGCCACCTCGACGGTCATGCCGTCCTTCTCGCCGCGCACGGCGATGGGCGGGGCATGCAGCGCCGTCTTCGAGCGATCCAGCCACTTGACGAAGGCCTCGATGCCGCCCTCGTAGTGCAGTTCGCTGGTCACCGCCTCGCCGTGGCGCAGGTCGGTCAGGGCCAGACGGACGCCGGAATTGAGGAAGGCCAGTTCGCGCAGGCGATGCTCCAGGGTGGCGAAGTCGAAGTCGACCTTGGTGAAGATCTGGGTGCTGGGCAGGAAGGTGACCTCGGTGCCGGTCTTGGCTCCCGATTCGGCGACGATCTTCAAGGGCGCCTCGGCGTTGCCCATGCGAAAGCGCATCCAGTGTTCGTGTCCGGCGCGCCACACCCGCAGGTCCAGCCACTCGGACAGGGCGTTGACCACCGAGACGCCGACGCCGTGCAGGCCGCCCGAGACCTTGTAGGAATTCTGGTCGAACTTCCCGCCGGCATGCAGCTGGGTCATGATCACCTCGGCCGCCGACACCCCCTCTTCCTTGTGGATGTCGGTGGGCACGCCGCGGACGTTGTCGCGCACGGGGCACGATCCGTCGCCGTTCAGCACCACCTCGACGCGGTCGGCATGGCCGGCCAGGGCTTCGTCGATGGCGTTGTCGACCACCTCGTAGACCATGTGATGCAGGCCCGAACCGTCGTCGGTGTCGCCGATATACATCCCCGGCCGCTTGCGCACCGCATCGAGTCCGCGCAGCACCTTGATGGAATCGGCACCGTATTCCTCGGCGGCGAGGTCGGTGGGAGACGGGGGGAGCGTGGTCATGGGGACAACATCCTGATTCAAAAAGCCGTCATCCCCGCGAAAGCGGGGATCCATCGATCCGTAAGCACAACATATAGCAACAAGGTCTCATCTTCACCCACCATGGATCCCCGCCTTCGCGGGGATGACGATGGAACCTCACGCCGCGGCGACGGTCGCATCCGCCACCGCGAAGAATTGCGCCCGCGCGCCGAAGCCTGCGAACAGCAGGGCATCGGTGCCGGTCATCCAGCTCTGGGCCTCGAGGCCCGAGAGCTCGTCGAACAGGGCGGCGCGGCGGGTCTCGTCCAGATGCGCCACCACCTCGTCGAGCAGCAGCAGCGGCGCCAGTCCGCGTCCCGCCGTCTGCACCCGCGCCTGCGCCAGCACGATCGACACCAGCACCGCCTTCTGCTCGCCGGTCGAGCATTCCCCGGCCGGCAGGTCCTTGCCCGCATGCCGCACCGTGAAATCGCTGCGGTGCGGTCCTTGGGTCGCGGTGCCTGCCGCCTCGTCGCGCGCGCGCGCGCGTAGGAGAGCCCCCCGCAAACGGTCCTCGGCCGCCTCCGGCCCATCGGCGTCGAGCCAGCCTTCGACCTCGCCCTCCAGCCCCAGCCGCGCCGCCGGGAACGGGCCGATGCCCTGGCGGCACGCGGCATCGAGCCGCTCCACCGCCATCCGTCGCGCCATCGCCACCGCCACCCCGTGCCGGGCCATGCCGTCTTCCAGCGCCGCCAGCCACGACGGATCCGCCCCGCCCGCCCGCAGAAGCCGCGTGCGTTCGCGCATCGCATGCTCGTAGGCGGCCGAGCGGCTGGCGTGGCCGGCATCCTGGCCCAGCACCAGCCGGTCGAGGAACCGGCGGCGTCCGCTCGCCCCCTCGGTGAACAACCGATCCATCGCCGGCGTCAGCCACAGGGCCGAGGCCACCTCGGCCAACCGCCCCGGCTTGACCCCGGTCCCGTCCAGGCGTACCGCACGGCGCTCGGCGCCCTTTTCCCGTCCGGTGCCGAGATCGAAGCGGCCCGAGGGCCCGTCCAGCACCGCCGCCACCGCCCATTCGCCGCTGCCGTCCCGCCGCCCCACCTCGGCCAGCGAAGCCCGGCGCAGGCCGCGACCGGGAGCGAGGAAGGACAGCGCCTCCAGCAGATTGGTCTTGCCGGCGCCGTTGAGGCCGGTCAGCACCACCGGCCGCGGATCGGTCTCCAGGCGCAGGCGGGCATAGCAGCGGAAATCGGTCAGGACCAGCCGGCGCACCGCCAGACGCGGTGAGACACGGCCGGCCGCGGATTCCGCCGGCCCGGTCACACCCGCATCGGCATCAGCACATAGATGGCGCTGTCGCCGACCGTCTCGCGCACCACCGTCGGCGACTGGGCGTCGGCCATGGCGAAGCGGGCGCTCTCGCCCTCCAACTGGCCGAGGATGTCGAGCAGGTAGCGGGAGTTGAAGCCGATCTCCAGCGGCGTCGACTGATAGTCGGCCTCCAGCTCCTCGACGGCGCTGCCGTTCTCGGGCGACGAGGCCGACAGGGTCAGGGTGCCCTTCTCCAGCGCCAGCTTGATCGCCCGGCTCTTCTCGGTGGAGATGGCGGAGACGCGGTCGACGGCATTGGCGAAGGTCTTGACGTCGACGTCGAGCATCTTGTCGTTGCCCTCGGGGATCACCCGCTCGTAGTCCCCCCCGGTGCCGTCGATCAGCTTCGAGGTCAGCACCGCCGAGCCGAAGGCGAACATGATCTTCGACTCGGACAGCGACACGGTGATTTCGCCGTCGGTCTCCTCGATCAGCTTGCGCACCTCGTTGACCGTCTTGCGCGGCACGATCACCCCGGGCATGCCGGCGGCTCCCTCGGGCAGGGTGACCTCGACCCGGGCCAGACGATGGCCGTCGGTGGCCACCGCGCGCAGCACGTCGCCGGCCGGGCCGATGGCGGCGTGGACGTAGATGCCGTTGAGGTAGTAGCGGGTTTCCTCGGTCGAGATGGCGAAGCGGGTGCGGTCGATCAGCGTCTTCAGCTCGGCGGCGGTGACGGTGAAGGAATGCGGCAGCTCGCCGCCGCTCATCGCCGGGAAGTCCTCGACCGGCAGGCACGACAGCGAGAATTTCGAGCGGCCCGAGCGCAGGGTCATCTGCCCGTCGTCGGCATTGTACTCGATCTCGACCTGGCTGCCGTCGGGCAGCTTGCGCACGATCTCGTAGAAGGTGTGGGCCGGCGCGGTGGTGGCGCCCGGCCGCGACACGTCGGCGGCGACGGTCTCGGCGATGTCGAGATCCATGTCGGTGGCGTTGAGACTCAGCCCCCCCGATCCACCTTCCAGCTTGACGTTGGCGAGGATGGGAATGGTGTTCCGCCGCTCGACGACGCTCTGAACATGGGCGAGGGACTTCAGCAGCGCAGCGCGCTCGATGGTCAGCTTCATGGCGTTGATACGGACATCCATTGACGACATTCCCCGCCCCACGGCAGGGTTGGGCAGTATATCACGTGCGCCCCGGCCACCAAGTGATTTTGCGCCAGGGCCCGGGCACGCTCAATAGCCGCGGACGGCCGCCACCGCCGCCGCCAGCTCGGCCCACGGCTCCAGGGTGAAATACATCCGCGCCCGCCCCGACGTCGAGGGGACGACGAACAGCGGAATGCCGTCCAGCGTCTCGGATTGGCGGCCGAGGGCGACGGTGCGGCGGGCGAAAAAGGTGCCGGCGGCGAACTTGCTGTCGAAGGCGATCAGCCCCGGCCGCCGCCGGCGCATCTTGGCGACGAAGGCGGCGACGTCGAAGCCGGCCGGGTCGAGATCGGCATCGGCGCCCCACCCGCTCTTGTTGAGGTCGGTGAGGCCGATGCGCCAGGCCAGCAGCTCGGCATAGGCGGCGGGCGCCAGTTGGCGCGGGGTCAATCCCACCCGATGCAGCGTTGCCCAGAAGATGTTGCCGGGGTGGGCGTAATAGGCCTGCGCTTCCATCGAGGCGCGGCTGGGGGCGGTGCCGCACAGCACCAGGGCCAGGTCATCGGCGAGCAGGTCGGGGACGATCATCGTCCGACCACTCTATCACCGTCATCGCCGCCGCCGCCGCCCTTTCCTCGCCACGATTGCCGCCTATGGTGACGGTCTGGCCTCCCTTGCCCCTGGTGCCGCCATGCGCCGCTTTGCCGCTCTTTGCCTGCTGCTGGTGCTGCCGTCGTGCGGGCCGGCGCTGGTGCAGGCCGACGTCACCCGCTTCCATGCCGCCAATGCCGTCGAGCAGCCGCACAGCTTCACCATCCTCCCCGATCCCGGCCAGGCCGGCAGCCTGGAGTTCCAGCGCTATGCCGAACTGACGGCGGCGCAGTTGCAGCGCGTCGGCTGGCGCCCGCTGCCGGCCAGCGGCCCTGCCGAGACGGTGGTGACCCTGCATTGGGGCGGCGACGAGGCGCGCACGGTGACGTGGCAGAGCCCGACCTCGGTCTATTCCGGCATGGGCTGGGGGCGGCACGGCCACTGGTCGGGAGCCGGCATCGGCGTTCCCTTCGGCGATCCCTTTCCCTATTACGAGACGCGCAGCCTGACCACTTTCCCCAAGTGGCTGCGGGTGGAGATCACCGACGCCGCCGCCGCCAAGGCCGGGCAGCGGGTGGTGCTGTTCGAGGGTCGCGCCGTCACCGAGAGCGGCGGCCGCGAGATCGCTCCCGTCGTGCCTTACCTGTTGCAAGCGCTGTTCACCGGGTTCCCCGGCGCCAGCGGCACCACGGTGCGGGTGCGGGTGCCGGTCGAATAGGCCGCTGCCCCAGCCAGGCGGCGACATCCCGCCCGGTGCCGAGCCCGGCGTCCCCCTGAATGCCGCGGCGGGAAACGAATCGCGGCGCAGTCGGATCAGGCGTTCCTACCGCCCCACCGTCAGGGTTGCCCAGCCATCGACGACGCGGCGGGATCTCAGGCGCAGGCCCTGGCGTTCGTGGGCGGCCATCACCATCCGCTCCTGCCACTCCAGCAGCCCGGACAGCACCGCCACGCCGTCGGGGGCGAGGTGGGCGGCCAGCTTGGGGGCAAAGCGGCACAGCGGCCGGGCGAGGATGTTGGCGACCACCACCTGGAAGGGCTGGCGGCGCTTGAGTTCCACATGGCGCCAGCCGTCGCTGACCACGGCGGTCATCCGCGCCGCCACGCCGTTGAGGCTGGCGTTGATCGCCGCCACGCGCACGGCGGCGGGATCGATGTCGGTGGCCAGCACGTCGGCCGCCCACATCCGCGCCATGGCGATGCCGAGGATGCCCGAGCCGCAGCCCAGGTCGAGGCAGCGGCTGCGCCGTCCCTTGCGTCCCAGGTCGTCGAGCGCCAGCAGGCAGCCCTGGGTGGTGGCGTGTTCGCCGGAGCCGAAGGCGGTCCCGGCATCGACCATCAGTCCGATCCGTCCCACCGGCGGCTTGCCCGGACAGTGGCTGCCGTGAACGTAGAAGCGGCCGGCATCGATGGGCGGGAAGTCGCGCAGGTTCTCGGTGACCCAGTCGACATTGGGCAGGCGCTCGATGGTCAGCGGCGGCACGTCGAGGCCGGAGGCGGCGGCCACCGCCGACAGGGCGGCGACGATCGCCGCGCGGGTCGGCGGGGTGCGGGAGAATCCTTCCAGGTGCCAGTCGCCCTCGCCGTCCGAGCGGCCGGAGCGGTCGTCCATGAAGAAGGTCACCGCCTCGGCGAAGCGCTCGAACACCTCTTCGAAGGCGGGCAGCGATTCGGCGGGAACGGTCAGGCGCAGGCGCCAGATGTCGGGAAAGACGGGGGGCATGGGAACTCCGGTTGGGAACTCAGACGTCGGCAGCGGGCCAGAATGCGTCGTCCATCATCTGCTCGAACGAATAGGGGCAGGCGGGGGGGAAGGTCTCCTCGTCGAGATCGGTCTCGCGGGCGGCCTCGAGAACCGCCTTGCGATAGGCGGCGACAATGGCCTCGGTCAGGATCGCCTTCAGGCTGGGATTGTCGGCCAGGTGGTCGACCAGGTCCTGCCGCTGTTCGCGAATGGTCAAGCGCCACGATTTGCCGCGCTGCGCCGGCTGGAACTGCCATTTCAGCAGGTGCATCAACAGGACGGTGAGGCGGCTGATCAGTTCGCGCTTCTCCGTCCGCCCCATGCTGTCGATCTCCGCGGCGATGTGCTCGATGTCGGCCTGGGACAGATTGCCGGCACGCAGCAGCGCCGCCTGTTCGTTGGCCCAGGCGTAGAAATCCCGTTCGTAAAGGCCGGACTTGGGCATCGGCACCTCTCTCGTGAAGCGAACATCACACCGCCTCGACGTAGCTGTCGAGGACCTTCTTGTGCCCGGCCTTGTCGAAGGCGATCTCCAGCTTGTCGCCGTCGACCGCCAGCACCGTGCCGGGGCCGAACTTGGTGTGGTGGACGCGGTCGCCGGACGAGAAGCCGCTGCCCGACCGGCGCTCCGCCACCTTCCACGAGGTCGCCTCGATGGTCGGCGGCGGGCGGCGGTAGCCGGTGGCGGCGGTGTGGCCGCCGCCGGCATACAGCCCGCCCTCGGCCTCGCGCGCGACATGGGCCTCGGGCAGCTCGTCGAGGAAGCGCGACGGCAGGCTGGTCTGCCACTGGTTGTAGATGCGGCGGTTGGCGGCGAAGGTCACCATCACCCGGCGCCGGGCGCGGGTCAGGCCGACATAGGCCAGCCGGCGCTCCTCCTCCAGCCCCTTGGCCCCGCCCTCGTCCATCGCCCGCTGGTGGGGGAACACCCCTTCCTCCCAGCCGGGCAGGAACACCGAATCGAATTCCAGCCCCTTGGCGCCGTGCAGGGTCATGATGGTGACCTTGTCGGCGTCGGGGTTCTGTTCGTTGTCCATCACCAGGGCGACGTGTTCGAGGAACCCCTGGAGGCTTTCGTAGTCCTCAAGCGCGCGCGCCAGTTCCTTGAGGTTCTCGACCCGGCCGGGGGCTTCGGGGGACTTGTCGGCCTTCCACATGCCGAGATAGCCGGATTCGTCGAGAATCATCTCCGCCAGCTCGGCATGGTCGAGGCCGCCGAGCAGGGTGCGCCAGCGGTCGAGGTCGGCGACGAAGCGGGCCAGGGCGGCGCGCGGCTTGGGCTTCAACTCGTCGGTGTCGATCAGCTTGCGCGCCGCCTCGAACAGCGAGGTGCGGGTGAGGCGGCTGGTGACGTGGATGGTCTGCAGCGCCGCGTCGCCGAGGCCGCGCTTGGGCAGGTTGACGATCCGCTCGAAGGCCAGCGAGTCGTCGGCCGACACCACCAGGCGGAAATAGGCCATGGCGTCGCGGATCTCCTGGCGCTCGTAGAAGCGCGGGCCGCCGATCACCCGGTAGGGAACGCCGGTGGTGATCAGCCGCTCCTCGAACTCGCGGGTCTGGAAGCCGGCGCGGACCAGGATGGCCATCGTCGCCAGCGGCTCGCCGGCGCGTTGCAGGGTTTCGATCTCCTCGACCACACGGCGCGCCTCGGTTTCGCCGTCCCACACCCCCGTGACGCGGACCTTCTCGGCGGTGCCGGGGGCGTGGACCAGGCCGGGGCGCAGGGTCTTGCCCAGGCGGCCCTCGTTGTGGGCGATCAGCGCCGAGGCGGCGGCGAGGATGTGCGGGGTCGAGCGGTAGTTGCTCTCCAGCCGCACCACCTTGGCGCCGGGGAAGTCGTGCTCGAACTTGAGGATGTTGCCGACCTCGGCGCCGCGCCAGGAATAGATCGACTGGTCGTCGTCGCCGACGCAGCAGATGTTCCTGTGCTTCTGCGCCAGCAGGCGCAGCCACAGGTACTGGGCGACGTTGGTGTCCTGGTACTCGTCGACCAGCAGGTAGCGGAACTGCTCCTGGTAGTCGGCCAGCACCGCCGGCTGGCCGAGGAACAGGGTCAGGCAGTGCAGCAGCAGGTCGCCGAAGTCGCAGGCGTTCACCGCCAGCAGGCGCTCCTGGTACAGGCGGTAGAGCGTGGCCAACTGTCCGCCGGCCTGCTCGCCGCCCTCGCTCCCCACCTTGTCGGGGGTCAGGCCCTTGTCCTTCCAGCGCTGGATGGCGGCCATCAGCCCCTGGGCCGGCCACTGCTTGTTGTCGACGTGCGCGGATTCCATCACCTGCTTGAGCAGGCGGAGCTGGTCGTCGGAATCGAGGATGGTGAAGTTGGACTTCAGCCCCACCGCCTCGGGGTGGCGGCGCAGGATGCGCACGCACAG
>JACRFY010000254.1 GCA_016212565.1 Magnetospirillum sp. | reverse complement strand
TGAGCCTCGTCCATGACCACGGCGCCGAAGCGTCCCTGCCAGAAATGGCCGGTGCGCTTCAGGCGGGCATGGACATGCCCGGCGTAGCGGCGATGCACCGGGGCCAGGGCCCGGCGCAGACCATCGGGGTCGGAGGGGACCAGGATCAGGTGGACATGGTTGGGCATCAGCACCCAGGCCCACGCCTCCACCGCCGCCGCGTGGCAGGACTCGGCCAGCAGGGCGCGATACAGCGCATAATCGTCATCGCCAAAGAACACCTGCGCACGGCCGTTGCCACGCTGGGTGACGTGGTGCGGCAGGCCGGGAACGACGAGGCGGGCGAGGCGACCCATGCCTCAGGGTCGCTGATCGGATACTTGAAGTCAATTCAGCGCACTATCACCGGAACCGCAGCAACGGGCGCTGCCTCTGTGGGGATGGCGCTTCCAGCCCCCCTTGAGCCCGCAATGCGCGATGTCGTTCGGCCTGAAAACGCACCAAGAGATGTCTCTCCAGACCACGATCTCTCTTTACGCGGTTGATTCCGGAACGGACGGCGCCAATGCGCCTTGACCGTTGATCGAGTTGCATACACTCTACTCTTCCTGGTGACACGAGATACGGCGTTTCCGTATCGCGAATGACGCACGGAGCGGACCATGCCGACCGGAACCAACGGGAACGACCTCATCACCATTTCCGGCAGCAACGAGTTCGCCCGTGGCCTTGGCGGCAACGATACCCTGATCGATAACGGCGGCATCGACAACCTGCTCGACGGCGGCAACGGCAACGACCAGTTGATCACCAGCGGCACCGGCACCGACATGGTCGGCGGCGGCGGCAACGATGTCTTCCTCGACCAGGGCGGGAGCGCCAATACCCTCAGCGGCGGCAGCGGCCGGGACACGGTGTCCTACGCGGCGTCGGCGGCGGGGGTGACGGTGGATCTGGTGACCGGTCTGGGGGCCGGCGGCGATGCCGCGGGCGACACCTATGCCACCATCGAAAGCGTGATTGGATCGGCCTTTGCCGATCGTCTGGTCGGAGGGACGGGCACCAACACCCTGAGCGGCGGCGGCGGCAACGACACTCGGGCGGGCGGCGCCGGCAACGACACCCTGTCGGGTGGCACCGGCGACGATACCCTGGCGGGCGGCGCCGGTTCCGACCGCCGCGACGGCGGCAGCGGCACCGACACCGCCGATTATGCCGGGGCCGGCGGCGGGGTAACGGTCAGTCTCGCCACCGGGCGCGGCAGCCGCAGCGATGCCAACGGCGACCGGCTGGTGTCGATCGAAAACCTCACCGGGTCGGCCTTCGCCGACACCCTGGTCGGCAATGCCGGGGTCAATGTCCTGGTCGGCGGCGCGGGAGCGGACCTGCCGACCGGCGGCGCCGGCGCCGACACCCTCAACGGCGGGGCCGGCAGCGATACCGCCGATTACACCGGCTCGGCGGCGGTGACCGTCGACCTCGCCGCCGGCAGCGGCAGCGGCGGCGATGCCGAAGGCGACGTGCTGATCGGCATCGAATCGGTCACCGGCGGCGCCGGGGCCGACACCCTGATCGGCGACGGCGGTGCCAACCGGCTGCGCGGCATGGCCGGCAACGATACCCTGGTCGGCGGCGCCGGGGCCGACAGCCTGGACGGTGGATCCGGCACCGACACCGTGTCCTACGCCGGATCGGGCGCCGCCGTCACCGTCAGCCTCGCCACCGGGAACGGCAGCGGCGGCGACGCTCAGGGCGACCGCTTGGTCAGCGTCGAGACTCTGATCGGATCGGCCTTCGCCGACCGCCTGACCGGCAATGGGTCGGCCAACCGCCTGACCGGCGGGGCCGGGGCCGACAGCATCAATGGCGGTGCCGGCATCGACACCGCCGATTATGGCGCCTCGGCCGCGGCCGTGGCCGTCGACCTCGCCACCGGCCAGGGCAGCGGCGGCGACGCCGAAGGCGACGTGCTGACGGCGGTCGAGGCGCTGGCGGGATCGGCCTTCGCCGACACCTTGGCGGGCAGCAGCGGGCCAACACCCTGTCGGGCGGCGGCGGCGACGATGTCCTGACCGGACGCGGCGGCGCCGACCGGCTCGATGGCGGTAGCGGCAGCGATACCGCCAGCAAAGCCGGCTCGACCGCCGCGGTGACGGTCCACCTGGGCACCGGCAGCGCCAGCGGCGGCGATGCCACCGGGGACGTGCTGGTGTCGATCGAGAACCTGATCGGCTCGGCCACGGCCGACCGCCTGACCGGCAACGGCGGCGACAACGTCCTCGCCGGCGGTGCCGGCGCCGACAGCCTGAGCGGCGGCGGCGGCACCGATACCGCCGATTACGGCGCCTCGGCGGCGGGGATCGCGGTCGACCTCGCCACCGGCCTCGGTTCGGGCGGCGATGCCAATGGCGACGTCTTGACCGGAATCGAGAGTCTGGCCGGCTCGGCCTTCGCCGATATCCTGTCGGGCAATGGTGGCGCCAACACGCTGGCGGGAGGAAGCGGCGACGATCTCTTGAGCGGACGCGGCGGCGCCGATCGGCTCGACGGCGGCGCCGGCAGCGACACCGCCAGCTATGCCGGCTCGGCCGCCGGGGTGATGATCGACCTCGGCGCCGGGATCGCCAGCGGCGGCGATGCCGCCGGGGACGTGCTGGTCGGGATCGAGAACGTCACCGGCTCGGCCGGTGCCGACCAGTTGTCGGGCGATTCCGGCGACAACGTCCTTGCGGGCGGCAACGGCGATGACGTGCTGGTCCTCGGTGGCGGGCAGGACGTCCTCGACGGCGGCGCCGGCAGCGACCGGGTCGTGGCCGGGGAAGCCTTCGCCGCCTATACCGTCACCCGCGCCGGCAGCGACGTCATCGTCACCGCCAACGGCGGCTCGTCGTTGCTGACCGGCATCGAAGAGATCGCCTTCGCCGACCGGACCCTCTTCCTCGACGGCCGCAACAACACTCCGATCGCCGCCGCCGATTCCTTCCTTGTCGACGAGGACCAGACCCTGTCGCTGACGCCCGAGCAGTTGCTGGCCAACGATTGGGATTTCGACGGCGACGCCCTGGCGGTGACCGCGGTGGGCGATGCCGTCAACGGCACCGTGGCCCTGGTGAGTGGGCGGATCGAATTCATCCCGGCGGCCAACTATTCCGGCCCCGCCGGCTTCTCCTATACCGTCGAGGACGGACGCGGCGGCAGCGTGACCGAGCGGGTGGAGGTGACGGTGGTGGCGGTCAACGACGCCCCGCAACTCGGCGGCCCGCTCGCCGCCGCCACCGACGAGGACGCCGCCGTGCTGGCGGTCGACCTGCTGGCGGGGGCAAGCGACGTCGAGGGCGACACGCTGTCGGTGTCGTCGCTGGTCCAGACCGGCGGCCGGGCGGCAGCCTATGCCTGGGCGGGCGCCGATTTCTCCCTCGACCCGGCGCAGTTCGCCGATCTCGGCAATGGCGAGACGGAAACGCTGACCTTCGCCTATGTGGTCGATGACGGCCTGGCCGGGACGGCGCAGATGCTGACCCTCACCGTCACCGGCAGCAACGACGGGCCGGTGGTCGGCGGTCCGGTTGCCTTCGCCATGGACGAGGATGGTGCGCTGGTGCTCACCACCGCCGCACTGCTCGCCAATGCCGTCGATCCCGATGGCGACCCGCTGACGGTTTCCGCCGTATCGGCTGACACCGGCAGCCTCGCCGACAACAGCGACGGCACCTGGACCTTCCGCCCCGCCACCGACGTCAATGGCACCGCCGCGCTGGCCTATACCATCGGCGACGGCAGCGCCGCGGTGGCCGGGACGGCGACCATCGCCGTCGCCGCGGTCAACGATGCCCCGGTGGCCGGCGCGGATGCCGCCGCCACCGACGCCGGGACGCCGCTGGCCATCGCGGTGGCCGACCTGTTGGCCAATGACAGCGACGTCGACGGCGACACCCTCGCCGTGCAGTCGGTCCAGGACGCGGTCGGCGGCGCGGTCTCGCTGGCCGATGGCGTGGTGACGTTCGCGCCCACCGCCGGCTTTTCCGGGGCGGCCAGCTTCACCTATACCGTCACCGACGGAAACGGCGGCGTCGCCACCCAGACGGTGGCGGTCGAGGTGACCCCAAGGCTCCTCGGCGGGCCGGGAGACTCGCTGGTCGCCGGGACCTCGACCGTCGTCAACACCTATCGGAGCGGGTTGCAGATGGGCTCGTCGGTGGCGGTGCTGGCCGACGGCAGCCGGGTGGTGACGTGGTTGAGCAACGGCCAGGACGGCTCGGGCCACGGCTGCTACGGCCAGCGCTATGACGCCGCCGGCAGTCCTCTGGGGGCCGAATTCCGCATCAATACCACCACCACCGGCGACCAGCACTCGCCACGGGTGACCGCCCTGGCCGGCGGCGGCTTCGTGGTGGCGTGGTACTCCTTCAGCGGCGACTACAGCTACGGGATGTACCAGCAGCGCTACGACGCGGGCGGCAGCCCCGTGGGGGACGAGGCCAGAATTTCCCTCTACGGCTCTGCGGGCACGGTGCAGGGATTGCCCGACGGCGGCTGGGTGGCGGCGTGGATCAGCCTGGGCGGACGGGTGGTCGGCCAGCGCTACGACGCCGCCGGCAACCGGGTGGGGGCGGAGTTCGCGGCGGACTCGGCGGCGACGGGAGCGCAAACGGTGCCGTCGCTGGCGGTGCTGGCCGACGGCAGCTGGGTGACGATCTGGCAGGCGGTGGTGAATGGCGCCTATAGCATCCAGCAGCGCCACTTTGCCGCCGACGGCACGCCGATCGGGGCGGCGCAGGCGGTAACCATGGCCTCCGACACCGGCCAGGATTCCATCGCGGCCCTGGCCGACGGCGGCTGGGTGGTGACCTGGGATGCGGTGAGCGGCGCGACGGTCGATGCCTTCGCGCGGGTCTACAACGCCGACGGCAGCCCCCGCACCGGCGCATTCTGCGCCAATACCCGCACCGACAATGCCCAAAGCATGACCCGGACGGTGGGATTGGCCGACGGCAGCTTCGTGGTGACCTGGATCAGCACCGGGCAACTGGTCGCCAACCAGTTCACCTTGTGCGGCCAGCGCTACGACGCCAGCGGCCATCCCCTGGGCGGCGAGTTCGTTCTGGCCGATGCCGCGTCGCAGGCCAACGCCCACCCCGGCGGCCTGGCGGCCCTGCCCGGCGGCGGCTTCGTCGCCGCCATGGGCAGCCTGGTCGGCGGTGCCAACTCCTACGACGTGTGGATGCGCGACTTCGCCGCCGCCCCTCCCACCCCGGCGACCTATTCCGGCACCGCCGGGGCGGATGTGCTGTACGGCACCTCGGCCAACGATACGCTGGTCGGATTGGCCGGCGCCGATACCTATCGTGTCGGCTGCAGCGGCGGCAGCGACGTCGTCGACAACCGCGGACATGGCGGCGAGGGCGACAAGGTTTCCTTCGATGCCGGCATTGCCGCCGATCAGCTATGGTTCAGCCGCCAGGGCTCCGATCTGACCGTCGGCATCGTCGGCACCGCGGCGGGACTCACCGTCGACGACTGGTATCTCGCCGAGGGCAACCGGGTCGACAGCTTCGTGCTGCAGGACGGCCGCCAGTTGATGGCGGCGCAGGTCGAGAACCTGGTCACCGCCATGGCCGGCCTGACGCCGCCCGGCTCGGGGCAGTTGACGTTGACCGCCGAGCAGCATCACGTCCTCGATCCGGTGCTGGCGGTCAACTGGCAGACCGTGTAGCGCGGTGGCGGGCGTGCCGACACTCGCCGTCGGCACGCCTTGGCCGGATCCTCCCCGGCGCAGAGGTCAGGCGAACATCCGCCGGGATCGGGCCGGGTTGCCGACCGCCAACTCGCCCTCCCCCATGTCGCGCAGGACCACCGAGCCGGCGCTGACTTTGCTGCGGTCGCCGATGACCAGCTTTTCGCCGATGAAGGCGCCGCTTCCCACCAGAACCCCGGTGCCGACGCGGCCGAAGCCGCTGACGGCCCGACAACCGAATCGGCGCCGATGGCCACATCGTGGCCGATCGAGGCCCCCACATTGACCACCACGTTATACCGCCGAGCCACTGACGTGACTCGGCTATCGGCCCCTCGCCGGGCGCTCGCTCCGCTCGCTTGGCCGCACCCTCAATGATGGGGTGGACGGCCCCTGCTCACCGGCGTCGCAATGCGCCAAAGTGGTCGTTGAAGACACACCACTTGAAGACGGGGCCGTCCATGAGCGAGATTAGGATCTACGCCAAAACAACCGCACGATCCGGCTTTCGGGGTGAGATGGTGTAGTTCCACTCTGGATGGAAGTCGCAGCCGTTGATGGCGATTGCGTCCATCTCGGCGTCGGTGACCTTGAGGCCCTTGGGATAGTC
>JACRFY010000253.1 GCA_016212565.1 Magnetospirillum sp. | reverse complement strand
TGAGCCTCGTCCATGACCACGGCGCCGAAGCGTCCCTGCCAGAAATGGCCGGTGCGCTTCAGGCGGGCATGGACATGCCCGGCGTAGCGGCGATGCACCGGGGCCAGGGCCCGGCGCAGACCATCGGGGTCGGAGGGGACCGAAATCAGGTGGACATGGTTGGGCATCAGCACCCAGGCCCACGCCTCCACCGCCGCCGCGTGGCAGGACTCGGCCAGCAGGGCGCGATACAGCGCATAATCAAAGCCCGGCCACACCAGCACCATCCGTCCGCTCGCACTCGAACTTGCCGATCATCACCGTGGCGAATTCGAAATCGATCAGGTGCAGAACGGCCGCCCCGGGGCCGTATGGTCCCGGAGGCGGCCCAAAGCATCGGTCTCTCTACTCCCGCTCGGGAAAGATGCCGTTTTCGACCATGACGCAGACACGGACGCCGACCTGCGGCGGCAGGACCGAGATTGGCATGCCGAGGCCAGCGGCGCCGGTCTCGCCCGACAGGGTCAGCTTGCCACTCACCGGCATGGTTGCGGTGGCGCCGGCAGGGGGGGCGGTCTTGGTAAACAGGCCCTTGGTGCCGACCGGGGCGGCGACGTTGGCAAGGTACACCGTGTCGTTGTTCTGGAACTTCTCGGGTGTCGGAAGGGCGCTGCCCGCGGTCGCATTGACCGGCACCCCGCCGCCGGTGATCACCGTCTCGCCGGACAGCTGGTGGGCATGAAGCGGCAACTGAGATGCCGTCAGGGTCTCGAATTCCCGACCGCGCATGGTCCCCAACTTCACCTCCGTCATAGGGTAACCCGCGCCGATGCCGATGCCGAGGCCGACCATCCCCCGGCCGCGTAGGTCGGGAACGTTCATATAGGTCCGGCCGTCGCCTCCAAATTCGTCTTTGTTCAGCAAGGCCGACATCGCCGCGTAACGGTCTCTTTTTAGCTGCTGACCATTTGCCTCCACCCAGCCTTTCGGGCAATAGGGAAGGGCAAAGGTGCAGATGGTGCCGAGATACGAGTCCTGGCCGCAGGCCGCGGCGGGCGAGGCGCTGGCGACAAGGGCGCCGATGGCGATGGTGGCGGACACGGCGGCACCGCTCAAGATGGGGCGAAGGCGAGTCATAGGGGGCATGGCTCCTCAAGACAGGATCGGTATCGTCACAGCGCAGGCTTGGTATCACCAATCGCAAGCATGCGGAACGATGTATAGACTACGCCGAATTGCATCAGACAGCAATATAGGATATAACGCTGTGCGTATCGGCATCGCTATTCCCTGTCATAAGCGACGTATAGTGTTGTGCACAGGCCGGATTGTCCTTGAGAATCCTTCTGTTGGTGCCGAGGCGGTCTCTGTCGGATCTGTGCGTAAATCGGGATGAGGGGCGAGAGCGAGGGGCGGGCGGCGGTACGGCGCCGTCTCGATGGGAGGCGGGGTGACGTTACCGGATGTGGTGGGACCGGGGTGCAGTGTTACGCACATATTGACGCCAGCGATTCAATTCGCTATCCGAGATAAGGATGACTCTAAAATCGGGGGGTGGTCCGCATGGGGCGTTGCGGTGGCACGATGGGGACGGGTGGCGGCAGGCGGCCGGTCGGCGGTTCGCTGATCCTGGCGCTGGAGCCACGGCTGATGTTCGATGGTGCCGCCGCCGTCGACACCGCCCACGCGGCTGCCGATGCCGCCGCCAAGGCCCTGATCCCGGCCGTCGCCGCCCCGGTGGTGGTCCGCGACGCCGACCCCGCCCGGGACGGCGGTCGCAAGGAGGTGGCGTTCGTCGACACGTCGGTGCGCGATTTCCGGATTCTGGAAGCCGGGATCCGCGATGGCGTCGCCATCGTCGAGATCGACGGCGGCGAAAGCGGTCTGGCCCAAATGGCCCAGTGGGCGGGAACCCAGAGCGGCTTCGACGCCATCCACCTCTTCAGCCATGGCTCGGCGGCGATCCTGTCGGCGGGGCGGGACGTTATCGCCGAGGACAGGTTGTCGTCTCCGGTGGTCCAGGCGGAGCTGGCCGAAATCGGCCACGCTCTCAAATCTGGCGGCGATGTCCTTCTCTATGGCTGCGCCATCGGTGCCGGCGAGGCGGGACGGGCATTCGTCGCCGACCTTGCGGTGGCGACGGGCGCGGATGTCGCGGCCTCGGATGATGTCACCGGCGCGGGCGGCGACTGGGATCTGGAGGTGCGGTTGGGCACCGTCGACGCCGACCTGGCCGCCGTTCCGGCCTACGGTGACACCCTGGCCGACGTCACCATCGGCACCGGCAATGCCGGGATAACCTTTACCTCGGGCGCCATCATCCTGATCGGCCAGACCTTTACCGCGACCCAGGATGGTCTGCTGAAGGCGATCAAGGTGGCCAGCGATTCGAATGCGGACGGCAACGACTGGACGCTCTCGATCTATGAAGGGGCCGGCACGAGCGGTGCCCTCCTTCACACCCAGAGCGGATCCGCGTTTGCCGATACCGTCGACGCGGCCGACGGCGTTTTTACCGGCTATACCCTCACCACGATCACCTTGAGTTCGTCCGTCAACATCACATCGGGGAACGTCTACAGCTTCGCCTTTTCTCCCAAGGAGAGCCTCGACCTGGCCTATTCCCAGGACGACCCCTACGCTGGCGGCGACATGTTCAGCGAGGACAATGGCGGCATCATGTCGGGCACGGACATGATCTTCGAGGTTGTTCAGGGCACGGCCACGGATTCTACGCCGCCGGTGGTGCAGAGCATCGCCCCCACCGGGTCCCCGGCGGCCAATGCCAGTTCGGTGACCTACCGGGTCACCTTCGACGAATCGGCCGGCAGCGTCAGCACCGACGATTTCCAGCTGACCACCACCGGCACCGCCGCCGGCACCATCGCCAGCGTTTCCGCCAGCAGCGGCACCACCATCGACGTCACCGTCAATGCGATCAGCGGCGTCGGCACCCTGCGCCTCGATCTCAAGAGCAGCACCAACGTCACCGACGCCACCGGCAACGGGAATGGCACCAACGGCAGCGTCGCCGCCTTCGCCACCGGCACCGCCCACACCGTCGACCGCGTGGGGCCGGTGTTCACCTCGTCGGCGGTGCCGACGGTGGTCGAGAACGCTTCTGCGGTGGTCACCCTGGCGGCTACCGACGCCACCGGTCCCGTAACCTTCGCCAAGAATGGCGGTGCCGACGCCGCCCTGTTCACCGTCAGCGGCACCAGCCTGACCTTTGCCGCAGCGCCGAATTACGAGGCGCCTGGCGACGCCGGCGCCGACAATGTCTACGACCTGATCATCCGCGCCACCGATGCGCTGGGCAACACCAGCGATCAGACCATCACGGTCACGGTGACCAATGTCGCCATGAGCTGGCAGTCGGCGGCGGTGACCACCGGCTACACCGACACCGCCGCCACCGACACCTTCAGTACCCTGTCTGGGACCCTGATCGCCCAGGAGGTGTCGGGGAGCGCCACCTACGGCATCCAAGGGGTGACGCCGTCCGGCGGTCACGCCGTCCTTGCCGGGAGCTACGGCACGCTTGACGTCAACACCGCCACCGGCGCCTACACCTATACGCCGGGCGCCAGCGCCATCAATGCCATCGCCACAGGGGCGACGCCGTCGGATTCCTTCACCGTCACCGCCGCCGACGGCCAGGGGACCGCGCTGACCCAGGCCTTCACCATCAATCTGACCGGAGCCAACGATGGCCCGACGGTGAGTGCGGGGGCCGCCTCGGCGGCGCTGGTGGAGAAGGGCGGCCTGGCCAACGCCACCGCCGGGACCGCGTCGTCCTCGATCGCCCTCACCAAGGGCGATGTCGATGGAACCGCCGGCTATGACACCGCCTGGCTCACCGTCAATGGCTGGAGCACCAGTGACGGCGGCGTCACCTATACCAAGACCGGTACCTACGGGACCGCCACTCTGACGGTTGGCGGCGACACGGTTGCCTACGCCCTCGACGACGCCGATGCGGACACCCAGGCGCTCCTCGCCGGGCAGTCGGTGAGCGACGTCTTTGCCATCCGCGTCACCGACGGCGCGGCGACGGCCAGCGTCAACGCCAGTTTCTCGCTCACCGGCGTCAACGATCTTCCCAGTCTGGGCGGCACCTTCACCACGGGCGGCAGCGTCAACGACAACGCCACCACCACCCCGTTCGCCAACGTCACCGTTGCCGACCTTGACGGCGATACCGTCACCCTCGCCATCACCTACACCGCCGCCAATGGCAGCCTGAGCTCGCCGGGTGGCGGGCTGAGCGGCAGTGCCGGCAGCTATACCCTGACCGGTGACACCGCCGGCAACATCCAGGCCAAGCTGCGGGCCCTGACCTTCACCCCCACCGCCAACCAGGCGGTGTCCGGGGGTACGGTCGTAACCACCTTCACCCTGACGCCCGCCGACACCACCGGCGGCGGCAGCGGTGACGGCACCACCGTCGTCACCGCCACATCGGTCAACGACGTTCCCGTCGTCACTGCCGGCGGGACCACGGCCTATACCGAGAAGACGCCGGCGCTGGTGGCCCCGGCCATCACCATCTCGGACGCCGACATCGATGCCGACTGGGTGGGCGGCAACGCGCAACTGGCGGTGCAGATCACCGGCAATGCCGACGCCGCCAGCGACAGCCTCTCCCTGCCGACCACCAACCCCGGCGCTGGCGGAGTGTGGGTGGATACGGCGGCCGGCAATGCGCTCAAGATCGATACCACCACCATTGGCGCCGCCAGCGCCGCCACGGTGACCGGCGGTGGAACCCTGACCTTCACCTTCACGGCCGCCACCGACGCCCAGGTGCAGGCGGTGGCGGCGGCGGTGATGTTCGACAGCAACACCTTCGCTCCCGACACCAACACCCGCACCGTCACCTTCACCGCGACCGACAGGAGCGGCGGCACCCACAACGCCACGCGCGCCATCAGCGTCACCGCCACCCCCGACAAGCCGACCATCACCGGCCTGACAGCTCCGGCGACCGCCACCGCCTTGCTTGAGAATACGATCCAATCCGCCCCCGCCCAGGTATTCTCGGCCGGCGCCGTCGCCGACACCGACAGCACCCACTTCAACGGCGGCACCCTGCGCATCACCGGCAAGGCCGCGAGCGATGTTCTGACGGTCAGGAACCAAGGCACCGGTTCCACCGAGATCGGCATTTCCGGCAGCACCATCACCTACAACAACCAGACCATCGGTACGATCGACGGCACCGACACTGGTGCGGCCGGTGTGGCGCTGAAGATCAATTTCACTTCCGCCGCGGCCACGCCCGAGGCGGTGACCGCGCTACTGCAGAACATTCTCATCTCCACCGGCGACATGCCCGCTGCGGCGCGGACGCTGTCGGTAACCGTACAGGACGGCACCGCCGCCGCCGCCAGCACCGCCGCGACCGCGGTGGTCAACGTGACGGCCGAGAACGACCAGCCGGGGACGCTGAGTGACGCCGATGCCGGGGCCAACACGGTGGCGGAAAACGTCGGCGTGGGCGCCACCGTCGCGGTGACGGCGTTGTCGACCGATCCCGACGGCGACAGCCTCAGCTACAGCCTGACCGATAATGCCGGCGGCAAGTTCGCCATCAACGCCACCACCGGCGTGGTGACGGTCAATGGCGCACTCGATTACGAGACCACCGCCGGGCATCAGTACCACATTACCGTCCAGGCCTCGGACGGCAGCCTGACCCGGACCCAGGCATTCGACATCGACGTCACCGATGTCGCGGAGGCGCCGACCCTCGCCGGGCTTGCCTCCAACGCCCCCGACACCGGCACCCGCTTCGCCGAGAACACCCTTCAGACGACCCCGGCGCTGCTGTTCTCGGCCGGGACGATCGCCGACGAGGACAGTGCTCACTTCAATGGCGGCACCCTGCGCATCACCGGGGTGGCGGCGGGTGACCTGCTGACGGTCAGGAACCAGGGCACCGGCGCCACCGATATCGGCAACTCGGGCGGTACCATCACCTACAACAACCAGACCATCGGCACCATCGATGGCACCGAGAACGGTGCCGCCGGCACGGCGCTGAAGATCAATCTGACCGCTGCCGCCGCCACGCCCGAGGCGGTGATGGCGCTGTTGCGCAACATCCAGTTCTCGACCAGCGCCGACGCCCCGGCGGTCAGCCGGACCCTGTCGGTAACCGTACAGGACGGCACCGCCGCTGCTGCCAGCACCGCGGCCACCGCCCAGGTGTGGGTGACGCGCGAGAACGACCAGCCGGGGACGCTGAGTGATGCCGATGCCGGGGCCAACACGGTGGCGGAAAACGCCGGCGTGGGCGCCACCGTCGCGGTGACGGCGCTGTCGACCGATCCCGACGGCGACAGCCTCAGCTACAGCCTGACCGATGATGCCGGCGGCAAGTTCGCCATCAACCCCACCACCGGCGTGGTGACGGTCAATGGCGCACTCGATTACGAGACCGCGACCAGCCATGCCATCACCGTCCAGGCCAGCGACGGCAGTTTGACGCGGACCCAGAGCGTCACGATCAACGTCACCAACGTCAACGAGGCCCCGACCGTCACCCTGTCCAGCGACGCCCCACGGTTCATGGGCAGCGCGGTGGCGGTCGACGGTAACCTGACCCTGGCCGATATCGACAGCGCCAATCTGTCGCAGGCGGTGCTGTCGCTGCAAAGCTCTCCCGATGGCACTGCCGAACGGCTGTATTCGACCTATGGCACGGGCGCACAGACGGTGGCGGGACAGGCGCTGACCTTCACCCTGTCCAACAGCGGCCATACCCTGACGGTTACCGGCAATGCCAGCAAGGCCGCGTATCTGGAGGCACTGCGCAGTGTTCGCTACGTCAACGAGGCCAGCCCGCGCAGCGATTCGACCGCGCGCACGGTGCGCATCACCGTCAGCGATGCCGATGGCCCCCTGACTTCGGCGAGCGTCGACAAGGCGGTGGCCTTCAACACGGCCCCAGTCGCCACCGAGGGCATGCTGAGTGCGCCGCGCGGTCAGGTCGGCGCCGTCTACACCTTTGCCCTGCCTACCGGCATCTTCAGCGAGCCCGATGCCGGCGACACCCTGACCTATTCGGCCACGGGCTTGCCGCAGGGCTTGTCGATCGATCCCCATACCGGGGCCATCAGCGGTCATCCCATCGTGGCCGGTACCGTTACCGTCATCGTCACCGCGACTGATTCCGGCGGGCTGACGGCGAGCAAGACCACGAGCATCGAGATTGTCGCGCCTCCGAAAGGCGAGGGCGGTGGCGGTGTTCGTGGCGGGGGTGAACACGACGGTGGCGAAAGCAACGGTCATCGTGACGGCAACGGCGAAGGCGGCGGTGACACGCTGCGAACCATCGTTCGCGATGACAAGGGCAACGCCACGAGTGGCGGCGACAACGGTCCTGCCACCGGTGACGGCAACGGCCGCGGAGGCGGCGACACTATCGCGGCTGGCGAAGGCGGCAGGAAGGGGGCCGGCGACGGCGGCAACCAGAACGCCGGCGCCCCTCCGGCGCCGGTGACCCTGCTCGCCAATACCTATACCGGGGGCGGCAGCAACGCCTTCTCGGTGGCGGTGGTGGCCAAGCCTTCCGGGGCTCCCGACACCCTGGTCGTCAACACCAGGGTGCCCGACGCCGTAATCACCGAAGGGGGCCGGGTCCGCGTCACGATCCCTGCCGAGGCCTTTGCCCACACCAAGGCCGACGCCACCGTCACCTTGATGGCGCGGCAGGTCAACGGCGCCGCCTTGCCGGCGTGGATGACCTTCAATTCCCAGACTGGCACCTTCGAGGGCACGCCGCCGCCCGGATTCAAGGGGCAGGTCACCGTCAAGGTGGTTGCCCGCGACACCGAGGGCCGCGAGGCGGTGCAGACCTTCAAGATCGTGGTCGGCGAGGGCAACACGGGCCGGATGCAGCCGGGGGAGCAAGGCAAGGCAGCCTCGGAGCGTCAGGGCAGGACCGGTGATGCCGCTCCGCTCCGCGCCGTCGGTCCCAAGCTGGCGGGGCGGCCGAGTCTCGGCGAGCAATTGCGAACGATGAGTTTCAAGGGGGGGATGGCCCGTCATCTGGCCCTGTTCGAGGCCGGCAAGCGCGGCAAGGCCACATGAGGGCAGGGACATGAAGGGGAGCAGGATGGGGATTTGCCACTCCGGCGCTGGACGGCTGCTGGTATTGATCTCGCTGGTCGCGGTGGTGGCCGCCTGTACCACAACGCCCAGTCCGTTGACGCCCGAGCAACTGGCGGCGTCGGCCAAGGGCGACCGCGCCGACATGTTCCAGGGCGGCGAGCCGCTGACCGCGCCACTCACCGTTTCGGAGGCGATTGCCCGGGCGCTGAAACACAATCTCGACCGCCGGGCCAAGATGCGCGAGGAGGCCCTGGCCCTTAACCAGACCGACCTCGACCGTTGGGACATGCTGCCCAAGCTGGTGGGCAACGGCGCCTTCACCAGCCGCTCGGAGCCCAACGCTACCCGGTCGCGCGGGCTCACGACTCAAACCACCAGCACCTCCGAACCGACCTATTCGGCCGACCGCGACAATTACACCGCCGATCTCAGCCTGTCCTGGAACGTGCTGGATTTCGGTGTCAGCTATTTCACCGCCCGCCAGAACGCCGACCGCGCCCTGATCGCCACCGAGCGCAAGCGCAAGGCGATGCACACCCTGATCCAGGAGGTCCGCTACGCCTTCTGGCGCGCCGCCGCCCATCAGGAACTGCAGGGCGAGGTCGACCAGGCGGTGGCCGACGCCCGCACCGCGCTTGAACGCGCCAAGGCCGTCGAGCAGGAGAATCTGCGTGCCCCGGTCGAGGCCCTGCGCTACCGCAAGACATTGCTCGAGACGCTGCGCCAGCTGACCGCTGTCCAGCAGGAACTGTCGACCGCCAAGATCGAACTGGCCGCGCTGATCAACCTGCCGCCCGGAATGCCGTTGGCCCTTGCCGTGCCCAAGGAACTGAAGGTCCCGGCGTGGACCCTCACCCTGGAGCGGATGGAGGAACTGGCATTCCTCAACAACCCGGACCTCCGCGAGCAGGGCTATCTGACCCGGATCAGCATCGACGATACCCGCAAGGCGATCCTCAAGCTGCTGCCCGGCATTACCCTGTCGGGGAGTCGCAACTACGACCACAACTCGTTCCTGATGGACAATCATTGGTACGAGGCGGGGGCCAAGTTGAGCTGGAATCTGATCAACCTGATCTCTGGTCCCGATGCCATCGCCTATGCCGAGACCAACGAGGACGTGGTCAAGGCGCGGCGGCTGGCCTTGCGGATGGCGGTGCTGGCCCAGGTTCACATCTCCGAGCGGCAATATCACAACGCCGTCAGCCAGTATCAGCAGTCGGATGAGCTCTTCGGCGTCGACAAGCGTCTGTTCGAGCTGTCCGAAGCCAAGACGGCCAACGATGCCCAGGGCATCCTGGAGCGTGTCGCCGGCCGGGCCTCGGCCATCGCCTCGGCGCTGCGTCGCTTCCAATCCTATGCCCAGGTCGAGCAGGCCTTCGCCAAGGCGCAGGCGAGCGTCGGCGAGGACCTGCTGCCGGACAACGTCGCCAGCCACGATCTTCCGGCCCTCTCGGGCACCGTCGCCCGGCGGCTGGCGGCATGGGGCAGTCCACAGGAACCGGCGGTCGTTCCCACCACGGGCCCGCGGCGGCTGGCGGCGTGGGGAAGCGCGCAGGCGACAACCGCCCAGAGTACGGCGGTTGGTGATGTTGCTCCGCCCGCCCCGGCGGCACGACTCGCCGCGGCGGAGGCGTCCGTTCCGCCCCCCTCTCCGGTCCGTCCCGCCGCGCCGCCGCCGGTGGTTGCAACCCAGCCGGTCGACCCGGTGCAGCAGGAATTGGAGCGGATGATGGCCCATGTTCGGACCCTGGTCGGTGAGTCGGGTTCGTCCGCTCTCCGCAAATGAAATGAAGGCAAGCGTCCTCCTTCTGCCACTGCTGCTGGCGGTGACGCCGGCCGGGGCGCAGGAATTGCGCGCCCAGTTGACGCCGCGCGACTACACCACGCTCGCCGCCGAAATCGGCGCCAAGGTCGAACGTATCCTCGCCCGCGAGGGGGAGCGTTTCCAGAAAGGCGAGACCCTGGTCGCGTTCGACTGTTCGATTCAGCGCGCCAACCTCGCCGAGGCCCAGGCGACGGTCGCCGCCGCCGACAAGACGGTAGCGGTCAACAAGCGGCTGCTTGAACTGCAGACCATCGGTCGCCTGGAAAGCGACCTCGCCCTGGCCGAGTTGGACAAGGCGCGGGCCAAGGGGGCGGCCAGCGCCGCGGTGGTCAACAAATGCAGGGTCGTCGCCCCCTTCAACGGACGGGTGGTCGAGCAAAAGGTGCGGGCCCAGCAATTCGTTCAGCCGGGACAGGCGCTGCTCGATATCCTCGATGATTCGGTGCTCGAACTTGATTTCGTGGTTCCCTCCAAATGGCTGGTGTGGCTGAAGCCCGCCCACATCTTCCAGGTCGCCATCGACGAAACGGGGAAGGCCTACCCGGTCAAACTGGCGCGGGTCGGCGCCCGCATCGATCCGATCAGCCAGTCGGTGCGGGTCACCGGGACCATCGGTGGCCACTTCCCCGAACTGGCGGCGGGCATGTCGGGTAAAGTGCTGCTGGCGCCGCCATGAGGACCTTCCGGTGAGCGACCCCCTGATCGTCTGGCTGGAGATCGAGCACCGCCTGCTGAAGGCCGAGCGGGCGGTGGAGGCGGCCTTCATCGCCGTCAACCTCGCCCATGCCCTCGTTCCCTACCGCCAGGCGGTGCTGTGGAGCCCGGTCGAGGGGGTGGTTGCCCTGTCGAGCGTCGCCAATGTCGAAGCCGGTGCGCCGCTGGTCCTGTGGCTGGGGCAGGTGTTCCCGCACCTTGCCGCGGAACGCCTCCGCACCGTCACCGCCGCCGATCTGCCGACTGCACTCGGCGCGCAGTGGGGGGAGTGGCTGCCGCCGCATGCGGTGGCGCTGCCGGTTGGCGACGAATATCTGCTCTTTGCCCGCGACGACCCCTTCCGCGATGACGAAGTGGCGCTGCTCGATCGCCTCGCCGACCTCGCCGGGCTGGCACGCAAGGCGCGTGCGCCGCGCAAGCTGGCCTTTCGCCTGCCGAAGGGGCGATCGAAATGGGTCGCCGCGGCGGCGGTGGCCGCTGCCTTCATCCCGGTGACCGGTTCGGTCCTCGCTCCCGCCGAGGCCGTGCCCGCTCATCCGGTGGTGGTGCGCGCCCCCCTCGACGGCGTCGTCGATGCCCTTGCCGTTGCCCCCAACGACAGTGTCGTCGAGGGCCAGATGCTGTTCGCCCTCGACGCCACCAACCTGGTCGGACGGCTCGAGGTCGCCCTTCAGCAGCAAGCGACCGCCGAGGCCGAGTACCGGCAGGCGGCACAGGCGATGGTGTTCGATGCCAAGGCCAAGACCCAGGCGGCGATCCTCGCCGGCAGGGCGGAGGAGAAGGCCGCCGAGGCCCGTTTGCTGGAAAACCAGCTCGCTCGCATTCAGGTCAAGGCGCCGCGGGCGGGAGTGGCGGTGTTCGATGATGCCTCGGAGTGGATCGGCCGGCCGGTGGCGGTGGGTGAGAGGGTGATGGCGGTCGCCGATGAGCGTGATACCGAGATCGAGGCCTGGGTATCGCCGGCCGATGTCGGCGAGGTCGAGCCCGGCCGCCGCCTGACTCTGTTCCTCAATACCGCGCCGCTGTCGCCGGCGCGGGCGGTGGTGCGCTCGGTCGCCTACGAGGCCTCGGCCCGGCCCGATGCCACCCTTGCCCACCGGGTGCGGGCCGGTCTCGACGGCACGGGCACGCCGCCGCGCCTCGGCCTCAAGGGCACGGCCCGGATCGACGGCGACACCGTGCCGCTGGTGTGGTGGCTGTTTCGCCGCCCGCTGGCCACCATCCGCCAGTTCATCGGGGTCTAGGGGATGTTGTCGGCCACCCTGGCCCTGCCGGCGCTGCGCGACGATCTGGCGGTGCTACCGGGCCCGGCCGGCCATGACGGCGCCCCCAGCTGGACCCTGCACGATCCGGTGAGCAACCGCTTCTTCCGCCTTTCGTGGCCGGCCTTCGAAGTGTTGACGCGCTGGCATCTCGGCGATCCCGCCGCGGTGGCCGCGAGCGTGCGCCGCGACACCGTCCTCGATATCGACGTCGACGCGGTCGGCGGGGTGGTCGAATTTCTCGCCCGCAGCCAGCTTTTGAAGGCCGCAGAGCCCGAACACGTCGCCCGCCTGCTGGCGATCCACGACGCCGGCAAGACCTCGTGGGCGATCTGGCTGCTCCACCATTACCTGTTCTTCCGCCTGCCGCTCGTCCGCCCCGACGCCATGCTGGACGCCGCCTTGCCCTGGGTCGCCTGGCTGGGCAGCCGGGCCTTTCGCTTCGCCACCTTCGCCGCTTTGGCGGTGGGATTGGTTCTGGTTGCCCGCCAGTGGGAGGTGTTTGCCGCCACTTTCGTCGACCACGTCTCCCTTGGCGGGCTGGCCGCCTTCGGCGTGGCGCTGGGGGTTGCCAAGGTCTGTCACGAACTGGGGCACGCGTTCGCCGCCAAGACCTTCGGCTGCCGGGTGCCGACGATGGGGGTGGCGTTCCTGGTGCTGTGGCCGATGCTCTATACCGACGTCAACGAGGCGTGGAAGCTCTCCGACCGCCGCCGGCGTCTGCTGATCGGCGCCGCCGGCATCCTCGCCGAGTTGGCCCTGGCCGCCTGGGCGACCCTGGCCTGGGCGCTGCTGCCCGATGGCACGGCGCGCTCGCTGGCCTTCACCCTGGCGGCGACCACCTGGATCAGCTCGTTGGCGGTCAATCTGTCGCCGTTCATGCGCTTTGACGGCTACTTCCTGGCGATGGACGCCCTCGACCAGCCCAACCTGCATCCGCGCGCCTTCGCGCTGGCCCGCTGGCACTTGCGCGAGGTGTTGTTCGGCCTCGGCGAGCCGTCGCCCGAGGCGTTGCCGCCGCGTCTCCGCCTGGGGATGATCGCCTTCGCCTGGGCGGTGTGGCTCTACCGTTTGACCCTGTTTCTCGGCATTGCCTTGCTGGTCTATCATTTCTTCATCAAGGTGGTGGGGGTGATCCTGTTCGCGGTCGAGATCGGCTGGTTCGTGGTCAAGCCGATCGCCGCCGAGATGGAGGAATGGGCGAGCCGCCTCGGCACCATCCGCGCCACCCGGCGCAGCCGACGCACCTTGTTCCTCTTCGGCGGATTGCTGCTGGTGGTGGCGGTGCCGTGGAGCGGCCGGGTCTCGGCCCCGGCACTGCTGAAGGCCAACGAATACGCCGTCCTTTATGCCCCCGCCCCGGGAATCGTGGCGACTGCCCTTCCGGCCGAAGGGCAGCGGGTGGTGGCGGGCGAAGTCCTGGTTCACCTTCACAATCCCGACGCTCTGTTGCGGCTGGAACAGACCGAGCGGCGGATCAGGGTGCTGCGCTACGAGTGGGACGCGGTCGGCTTCGAGGACAGCTTCCGCGCCCGCGCCAAGGCCATCGCCGAGGAACTGGAGGGCGCGGTGGTGGAGAAGTCGGCACTGGCCGCCGATCTGCGCCGCCTGACTCTGACCGCATCCTTTGCCGGAATCGTCAGCGATGTTTCGCCGGGCGTGCAGACCGGGCAATGGATCAACAGCCGCGAGCCGATCCTGGTGCTGCACCGCGGCGGCCAGGTCGAGGCCTATGTCGACGAGGCCGACCTGCCGCGGCTGGCGGTGGGGGCGGGGGCGTGGTTTCTCCCCGAGGGGGGCGGGGGCCGGATGGCGGCGCGGGTGGTGGCGATCGACCGGATAGCGGTCAAGGCGTTGAGCGAGCCGAGCCTGGCCGTGCCGTTCGGCGGTGACATTCCCGCCCGCTTTGCCGACCGCCAATTGGTCCCCGACGCCGCCGTCTACCGCGTGCGAATGGCGCTGGTCGGCGAGGCGACGGTGGCGGTGCCCTTGCGCGGCCGCGCCCATATGGATGGCGAGCGCCGCAGCCTGCTCGGCCACGCCGCCCGGGCGATGGCCGCAGTGGTGATCCGGGAGTGGGGAACGTAGGGGCGGGCGCCGGGGAAAGGGGCACCATCTCCTTGCGTCGGCTCAGATCGAGCGTTCACCGGCATTCCATTACGGCAGATCCCCCGCCTCGGCATAAAGTGTCGCCTTTTCGCCGACGCGGAAGCCGTCGCCCAGGGTAATGCGTTCCGACGCCCACATCGTCACCGCCACCGGCTCGTCCAGCGTTATCGCTAAGGCAGAGATGCGGGCCGCGCGGAACACCGGGCGTTGACCGGGAACTATCTTTTCGCGGGTCACCTTGTATTCGCCGGCGCCCCGCGACGGCGCGAAGGCGCTGAACCGCTGTTGGTTGGTCAGGTTGACCAGCATGCCGTTGGGCGCTATGGCAAGATTGGGGCCCTTGGCGGGATCCTCGTCCGGCTTCTGCTTGGGGGCCTTGGAGGGCGACGAGACCTGGAGACAGGACGCGGTCTTCGGCTCGGTCTCGCTCAGGGTGATCTCGGCGACGGTGCCGGCATCGTTTATGCCCACCAGTCGGGGCGGGTCGCTGCTGTCGGCGACCAGCATGGTCGGCACGCCGGCCTCGCAGGTCAGGGCATAGCAGCCATTGCGCTTGTCGCCATGGGCGCAGATCCGTTTGCCGTCGACGTAATAGGCGGTGTCATCGCTGCCGATCACCGGCAGGGTTACCCCCCCCTCGCGGTTCGTTGCCAACCGTTGCAGGCGCTTGGGATTGTCCACGCAATCGCCGTCGGGCAGGGTAGCGGTGTCCTCGCCGCCGTCCTCGACCTCTTTGAACACGTATAGTTCTTCGCCGGTGGGGAAGCGGTTGGTGAGATAGACCGACTTGCGTGCGGCCACCGGCACCGGCGGGCCGGCGGGCTGCGTCTTGCTGATGCCCTTCAGCAGTTGGTCATTGTTTCCCACCTCCAGCGAGATCCTGCCCTTCCACCGGCACTGGCCGTTGGAGGCATCCAATGCCAGCAGGGCGGCATCGTCGCCGCCCGACAGCACGTAGACGGTCGTGCCGTCCTCGCTCAACGCCACGGCGCCGTTGGGAAATAACACGCTCCGCCGCCACCATTTCTGCCGTCCGTCGGGAGTGAGGGCCATGACGTTGCGATCGGTGGCCACATACAGCGACCCGTCGGCGCCGAAGGCCGGCACGGCGGTCACCTGGCCGCCGCCCACCAGATTCCCCCTGCCAGCCCAGAACGGCTGCCCCTGCGGCGAAAGCTCATAGAAGGCGACGGCATGGTCGTTGCCCTGGACAGTGACCACGGCGATTCTGCCCTGCGGGCTGGCGGACAGGAATTTGGGCAGGCTGGCCAGGCGCTGGCTGCCCAAGGTCCTGCCGTTGAGATCGAAGACGCTGAGGGCATAAGTCCCCTGGTCCTTCTCGGTCGTCGCCACCAGCCGGCGGCCGACCACCAGCGGCACAGCGTGGACGTCGCGCGCCCTGACCCCGTCGCCGGGGAACGACCGGCTGGGGGCCGGGTTGGCGCGAGGCGGCTCGTTGTCGCGGAAGGACAGCGGCGCTCGGCCGTTGTGCTGGGCATTGCCGCGCAGGGTCAGCCACTGCGACGGGGAGACCCCGGGCTCCTCGTAGGTGACGATCAGCCGGGGTTCCAGGCTGCGATCGTCGGCACCCCACAGCGTCAGCGTGTCGGCGGTGACCGTCTGGACGCGGATTGTCATGGACAGGGGTTTGCCGCTGCCTCTCATCCGGTCGATGGCCTGGCACAGGCCCGACTGGGCCCCGCCGCCCAGATCGATCCGCTGCCGCAGGGGACTTGCCGACACCACGGCCGAGCCCAGCATCTCGCCCTGGGCGTCGACCAGTTCCAGGTTGAGATCGCTTCCGGCATAGGGCTGGGCCACCACGCGGACGGCGCAACGGGTCAAGGAACCGGGGGGAATCCGGGGGGAAAAGGCGATCGCGACCGTCTGTGCCGTCTGGCTGTCCCTGGTCGGGGCAACCTTCCCTTTGCCCCAGCTCACATCCTTGTTCTGGTCGAGGGCATCCCGGCTGAGCAGGGTGGTGGTGACCGGCTGTCCAGCCAGGGCCGGCAGGGCGCAAAGGCCGATCAGAGCAGCTACGGCGAGGAAGGACTTCATGGCGCGCTCACAGATGGATTGGTCAGGTAGACGATCTTGTCCGAGGCGGCCGCATCGGTGGTCAGCGCCCACAGCATGACGCTTTTGCCAAACACCGTGCCGCCCAGGCGGTAGTAGACTTTGCCGCAGAACACGTCGTGGGGGCTGTTCTGAACCAGCCCCAGATCGCTGCGCACCCAGGTGCCGCCATCGTTGCGCACCAACTGGTAGCTGCGCCGGAACAGCTTCTCGGTGGCATGGTAGGTTTCGGCCAGGCAATAGATGCTGTCGCCGCTATGCGGATCCGGCGGGAACAGTACGCCGGCGCAGAACAGCGTGCCGCTGGTGGTGGCGCGGTCCTTCTCGGTGTCGCGCCCCAACGGATTGCCGCGGCATTTCCACTCGCCGGTGCGCAGGTCGCAGTGCCACAGGTCGCCGAAACTGGCGCCCAACGGCTGTGAGAAGCCGCCGAACACCCACACCGCCGAGGCGGTGGCGGCGGCGGCGAAGGCCAGGCGACCGGTCCACGGCGCATTGGGCCGATGGTCCCACGTGCGGTCGGGGCGCATGGCCCAGACGTCATTCAATCCCTTCTTGCTGTCGCGGTCCAGCCCACCCATCACCCACAGATTGTCACCCACCGCCAGCACCGCATGGCCCAGCCGCGGCGCCATTTCCTTATCGAAGACCACGTCCTTGATGAATTCGCCGGTGTCGAGATCGTAGCCTTGGCAGGTGTTGCCGTAGCAGGCCTTGAACTTAGCGTTGCAGGCGTCCCCGCCCACCAGCCACAGGATATTGCCGACGATGGCCCCCGGCCGCCGCGCCACCTTCAGCGGGAAGGTGCCGGGCAGCAGGGTCCAGCCGGCCTCGGCGAAACCGTGATCGGACCACCACAGTCGCGCCTCGGTCTCGGCGCGATTGCGGCCCAGCAGGTACAGGCGGCCGTTCTTGGGATGGGTGAACAGCCCCAGCACGTCCAGGTCGAAGGTGTCGACGCCGGGCACCCTGGCCGCGGGTTGGTAATAGAACAGGCCGTTGTGATCGACCACCTGCACACTGACCACGCGCGCCTCCTCTTTCACGTCCTCCGTTTTCGCCGCCAGCCGGTAGTCCTGCAGGCGTCCACTCCCCAGCCGCCGCGCCCGGAAGGTGGCGACACCGGACAACTTCCCTTTTGGACCGAACTTGATGCGCTCGGGCTCGGGAGACCAGGCGAGTTGAATGTCCTTGTCGCTGTCGGTGTCGATGGCCCAGGCGATGTCCAGCCGTGACCCCGCCACCAGTCTGGAGGCCGAGGGCGACAGCCGGGTGATGGCCAGGCTGCGCGGGCGTTCGACCCGGGCGATCGCCACCGAGGTGGCGGCCAGTTCGCGGCCATCCTCGTCCTGCAGCGGCAGGCGGATGAGGCCGAGGTCGGCATTGGCGAGGTTGCCGATTTGGAGCCGCAGGTCGAGGGGCTGGTCCGTCTCGTTCTGGAAGGACAGCAGGTGGTTGGTGCGGTCCACTGTGACGCATACCGGGGCGCGCTCGGCCAGGATGAAGGTCAGCTTGCCGAAGCCCGTCTTGGGCACCAGGGCATTTGGGCCAGCGCCCATCGGCAGCTCAAGATAGAAACGCGGCCGGTCGGTGGCAATTCTGACGCTCAGGGTTAGGCTGCGGCCGTCCGCGCTGGGTTCGGGGGGGCTGGCGGCAATCGTCACGGTCATGTGGACCTGCCGGGTCGATGGCTCAACCAACCTTCCACCAGGGCCATCGGCCCGGCCAGCGACGGCGTGGCGCGCCGGTCAGGGGCCAGCGGCGACTGGTGCGCCGCCTGGTCGGGGCGCTCGAACGCCACCCAATCCCATTCACCACGTCCTTCGGTGGGAAGGGGAACCGACAGAATCCGCGGGCCACCGACCGCGGCGGCATCGCCCAGGGCTGGCGCGACCAGCAGCGAGAACTCATTGCCCAGCAAGGTGTTGGCCACCAGATCGCTGGACAGGGCGGCGGTGGTCACCGGCAGGATGCCCGAGACCATATGGATGCCGGCACGGGGATCCATCAGCAGGGTCAGCCTCACTTCGGGCGAGCGCCCCTCGATGGGGTCCAGGCGCAGCGGGATGGTGGTGTCGGCCAGCATGTACTTGTGCGCCTCGACCACCGAGGCCTTCGGCTGTTCGCCGCCGAGACGCAGGGCCGCATAGGCGGAATCGCTGCCGTCGTCGACGAAATAGCCCACCAAGCCGTCGCTGCCGATGCGTCTGTCCCCCAGACGGACGTGGACGACAGCTTCCGGGCAGGACTGCTTCAGCCAGGTCTGGTCGGGGCTGCCCAATGCCTTAAGTCGCTGGTCCAGCAGCGGCGGGCCGTCCAGTTCCAGCGTCAGCCCGGCGCGCACCACTGCCAGCGGCTGGCCGCAGGCCACCATGCGCAGGCTGCCGTCATGGGGCAGCGGCGAGCTGTCCTCGATCTTGGTCAGATAATCGCGGAAGGCGCGGAAGGCGCTGGTGTCGCGGTCCTTCGCCGACAGGGCCAGCAGGCCTTTGACGAACTTCAGCAGGTGCGGATTGGCGATGTCCCCGGGCCCGGGCATCGGCGCCCCGGCCCCCTCGCCACGCGGGCGCATGGGCAAGGTGCTCCAGCGCACGTCCTCGCTGCCCGTGGGCAGGACCACCGAATGGACGGCGCCCAGCGCCTTGCCGCGGCCGTCGTGGATGACCAGGCTGCCCTCCAGGCGGTTGAGCACCACCCAGCCGCAGATGGGGCTGGTGAGTTCGTCCTCGACGCTGTCGCCATCGCTAGTGGCGGTCAGCCAGCGCAGTTCCAGGCGCGCCGGCTGCACCAGCCGCGGACGCAGCCAGGCCGCCGTGGCGGGGCTCGAGGGCGAGGACAAGGACCGCCCCACCTCCAGCGGTACGCCGCGATCGCCGCCGATCACCCGGGTGACACGGCCGAAGGAATCGATCAGGTCCAACTCGTCGACGGTGAGACCCCCTTCACGCACCGCATGGAAGGATTCGCGCAGGTGCTCCAATTGCAGCAGCGGCGCCGAGGCAAAGGCCGAATCCACCCAGGCGGTGACGTCCGCGGCGCGGCGCGCATCGCCCAACCCGTCGATGGGGGGAAGCTGGGCGGTGGTATCGATCATCGCCAGGGCATCGGTCAGGCCCGACAGGCTTTGGCCGGCCAGATTGCCGATGGGGAAGCCGCGCAGCAGCGCCTGCTGCCCTAGCGGCAGGTGGCGCTGCAGATTGGTGGCGATCACCGATAGTCCCCGATAGTGACGGCCGCGCCGGGTGGTGGTCCGGGCACCGCTGCAGTCGATGTCGTCGCGGCCGAGGGTCCAGTCTCTGCCGGCCTCGGCGGCGGGAGTGAAGGTGGCGCGCCAGCGCATGTAGACCGGCGCGGCCGAGCCCGCTTCGCCATCGGCATCGATGACGGTGGCGGACAGCAGGGCCCTGATGGGCAGCATACTGCCGCCGCTTTCGGCCATGTCCACATCTCTCGGCTGAGCCCCGCTTGTCGCTAGAAGCCGCTGCACCTCGGCCAGGCCCGCCGCCTGGGCGGGGGCGACCGCCTCCGCCAGGGCGGGATCGAGCAGCAGGTGGTCCAGCACCATATCGCGGGCCTTGACCACGGGATCCACACCCTTGGCGCGCAACTGGGTCTCATAGGCGTCCAGAACCGCCCTCAGCCGCCGGTTGCTATCGGCGCGCAGGGCGAAACGACCCTCCGAGCCCAGGCGCTCCAGCACCTGCCCGCCGATGCGGCAGGCCAGAGGCTGGGCGCCGCCCTGGATCAACGGCGCATCCACGTCCTTGAGCAACAGGAAGGGGTCGGCCGCGCGCCTGAACCGCGGTAGCGGCCGTTGCCGCAACTGTAGCCCCGCTTTCGCCAGCAACGCCTGAAGCTGGGCCCTGGCCACGTCCCGGTCCAGCCTGGCAACGGCGACCAGGCCGGTTTGGGGATCGGCCAGCGCCTTGACCCGGTCCAGCGCGGTCTGGCGGCGCTTGGCCAGCAGGCGGGACACCTCCTCGGCCGGCTGGCGGATGTGACGGCGGTGGAAGTGGCGGAACACCTCCTGGTACCAGGAGGCGAACAGGTTGCGGCGTTCGGCGGCACGTCGGCGGCGGGCGTGATCAAGCCGCCTCTGGCACTTGTTCAGTTCCACCAGCGCATCCGAGATGTCTTTGGGCAGGCGCACCGCCGACTTGTCGGCTGCGGCCACCTCCCAGCAGCTGCCGCCGCCATGGGCGGTGAAGGTGGTGTCGTGCACGCTCGCCCTGGCTCCCAGAAAGGCGTCGATGCCGGGCAGGAAGTCGTCCTGCAGGACTTGCGGCAGGGTCGGGCGCATCGCGGCCATGGCCGCCAGCCGGGCGGCATCCAGGATCGTCTCCGCCGCCGGGTGGTTGCCGATCTGGCGCCGCACCAGCCGGGCCGCAGCCTCGATGATGCCCGAGGCCAGCACCGGTGTGGGCGAGAACAATCGGGGCGGGCATTTGCCCTCGGGGCGCCAGCGCAGCCCGCCCACTGAGGCATGGCACAGGGTGCGGCGCGGCAGCCGTGAGGACAGCCCCGCCGCCGACCAGCCCATCTCGCGCATGCGCTCGATCCACAGGTCGCGGGTGGTGACATCGAGCGGGTCCCTGTCCGCCTCGGCGAACCAGCCGGCCACCACATAGGCGTAGGTGGCGTCGGGCGACAGATCGGCCGCGCGGTCATGGAAGCCGAAGGCGCTACGGCACGAGGGATAGTGCGAGGCGAAGCCGAGGTTGCCGGGAGCAAAGGCGGTCAGCACCGGCCGCTCGCCCGAGGGGCCCGGCTCCTGCCAGTCCTGCAGGCGCCAGCGCTCGCCCAGAAGGGCGGCGCGAAAGACCGTGGTGGCGTCCGCCGCCATCCAGGGCACCCCATCCTCGGCATTGTCGCGGAAGGGCCGGATCAGGTCGCTGGCCACCACCCAGCCGGTGAGGGCCGGTTCCCGGCCCGGGCTGTGGGTCAGCCGTGTCACCAGCCAGCGATTGGGCGCCGGCGGCGATGCCGGTCCCTCTTTCTCGCCGGGCGAGCTGCGCAGGGTGGTGAAGCCGGCCGGCAAGGTCCAGTGCAGGTGGATGCCGGGCGGCAGGAAGGTAGGCTGGTCGGTGGGCTCGAACCGGCGGCGCAGCGACCCGCCCACCGGCAGCCAGCCGGGCAGGGTCAGCCGCCGGTAGGCCGGAGTGGCGTCGAAGAACCGCGTCGTCCCGGGACGGCCGAACGACAGCGCCTCGATGCGCATCGGCACCAGCAGGCGCTCCAACTCCGAGGGGACGGCCTGTTTGGGGATGTGGTTGGTCCAGTCCTGGTCCTTTGCGGCCATCTAGCGCTCCACGGTGAAGGTGAAGCGCAGGCGCCGGCTGGTCTGGGCTTTGGCCAGCGCCGCCGAGCTTTTCGGCATGCACCTTGCCGCCAGTGCCGCCATGTCGATCCGCCGGTCGGCGTCGGCCTGGTTGCCGCTCACTTTGAAGTGGGCGCCTTCCGGTGGCTGGTTCAAGGCCAGGGTGGCGATGCGGCCGTCCGCCAATCCGAACAAGAGGTCGGGGGCCAGGCGCTCCAGGCGCAGGAAGAACAGCTTGGTGCCGTTGGCACAATGGGCCTCGATCTCCACCCCCGGCCAGGCCTGCAGCAGCCGCGAACGCAGCAGGAAGCCGGTGAAGGTGTGGAAATGTGCGCCGGTGCCGTCAGCGGGAGCCGCGGTGTCGGCTTCGGCGCGTGCGGGGTCGCTGTGCTGGCGGTCGCGGGCGCGGGCGTCACGCGCCGATTTCAGCAACTCGGCCATATAGTATTCGTCCATCACTTGATTGAGCAGCGCCTGGCGGTCGTCGCTGCGGGCCACCGACAGGGCGCCGCCCACCAGGGCGTTGATCCATTGCGGGTCCAGATGGAAGAACTTCAGGCTTTCCGGCGGCAGCAGTGTCTCGTGCGGCACCAGATACGGGAACGGCACGCCGTGCAGCAGCACCAGCCGCCCCAGGAACGAAGTGACCGACGCCGGCAGCGGCGGCGGTCGGGTGAGGGTTTCCTGACTCTTGGCGCGGTCGATGGCGGCGAACAGCGTCATGGGCCGTCCTTCCCGATGAGTTCGAGCACCACGGACATGAACAGCGGGTCGCGCAGCAGGGTGTTGTCGGGTTCGTGTCCCAGCGCCGTCTTGCCCTCGGCCACCAAGGCGGTGCCGGCCAAGTCCGTCCACCAGGTGTAAAGGGCGCGCGCCACCTCGGGCGCCTGCAGCATCAGCAGTTGCCCCACCTGCCAGGCCGCCGCATAGGAGGCATTGAACATGCCCGTATCCTCGTCGTATTGCAGCGCGTCGTCACTGCTGGCGAACAGCCAGTTGCGGGTATCCCGCGACACGGGCACCGGCGTCAGCGGTCCCCGGTACCACGACACCGTCCTGTCCCCCTGGCGCAGCAGATGGGGAAGCGGCACATAACCCAGTTCCAGGGCGTTGCTTACCGCCCCATTGGCCTGGGTGGCGGCGGGATGGTGGCGCAGCCATTGGTCCTTGCGGTTCTCGTCCTTGCGGATGCCGCCGACATAGGCCAGCCCGTCCGCCACCTGGGCGAAGCCGGCGCCGGCCGAGGTGAACGCCCATTGCCCCAACAGCACCATGCGCACCGTGTCCTTAAACTTCGGGTCACGGGCGTCGCGCAGGGTGGCGAGATGGCCCTCCAGCGATACCAGGGCGACGATGTTCCGCCGGCCGGCTGCCGGGAGGCGGTTGGCGAGCACCACCGAGAACCAGCCGTCGCCGATGCCGGCGATGTCCTCCTTGTGTGCGGTTTCGGCCTGGCGGGAATGGGCCAGATAGGGCAGGTCCGACGGCGCTGGGGCGAGGCGGCGGAACAGGGGGCCGGGAACCTCGATGGTTGAGCACAGGCGGTCCTTGTCCGGCTGCCGTTCCATCTCGTCGAGGGTGATGTCGGGAAGGCGCAGACCTTTCGGCACATCGCCCTTGGGGCGCACCTCGGCGACGGGGCTGGTCGCGACCTTGGCCGTCTTGAATTCATCTTCGTCGAACAGCAGAAGCGCCAGCCACGGCAGTTCCGCCTGGTCCTTGGCCGGCGGGCGCTCCCACGGCAGGGTGTGGCGGCGGAACACCACATGCGGCAGGGAGTCGTTGAAATCCCCGGCCTGACCATCCGGGGGATAGAGCGAATAGATTTCGTCGGGAGCCAGGCGGAAGCGCGGCGCCGCGACCACGAAGTGGGCCGATTCCTCGGGCAGGATATGGGTCTGTGTCTTGCCGTCCTGCACCACCTGCACGGTCTGGGTGGCGGTCAGCGTGTAGTCCCCGGCCTGGAGGGGCGGCGGCGAACGGTCGCGGAATTTGACTTTGGTGGCCATGCGTCTACCCGGCGACTTGGGCGCGAAGCTTGCCCAGCGGCACCAGTTCGGGGACCGCGTATAGCATGCTGTGGCCGGAATTGCGGATCTGAAGCTGGTCGTGCCTGAGGCGCAGATCGCCGCCGGCGAAGGAGAACCCCTCGGCCGCCAGACCCTCCAACACCTCGCGGCGGGGCAGGCCGACGCAGTTGTTGAACCTGTCGCGCGCCTTCTCGGGCGAAACGTACGCGGCATGTTCGTAGCACTGGCGCCCGCCTGACCGGACCGAGGTGTTGATCACCCGTGTCTCGTCCAGGTTGGCCTCGACCGTCGGCAGTGGGTCGAGCCGCGGCTTCAGCTTGACATTCGCCCCCGACAGCGCCGCCACCACTCCGACCTTCAACTCGTCCTTGTCAGGATCGGGCGGCGGCTTGGTGCTCCACAGCGCTTCGGGTAGGTTCGAGACGGTACCCTCCACCTCCAACTGCTCGACCGGGCCAGCCGGCCCCCGGCACTGCAAGGCTACGGTCGAGGACTGCAACCGCGCATTCATCGGCCGGATGCCCAACTTGGTGTCGAAAGGCTTTCCGCCGGTCACCTTGCCGCCCTTGGGCACTTCGGTCAGCGGCACGAAGCAGGACACCATCAGCCGCAGTTCGCCGCCATTGACCAGCGGGCGGGCAACCTTGCCCTCGCGCCGTTCCCCGGAGATGCCGGCGGCGACGACTACCGACAGCGGCCGCAGCTCCTGGGAACCGGGGGCGGGCCTGGGGAAGAACTTGGCGGCGAAGGTGGCCCAGGACAGCGGCTTGGGCCTGTCGAGGCGTTCGGTCTCACCGATGGGGATGGTGACGGTCAGTACGCCCAGATCGGCCTTGACTTCGCCCGAGAACGGCGGGCCCCAGACCCGGAACAGCACGCCCAGCTCGAAGTCCAGGGTCTCTTGCACCCACAGCAGCTTGACGGTGGCGCTGGCGCCCAGCCGCACCTTGATCTCGGCAGCATAGGAGAACGGCTCCCAGCCGACCAGGAAATCGGCGTCGGCGGAGAACCAGGCGCGAACCGCCTCCGACTGGTATATGGCGCTGAGGTGCCCGCCGGCCATGACGAAGGACGGGGTGACCGCGAAATAGACGCCGCCCTCCACCGAGACACCCTTGTCGGGCATCAGCCACTTCAGCCCGACGCGCGCCACCGTAGGATAATGCGGGCGCACCTGCAGCTTGGGATGATAGCCGCCCAGGGTGATGACGAAGTCGCCGGCATGGTTCTCCGCCCCCTTGGCGGTGGGCTCGAACCATACATTGAAGGCCAGGCCGCCGGTGAGCTTGCAGTCCTTGGAAAAGAGGTAGGAGTTGGGGGTCAGCGCCGCGACGATGCCCAGCGCCCCCTCATCGGGAGAGAACCGCGCCTTCAGCGCCAGTTCGACCCGCACGAACGGATTTTCCGTCCCTACCGGCTGGCTGAGCACGGCCAGGCCCAGCAATGTGATCTCGGTGCGGGTGCCAAACTGCACGGTGGCCAGGGCGAAGCCGTCCACCAACTTGAACG
This sequence comes from Magnetospirillum sp., assembly GCA_016212565.1. Classification (GTDB taxonomy): domain Bacteria; phylum Pseudomonadota; class Alphaproteobacteria; order Rhodospirillales; family Magnetospirillaceae; genus JACRFY01. The sequence continues at coordinate 61 of JACRFY010000253.1, read as the reverse complement.
AGGAGAAGCGGATGCCGGCCGCCAGCCAGTAGTCGCCCACCGCCACCGGGAAATGCCTGGA
>JACRFY010000249.1 GCA_016212565.1 Magnetospirillum sp. | reverse complement strand
GACCGACGAGAAGCACGACCCCAACGCCGCCAACGTGCCGCCGCCCGAGCGCCTCAAGGTCGCCCGCGGCATCGAGGTCGGCCACATCTTCTATTTCGGCACCAAGTACTCGCAGGCGATGAACGCGGTGGTCACCGGTCCCGACGGGGCTCCGGTGGCGGTGGAGATGGGCTCCTACGGCATCGGCGTCTCGCGCTTGGTCGGCGCCCTGATCGAGGCCAATCACGACGAGCGCGGCATCAAGTGGCCGGAAGCGGTGGCCCCGTTCAAGGTCGGGGTGGTCAACCTCAAGAGCGGCGACGCCGCCTGCGACCGGGTGTGCGAGGACGTCTACCGCACCCTCTCGGAACAGGGCGTCGAGGTGCTCTACGACGACCGCGACGAGCGCGCCGGGGTCAAATTCGCCGACATGGACCTGATCGGCCTGCCCTGGCAACTGGTCGCCGGTCCCAAGGGCGTCGCCCAGGGGGTGGTCGAGTTGAAGAACCGCGCCACCGGGGTCAAGGAAGAACTGTCGGTGGAATCGGCGCTGGCTCGGCTGACGGCCTGAGCGGAAAGGGGCGGGGGATATGGTGTTCGACACCTTCGAACGGATGGTCGCCTTCCGCTATCTGCGGGCGCGGCGCAAGGAAGGCTTCATCTCGGTGATTGCCGGCTTCTCGCTGCTCGGCATCGGCCTGGGGGTGGCGACGCTGATCGTGGTGATGGCGGTGATGAACGGCTTCCGCCAGGAGTTGCTGTCGCGCATCCTCGGCATCAACGGCCATATCGGCGTCTACGGCTCCAGCGTGTCGCTGACCGATTTCGATCACCTGTCCGACCAGATCCGTCTGCTGCCCGGGGTGGTGAAGGCGATCCCCACCGTCGAGGGCCAGGTGATGGCCACCTCGCAGGCGGCGGCGGCCGGCGCCATCGTCCGTGGGGTGCGACCCGACGACGTGCTGGGCCGCGACATCATCGCCCGCAAGTTCACCGGCTCGGCCGAGGAATTCCGCGGCGGCGGCGGGGTGGTGATCGGCTATCGCCTGGCGCAGAAGCTCGGCGTGGTGATCGGCGATTCGGTGACCTTGATCTCGCCCAAGGGCAATGCCACCGCGTTCGGCACCATGCCGCGCATGCGCGCCTATCAGGTCGTCGGCACCTTCGACGTCGGCATGTTCGAGTACGATTCGAGCTTCGTCTTCATGCCGCTGGAGGCGGCGCAGACCTACTTCCGCCACCCCGACGCGGTGACGCAGATCGAGGTCTTCCTCGACGACCCCGACAAGGTCCCCGACACCCGGCTGGCCATCCACCGCCTGACCGCCGGGAATGCGCGGATCTACGACTGGCAGCAGGCCAACGCCAGCTTCTTCAATGCCATCCAGGTCGAGCGGAACGTGATGTTCCTGATCCTGACCCTGATCATCATCGTCGCCGCCTTCAACATCATCTCCAGCCTGATCATGCTGGTGAAGGACAAGGGCTCGGACATCGGCATCCTGCGCACCATGGGGGCGACCAAGGGTTCGATCATGCGCATCTTCTTCCTTGCCGGGGCGAGCATCGGCGTCTCGGGCACCCTGTTCGGCCTCGCCTTGGGCGTGTGGTTCGCCACCCACATCGAGGCCATCCGCCAGTTCATCCAGTCGATCGTCGGCCGCGACCTGTTCGCCGCCGAGATGTACTTCCTCACCCAGCTTCCCGCCCGCGTCGATCCCGGCGAGGTGATCGCGGTGATGCTGATGGCGCTGGGCCTGTCCTTCGCCGCCACCATCTACCCCTCGTGGCGCGCCGCCAATCTCGATCCGGTGGAGGCCCTGCGTTATGAGTAACGCCGCCTACGGCCTGCGCCTGGAGGGGATCTGCCGCAGCTTCACCCAGGGCAAGACGGTGATCGAGGTGCTGAAGGGCGCCGAGCTGTCGATCCGTCCCGGCGAAATCGTCGCCATGGTCGGCCCTTCGGGGGCGGGCAAGTCGACGCTGCTGCACATCGCCGGCCTGCTGGAGCGCCCCGATTCCGGCGACGTGTGGTTGAGCGGCGAGGCCTGCGGGCGCCTGGGCGACGACAAGCGCACCCAGATGCGGCGGCTGCAACTCGGCTTCGTCTACCAGTACCACCACCTGCTGCCCGAATTCTCGGCCCTGGAGAACGTGGTGGTGCCGCAGTTGATCGCTGGCAAGTCGCGGGCGCAAGCGAAGGCGCGGGCAGTGGAGTTGCTGGGGAAAATGGGCCTCGGCGCCCGAATCGAGCACCGCCCCGGCCAGTTGTCCGGCGGCGAGCAGCAGCGGGTGGCGATCTGCCGCGCCCTGGCCAACCAGCCCAAGGTCCTGCTCGCCGACGAGCCGACCGGCAACCTCGACCCCCACACCTCGGGGGGCGTGTTCGCCGAACTGCTGGACCTGGTCCGCACCACCGGCGTCGCCGCCCTGATCGCCACCCACAACCCCGACCTCGCCCGCCGCATGGACCGCATGGTGCGGCTGGAGGAAGGGGCGCTGGTCGAGGGGTGAGGGTTTACTTGCAGCGGCCTCCCCGAATTCCGATCCAGACGCAATCCCAGGATTTCGGGTCCGGACCTACAGTCTGGCTTTGCATAACCACAGAGTCGTCGAGAGATGCGATCTGGAAGGATGCCGTGGCCAGATAGGAATGACGATATGCGGATTCATGAGGCGGATCTACAGGCTTCGTTCCGTTCACTAGCGCAAGAACACTGGCAGGAGCGACGATGCCAAGCTGGATAGCCTTTCCAACTTCATTCTTTTGAAGCGAGTTCATTATCACCCAGAGTCCGCCAACAATAAAAATGGCGGGGATCCGGATGGTGAACCCTAATATATCTTTCATGTCGTCGATATCGTTAGTGGAAATTCTTCCAAGAAACTTGGAGACATTTTCGTTATCGACAAATGCTATCGTAATGATCATTGGCAATAAGGCGCCGAGACCACCAAGAAAAAACTTTTGCCAATTTGACATGTCATCCTCCAGGGCAACTGATTTCGTAACAATATCCATGATTGCGGGAATTGGCAATATGGACGCCCGTGGGTCGGAACGTTGCTGCTTCGGTGGACGAGCATCACTGGGGGCCGAAATCGGTCGGGGGGCGCACGACGTCCCATCTCCACAAGATCTGCCACCGCGCCCTGCATGCCCGCTTCAACGAGGCCGAACTGGCGGCGGCGTTCTCGACCCCACAGGCGGTTCAGTCCGATCCGGAGATGGCCGTCTTTCTGCATTGGGTACGCAAGCGGCCGCCGGAATACCTCGATTGGCCGAAGGACCGGCGGCGCCACTGATGACCCCGCCCGCCCTGTGGGTGTATGATCGGGCCCATGACCGATCCCGCACCCACCGCCCTGGCGGTCGACCTTGATCGCGCCGTGCTGGCCCTCTCGGCGGCGCTCGATTTTCTCGGTGCCGACGAGGCCGGGCACAGCCACCGTGTCGCCCTGATGGCTGCCGGCCTGGCGCGATTCATCGACGAGGACGACAGCGGCGGGCAGCGCACCCTGATCCGTGCCGGGCTGCTGCACGATTGCGGCATTTCCTCGACCAGGGAACTCCGCGTCCTGATCGACGACATCGCCTGGGAGGGCGTGCACCTCCATTGCGAGCGCGGCGCCGCCTATCTCGAGACCGTGCCGCTGCTGGCGCCGCTGGCGCCGATCGTGCGCGAGCACCACACCCCGTGGACCGAGCTGGAGCGTCGCGGCGTCGCCCCCGAACTGGCCCGGGACGCCAACATGCTGTTCCTCGTCGACCGCGCCGATTCGGTCCATGCCCATGGCGTGCCGCCGGGGCGCGCGGTGGCCGAGGTGCTGACCCGCTATTCCGGCACCTATTTCTGCCGCGATCTGGTCGAGGCCTTCCATGAACTGGCCGCCCAGGAGGCCTATTGGTTTGCCCTTGAGGAGCCGGGGCTGCGCGAGCGGGTGGCCGAACTGCTGACCGATGGCGCCGCGGTGACCATGGGCGCGGCCGACATCCGCGCCCTGGCGGCGATGTTCGCCCGCATCATCGACGCCAAGAGCCCCTACACCGCCCATCACAGCCAGGGGGTGGCGCGGCTGGTGCGGCGGCTTGGGACCCGGTTCGGACTCGATGGCGAAACGCTCGACCAGTTGGAGATCGCCGCCCTGCTGCACGACCTCGGCACGCTGCGGGTTCCCGACGACGTGCTGGAGAAGCGCGGGCCGCTGACGGCGGCGGAGCGGCGGGTGGTCGCCCGCCATGCCTTCGATACCTGGGAGGTGCTGCGCCGCATCTTCGGCGAGCGCCCGGTCGCCCAATGGGCGGCCTTCCATCACGAGGCGGTGTCCGGGCGCGGCTATCCCTTCCATCGCGACGGCGAGGGCCTGCCGCTGGAGGCGCGGATCATCGCCGTCGCCGACGTCTTCCAGGCCCTCACCGAGGCGCGTCCCTACCGCCCGGCCCTGGTGCCCGACGAGGCGGCAGCGCTGCTCGACGGACTGGTGTTCGGCGGCCGTCTCGACCGCGATGTGGTCGAGGCGGTGAAAGCCGATCTGGCCGGCTGCTGGCAGGCGGCGGCGGGCGAGGGCGCCGCCTGATGGCTGCCCACGCCGATTTCGTCCATCTGCGCGTCCATACCGCCTATTCGCTGTCCGAAGGGGCGATCAAGATCAAGTCGCTGGTCAAGCTGTGCGAGAAGGCCGCCATGCCGGCGGTGGGCATCGCCGATACCGGCAATCTGTTCGGAGCGCTGGAGTTCTCCACCTCGTGTGCCGATGCCGGCATCCAGCCGATCATCGGTTGCCAGGTGGCGGTGCGGCGCGAGGACGGTACGCCGTCGCGCGACGGCCGCCGGCCCGAGCCCGACTGGCTGGTGCTGCTGTGCCAGAACGAGGCCGGCTATGCCAACCTGCTCAAGCTGGTGTCGAAGGCCTTCCTCGGCACCGAGGCCGGCGAAACGCCACAGATCACCCTGCACGACATCGAACGCCGCAGCGCCGGCCTGATCGTCCTCACCGGCGGCATCAACGGCCCGCTGGCGCGGATGCTGGGCGAAGGGCAGCGCGACAAGGCGGAAATCCTTTTGGCGCGGCTGTCCCAGGCCTTTCCCGGCCGTACCTATGTCGAGGTGCAGCGCCACGGGCTGGACAGCCAGGATCGGGTCGAGCCGGGGCTGATCGAGCTTGCCTACCAGCACGACCTGCCGCTGGTCGCCACCAACGAGCCATTCTACGCCGACCGCGGCATGTACGAGGCTCACGACGCGCTGATCTGCATCGCCGAAGGCGCCTACGTGTCCCAGGACGAGCGGAGGCGCCTGACGCCCGAGCACTACTTCAAGTCGCCGGACGAGATGCGGACGCTGTTCGCCGACCTCCCCGAGGCCATCGACAACACCCTGGTGGTGGCACAGCGCTGCGCCTTCATGGTCGCCAAGCGCAAGCCGATCCTGCCGCCGTTCCGCATGGACGGCCTAACCGAGGCCGACGTGCTGCGCCGCAAAACCCGCGAGGGGCTGGAAGCGCGGCTGCTCACCCATGTCTTCCGCCCCGGCATGAGCGACGAGGAGCGCGAGCATGCGGCGAAACCATACCGGGAGCGGATCGAATACGAGTTGGGCGTCATCGAGCACATGGGCTTCCCCGGCTACTTCCT
>JACRFY010000250.1 GCA_016212565.1 Magnetospirillum sp. | reverse complement strand
TCCGAGCCGGCCTGGGTGAAGCGGAAGATGTTGTCGACGAAGAACAGCACGTCCTGGCCTTCCTCGCGGAAGTGCTCGGCGACCGTCAGGCCCGACAGGGCGACGCGGGCGCGGGCGCCCGGGGGCTCGTTCATCTGGCCGTAGACCAGCGCCACCTTCGAGCCTTCGCCGTCGAGCTTGATGACCCCCGATTCCACCATCTCGTGGTAGAGGTCGTTGCCCTCGCGGGTACGCTCACCGACGCCGGCGAACACCGAATAGCCGCCGTGCGCCTTGGCGACGTTGTTGATCAGCTCCATGATCAGCACCGTCTTGCCCACGCCGGCGCCGCCGAACAGGCCGATCTTGCCGCCCTTGACGTAGGGGGCGAGCAGGTCGATGACCTTGATGCCGGTGACCAGGATCTCGGTCTCGGTGGCCTGCTCGACGAAGTCGGGGGCGTCCTGGTGGATGGCGCGGGTCGCCTTGTGGCCGACCGGACCGCGCTCGTCGATGGGATCGCCGATGACGTTGAGGATGCGGCCCAGGGTCTCGGCGCCCACCGGCATCATGATCGGGCCGTTGGTGTCGATGACCTCCTGGCCGCGGACCAGGCCTTCGGACGAGTCCATGGCGATGGTGCGCACGGTGTTCTCGCCCAGATGCTGGGCGACTTCGAGGGTCAGCTGGCGGCCCTGGTTCTGCGTGTGCAGGGCGTTCAGGATCGCCGGCAGCTGGGTGTCGAAGTGGACGTCCACGACCGCGCCCATGACCTGGGTGATCTTGCCGACGTTGTTCTTAGCCATGGGGGGAGCTCCTCAAAGGATCGGTCACAGCGCTTCGGCGCCGGAGATGATTTCGATCAGTTCCTTGGTGATCTGCGCCTGGCGCGAGCGGTTGTACTGCATCGTCAAGCGGTTGATCATGTCGCCGGCATTGCGGGTGGCGTTGTCCATCGCCGTCATCCGCGCGCCCTGCTCCGAGGCCTGGCTTTCCAGCATCGAGCGGAACATCTGCACCGCCAGGTTGCGCGGCACCAGATAGGCGAGGATATCCTCCTCGTTGGGCTCGAATTCGGTGACGGCGCGGGCACCGCCGAATTCGCGCTGCGGTTCGGCCGACAGCGGGAAGGGAATCAGCTGCTGGCGGGTCACCACCTGGGCGATCGCCGACTGGAAGCGGTTGTAGACCACCGTGCAGACGTCGAATTCTTCGGCCTCGAACAGGGCGGTGACGGCATTGGCCACCTGGTCGGCTTCCGGGAAGGTGATGCCGCGGCGGCCGAGCTGCTCGAAGCCGTCGATCAGATGGGCGCCGTAGTCGCGGCGGATCTGCTCGCGGCCCTTGCGGCCCACCGGCAGGATCTTGACCTGCTTGCCCTCGGCGAGCAGATCGCCGGTCATGCGCCGCACCTCGCGCACGATCGACGAGTTGAAGCCGCCGCACAGGCCGCGATCGGCGGTGACCATCACGATCAGATGCACGCGGTCGCGGCCGCTCCCGGCCAGCAGGCGCGGCGCGCCCGACTGTCCGGCCAGCGACGCGGCCAGGGTGCCGAGCATCCGTTCCATGCGCTGGGCGAAGGGCCGCGCCGATTCCGCCGCCGCTTGGGCGCGGCGGAGCTTTGAGGCGGCGACCATCTTCATGGCCGAGGTGATCTTTCGCGTCGACTTGACGGATGTGATCCTCAGCCGCAGGTCTTTTAAACTCAGCATCTGCGGTCGAGCCCCCGGGTCAGACGAAGGTCTTCGAGAAGGCGTCGAGGAAGGCCTTGAGCTTTTCCTCGGTCTGGGCGGAGATCGCCTTTTCGCTGGCGATGGTCTGCAGGATCTCCGGCGCCCGCGACTTCAGCTCGGACAGATAGGCGGTCTCGAAGCGGCCGACGTCCTTGACCGCCAGCTTGTCGAGGTAGCCCTTCACGCCGGCGAAGATCGCCGCCACTTCGTCTTCCACCGGCAGCGGCGAATATTGCGGCTGCTTGAGAAGCTCGGTCAGGCGCGCACCGCGGTTGAGCAGGCGCTGGGTCGCGGGATCGAGATCCGAGGCGAACTGGGCGAAGGCGGCCATTTCGCGGTACTGGGCCAGTTCCAGCTTGATCGAGCCGGCGACCTGCTTCATCGCCTTGATCTGCGCCGCCGAGCCGACGCGGCTCACCGACAGGCCGACGTTCACCGCCGGGCGGATGCCCTTATAGAACAGGTCGGTCTCGAGGAAGATCTGGCCGTCGGTGATCGAAATCACGTTGGTCGGGATGTAGGCCGAGACGTCGTTGGCCTGGGTCTCGATCACCGGCAGCGCGGTCAGCGAGCCGGCGCCCATCGAATCGTTCATCTTCGCCGCACGCTCCAAGAGGCGCGAGTGGAGATAGAACACGTCGCCCGGATAGGCCTCGCGGCCCGGCGGGCGGCGCAGCAGCAGCGACATCTGGCGATAGGCGACGGCCTGTTTCGACAGATCGTCATAGATGATGACGGCATGCATGCCATTGTCGCGAAAGTATTCTCCCATGGTGCAGCCGGTGAACGGCG
>JACRFY010000247.1 GCA_016212565.1 Magnetospirillum sp. | reverse complement strand
GAGCGGTTGTGCTGATCTTGGCGAGCATGGCCTTCGCACCCGGCGCTCGCGCCGAGATGCGGCCGGAGGTCGGCAATTACGTCGCCATTCTGGTCTACATGGACGTGTTCCGGACCTCCTTCTGCGGCGGTCACGCGCCGGCCACGTTCCGGCCGCAGGAGGAGATGAGGGCGCTGACCGCGCGTCTTTCCCCCGGCGACCGGGAGCAGGTGCGCCGGTTCTTTGCCGGCAGCGAATACCGTCAAGGGCAGCAGGAGGCTCGCGGCATCGTCCGCCAGGCGGTCGACACCTACCGTCAGGCCGGCCGGTCGGAGGCCGAGGGCTGTCAGGCGCTGGCGACCTCGATCGGCCAGGAAGCGAGCAAGCACCGCGGAGCGGTGGAGCGCTATCTGGCCTCCGCCGCCCCGCCCGCCCCTCCTGCCCGCGCCAACCCGGCCGCCAAGGCGCCGGCCGGTGGCGTGGCCGGGATGTACTGGTGCAACAACATGATCGGCGGCCGCTTTACCGCCGCCGGCACCGTCGAACTCCTGCCCAACGGGGCGTACAAGCACAACGGCAACCCGGGCGGCACGTACCGTCAGCAGGGCGACGCGGTGCAGTTCGACGGCAACCTGCGGAGCTGGGCCAACGGGCGGGCCAAGTACGACGGCAATCTCGAATTCGACTGGAAAGGCGACGAGGGCTTCCACTACTGGTTCTACTGCAAGAAGGGATGATCCCCGGCCCGCCTGGTCCGGAGCGAATTCAGTACCGCTGGACGCACGGGGCCACACCGCGGCGAGGCTACCTCGGCTGCCATGGTCCGCGCCGCGTGGGAAACGCGGTGGTGCACATGGTCCTATCCAACCTGAACGGGCTCGACCTCGGCGCCGGACACCAATATCCGCGGCAACGCTATCCGCAGCCACGGAGGTCACCCATGGCAACGCTCGTCGGAACCGTCGACAACGACCAGATCGCCGGCACGGAGGCCAACGATGTCCTGTCCGGTTTGGCCGGCCTCGACATCCTGAGCGGAAACGCCGGCGACGACGCCCTGTCGGGCGGCGCCAACATCGACCGCCTGGAGGGCGGCCCGGGCAACGACCTGCTGTTCACCGAAGGCGGCGAGTTTGTCGAAGGCGGCGCGGGGGTCGATGTCGTCATCCTCACCGACAGCGACGCCCTCGACGAGGTCTTCACCTTCACGCCCCAGAGTGTCTTCGGCATCGAGGGAATCCAGGACATCCCGGATGCCAACACCACGGTGACCGTCGCCGCCAGCGTCCTTGGCACCGTCGAGGGAGGACGCTTCGTGGTCGCCATGGGCGACGGCACCGATGAACTGCGCGTCATCAACGACGCGCCGCAGAGCCTGGACGTCACCCCGTCCGGCCAGATCCAGCTCGGGACGACGACGGTCGGCCTGGAAGGGATCGAGACCCTGGTGGTCCTTGGCACCGACGGCACCGTCACCAACACCTTCACCGCCCAGGACCTGGCGGGGGTCGGCACCATCGGCGCCAACGCCTTCGCCGGACCGGGCTCCGCCGCCGCCGAGGCCGCCCGGCTGGTGGATACCAGCGACGTGTCTGCGGTGAGCGAAGACGCGGAACTGTCGTCGGTCGCCGATTCCCTCCTCACCCTGTTGGGCGGAAGCGCCGGCGACATGCTGTTCTAGAGCGCCGAGCCTCAAATCCGAGGCACGGCGCTCCTGCGAGCATTGAGCGAGCGGCCAAGCGGGCGGACGCCCGCGCCCGGCGAGGGCTAAAGATGAAACGAGAGCATCGTGCGCCATATTTGGCGCTTGATGCTCTAGACAGAGGAGCACAGCGATGACCTATGTGGATGGTTTCGTCGCCGCCGTTCCCGCGGCCAATCGCGACGCCTACCGCAAGCATGCGGAAGAGGCCGCGGCGGTGTTCAAGGAATACGGCGCCGTGAAACTGGTGGAATGCTGGGGCGACGACGTGCCGGAAGGCAAGGTGACGTCGTTTCCCATGGCGGTCAAACGCCAGCCCGACGAGACGGTGGTCTTCTCCTGGATCCTCTGGCCGTCGCGGGAGGTCCGCAACGCGGCCATGGCGAAGATCATGGACGACCCGCGCATGCGACCCGAGGACATGCCCTTCGACGGCAAACGGATGATCTATGGCGGCTTCGAGGTGATCGTCGACGCCTGAGCCGTCCGCGGGCCGACGAAAGATCCCCGCCCGCCGGGGGTACGGCGGACGGGGATCGGCATTGGCGGTCGACCAATACCGGCTCGGCAGAGCGTCCCTTGTTTAGGCGCGCGGCAAGATCCCCGCACTGACAATTGTCTATCAAGCCCACCGCCAGCACGGCAGGCATGCGTCCGCCGGGGTGGGACGGGGCCGATTTGCCCCGCATGTCCGTGGTCGGGATCCAAGCGCGCGGGGGCTTCGGACATCACGATAGGGGGGCAGGCCACCCGCGTGGCAATGATCATGGACAGCCGTTGGCGTGACCAACTCATGGGGCCCCCCATTCGCCCGTTGCCTTGATGCCGCCACAATCGGCCATTCAGATGTCATGCATCGAATTTGGCGATTAGCGGTGGCACATGTTCCTGAGCTCTCTGGACGATTCGCAAAAGGGCGCCTTCCTCGCCTTGGCCGCCTGCATCGCACCGCCCGAGGAAACCGGATTGCTGCAATGGCCATTGTGGCAGGAATGGTTGAGCGAAATGGGTTATCCGCCGTTGACGCGGGTCGGCAGCGATGACGCCGTTCTGGCGGCCGGCGCTTTCGCCACCGGCAACGACAACCTGATCGCCTTGGTCGAACTCGCCCGCCTGAGCTGGGAGGCGATCGATGTCGCCGGACTGCTGCGGCGCCTGGAACATGTCGGCGGATTGGTCGGTTGCACTTCGGAAGAGGTCGCCGCGGTCATCGATTGGGCCGAGAGACTGGCGGCGCTGCGGGCCGAGGCAAGCGCGTTGGCCTCCACGACGACCGACCTTGCCTGACCGAAGGAGACGCCGATGCGGATGGCCGTCCGATTCGTCCTGCCGCTGCTCCTGGTGCTGGGCGGCATCGCCTGGGGTACGGCACCGTTGGTCGGAAGCCTGATCGAGCGCTGGTTCCGCGCCGATGTCGAATTGCGGTCGCGTCTGGTGTTCCATTCCGTCGCCGATACCGTGACCGACTTGGCGCAGTCCCTGACCGACCGCAAGGCCGGCCGCAAGATCGACGAGCTGTTCAAGCGCATCGCCCTGGATGAACGGGTGCTGGCCTTGGGCCTGTGCCTGCCGGACGGCACGTTGAGCAACCGTTCAGCCGCCTGGCCGAAGAGTCTCGGCTGCCCCCCTGCCGCCGCCGGAGAGGCGTTCGCCGTCGAGCACCTGGACGACGGGCCGGTCCTGGCGGCGATGTTCGCGTTGAAGGCCGATGGCCTCGATCTGGGCCGGCTGGTGATCCTCCACGATCTCCGCTTCATCGAGCGGCGCAGTTCCAGTGCCGAGCTGTATCTCGCCGGCTTCCTGGCTCTGCTGGGGCTGGGGGCGGCGACGGTGACCGTGCTGGTCGCCCGCCTGACCCTACGCGGCTGGATGAAGGCCGTGCGCCGGGGGCTGTCGGCACAGATCGGCGGCGATGGCGAGGACAGGGCCTTGGCGCCCGAGGTGGCCCCGCTGGTCCGCGAGATGCGCAAGATGCTGCGCGACCTCGATGTCCCGCGCGCCCTCACCGAGGCTATTCGCGTCGATTGGAGCCCCGACAGCCTGCGCAGCCTGCTGCGCAATGAGCTGCCCGGGCCGAGGTGCTGGTGGTTTCCAATCGCGAGCCCTACATCCACAACCTTGACGACGGGCAGATCGCCGTGCAGCGCCCGGCGAGCGGATTGGTGACGGCGCTGGAACCGATCATGCGGGCCTGCGGCGGCACCTGGATCGCCCATGGCAGCGGCTCCGGCGATCACCTGACGGTGGGGGGTGACGACCGTCTGGCGGTCCCGCCGGATGCTCCCGCCTACACGCTGCGCCGGATCTGGCTGTCCGAGGAAGAGCAGGACGGCTACTACTACGGCTTCGCCAACGAGGGGATGTGGCCGCTGTGCCATATCGCCTTCGTCCGCCCGACCTTCCGCGCGTCCGACTGGGAGCAGTACGTGGCGGTCAACCGGAAGTTCGCCGATGCCGTGGTCGCCGAGGCGCGGACGCCCAATCCGGTGGTGCTGGTCCAGGACTATCACTTCGCGCTGCTGCCGCGCATGGTCCGCGAACGCCTGCCCGAGGCGACCATCATCACCTTCTGGCACATCCCCTGGCCCAACGCCGAAGTGTTCAGCATCTGCCCGTGGAAGGAAGACATCCTTGCCGGCCTGCTGGGCAGTTCGATTCTCGGCTTCCACACCCAGTTCCATTGCCTCAACTTCCTCGAATCGGTCGACCGCTTTCTCGAATGCCAGATCGACCGCGAGCACAGCACCATCCGCGCCTGTTGCGGCACCACCCTGGTGCGCCCCTATCCCATCTCCATCGAGTGGCCGCCCCATGCCCTGGGGGGGCAACCGCCGGTCGCCGCCTGTCGCGAGGCGGTGCGCAGCCGGTTCGATCTGGCGCCGGACATCCGCCTTGCCGTGGGCGTCGAGCGCTTCGATTACACCAAGGGCATCGCCGATCGCTTCCGCGCCGTGGAGAGCCTGCTCGACGCTCATCCCGAGTGGATCGGCCGCTTCACCCTGCTTCAGGTCGCCGCCCCCACCCGCAGCCGCCTTCCCGCCTATCGCGATACCCAGGCGGAGGCGGAAAACCTCGCCCGGACGGTCAATGCCCGCTTCGGCCGCGACGGCTGGCAGCCCGTGGTCCTGGTGGCGCAGCACCATGAACCCGATCAGGTCTTCACCCTGTTTCGTGCCGCCGACCTGTGCCTGGTCTCCAGCCTCCACGATGGCATGAATCTGGTCGCCAAGGAGTTCGTCGCCGCCCGCGACGACGAGGACGGGGTGTTGGTGCTGTCCACCTTCGCCGGGGCCTCGCGCGAGTTGCTGGAGGCCCTGATCGTCAATCCCTACGACATCCGCGCCATGGGCGAAGCCATCCACACCGGCCTGTCCATGCCGGCCGATCAGCGCCGCGAGCGGATGAGGCTGATGCGTGAGATGGTCGGCGAACACAATATCTACTTTTGGGCCGGCCGCATGCTGTTGGATGCCGCCCGGATGCGCAAGCGACGGCACATCGAACGGCAGATTGCGGTGGTGTCGAAGGACGCGGGGAAAGGAAGCGGCGCCAAATGAATACGCTTGAACTCGGCGCCATCGGAAACTGCAACATCGCCGCGCTGGTCGATCCCAGGGGAACCATCGTCTGGGGCTGCTTTCCCCGCCTGGACGGCGACGCCGCATTCTCCGCGCTGCTCAATGGCGGAGCCTGCGGCGAGGAGGTGCGGGATGGGGCGTTTTCGCTGGAACTGATCGACCAGCTTCACGCGGAACAGAGCTATCTGGCCAATTCGGCGGTTCTGCAAACCACCCTTTACGACCATCACGGCGGCGTTGTCGAAATCATCGACTTTGCCCCCCGTTTTGCCCTGTACGAGCGGATCTATCGTCCGCCGATGATCGTGCGTCGGATCAGACCGGTAAAGGGCCGTCCGCGGATCCTGGTGCGCCTGCGTCCCCGCTTCGAGTACGGCCGGCTGACGCCGGACATCACCCGCGGCAGCAACCATGTCCGCTTCGTCTCGCCGGCGCAGACGTTGCGCCTCACCACCAACGCGCCCGTATCCTATGTCATCGAAGAGCGCCCGTTCGTTCTCGACCGTCCCATCGATATGCTGCTGGGCAGCGACGAAAGCTTGCAGGCCGGCATCGAGGCGACCGCCCGCGATCTGTTCGAGCGCACCTTGGATCACTGGCGCAGCTGGGTCCGCTCGCTGTCGATCCCCTTCGAATGGCAGGAGGCGGTGATCCGGGCCGCCATCACGTTGAAGCTATGCAACTTCGAGGAGACCGGGGCGATCGTCGCCGCGCTGACCACCTCGGTCCCCGAGGCCCCGGAGACGGAGCGCAACTGGGATTACCGCTTCTGCTGGCTGCGCGACGCCTACTTCGTCATCCACGCCCTCAACCGTCTCGGCGTCACCCGGACGATGGAGGACTATCTGCGCTACATCAACGACATCGTCGAAGAGGCCACCGAAGGCGAATTGCGTCCCGTCTACGGCATCACCCGCGATGCCTCGATCGACGAGAGCATCGTTGCCCATCTGGCCGGCTACCGCGGCTTCGGCCCGGTTCGCATCGGCAATCAGGCTCATGTCCAGGTCCAGAACGACGTCTACGGCAGTGTGGTGCTGGCCTCCACCCACGCCTTCTTCGACAAGCGCCTCACTCACCCTGGCAACACGACCCTGTTCGAGCAATTGGAGCGCCTGGGCAACCGGGCGGTGGCGGTGTTCGACAAACCCGATGCCGGGCCGTGGGAACTGCGCACCATCGCGTCGGTGCATACCTTTTCCGCGGTCATGTGTTGGGCGGCCTGCGACCGTCTGGCCAAGATCGGCAGCCACATCGGTCAGGCCGACCGGGCCACCTACTGGCGGCGCGAGGCCAATCGCCTGCATGCGATCATCGGCGAGCGGGCGTGGAATGCCGAACTGGGCAGTTTCGCCTCCACCTTTGGCGGGCAGGACATGGATGCCACCCTGCTGCTGCTGCACGAGGTGGATTTCCTCGACGCCGACGACCCGCGTTTCGCCGCCACCGTCGACGCCGTGGCCGCCACCCTGCGCACCGGCGATTTCCTGCTGCGCTATGCTGGCGAGGACGATTTCGGACGGCCGAAGACCGCCTTCGTCATCTGCGTCTTCTGGTACATCGATGCCCTGGCCGCGTTGGGCCGCGGCGAGGAAGCGCGCGCGCTGTTCGAGGCGGTTCTGGCCAAGCGCAATCCCCTCGGCCTGCTGTCCGAGGACATCGACCCCCGCAGCGGCGAACTGTGGGGGAATTTCCCCCAGACCTATTCGATGGTCGGCCTGATCAACTGCGCCATGCGGCTGTCCCGGCACTGGGAAGAGGCATTCTGATCCGCTGATCGGGAGGAGGCGCTATGGCGGCCCATAAGCCATAGCCCCTCAGCTCCAGACCAGTGCCCAGGGAAAGAAGGGGGGAGTCGATATCCGTCCCTGGTCACCAAATGTGCCTTCCCCGAGTTTTCGCCTTGATTGTGGCGTCAATGTGGCGGAGGCACTCCTGCAGTCCCATGTTCCCGCCTCATTGCGGCGGAAGCACCAGGCGCTGCCCGGGATAGATCAGATCCGGGTCGTGGATCTGGCGGCGATTGGCGTCGAAGATATCGACATAGGCCATCCCCCGTCCGTAGGTCCGCCGCGCCAGCCGCCACAGGCTGTTGCCGGGATGGACCACGGCGAAGTCGGGGGGCGGCGGCACGCTCGCGGCGACGGCGACCGGCGCCTCTTGTGCCGCCATCGGCCGGTCGCGAACCATCACCACCGCCGGTTCCGTCGACCGGGCAACCGTGCCGTCGGGGCTGGTGGCCACCAGCGTCAGTTCATGGCGTCCCGGGACCAGCGGCGTCTCGGGAAGGAACAGCCATTCTCCCTGGGCGTTGGCCGCGACATGACCAAGCACGCCGGCCCCGTCGACCACCGCCACATCGGCCTTCGGCGCCGCCCGTCCCGCCGTGGTGAGCCGGCCATCGCCATCGGCACGCACGACATCGAACGAGGGGATGACGGCGCCCGACCCCGGGGCGGAGGCTGCCGGGGGAATGGCGGCAGGTTTCGGCGCCTTGACCGCCGCAGGCTCCATGGGCGGCCGCGGCCACAGGGCGATGGCCGCAATCGCGGTAAGAACCAGAAGCCCGGAGCCGAGGACCAGCGGACTGCGTCTTTGGCGGTTCATGGCGGTCCTCCTCGAAAATCCCGGCCGCCCACGCTCAGGCACAATTGCGGCAACTTTTGGGCGGAGCGCCTATCCCAAAGCGCCTGTGGCCCACGCCGGCCTAACGTTGATCGAGGCGCAACTCGATCCGCCGGTTCCTGGAATAGGCCGGCTCGGTATCGGCGGGATCCAGCGGCTGAAACTCGCCCATGCCCGTGGCCGCCAGCCGCTCGGGCGGGATGCCCTCGGCGACCAGCGTGCGGACGACGGAAATCGCCCGCGCGGTGGACAGTTCCCAGTTCGAGGGGAAGCGGCCGCTGGCAATGGGGCGGCGGTCGGTATGGCCGTCGATGCGCAGGATCCAGTTGATGTCCTTGGGCATGGTCCGGGTGATATCCTTCAGCGTCGCCGCCAGCTTGCGTACCTGCTCGCGACCGTTGCCCCCCAGTTCGGCGGATGCGGTGTCGAACAGCAGCTCGGATTGCAGGGCGAACCGGTCGCCTTCGATGCGAATGCCCGGGCGGTCGCCCAGGACCTTGCGCAGGCGGCCGAAAAATTCGGAGCGGTACTTCTGCAATTCCTCGACCTTGGCCGCCAGGGCGACGTTGAGGCGCTTGCTGAGGTCGAGGATCTGCACCTGCTGCTCGCGGTCGCGCAATTCGGACGCCTCCAGCGCCGCGGCAATCCGCGCCAGATCCCGCTTCAACGCCTCGATCTGGCGGTTGAGCAGGGCGGCCTGGGCGCGGGCCTCCTCGGAGATCTTCCGTTCGCTTTCGACTTGGCCGCGGCTTTCCCCCAGCGCGGCGTCGAGGCCGGCGACCTGGGTTTCCAACGCGGCCTTCAGGGCTTCGAGGGCGGCGATGTCGTGCTCCAGACCGGCCGCCGTGGCGACGGCGGCGTCGCGCTCGGCGAGGGCCGAGGCCAACTCGCCGTCGAGGCGGTCCAGGTTGGCCTGCAGGGTGACGGTGGCGGTCTTCTGCAGCGACAATTGCTCGACCAGCGCCGCCATTTCCCGGCCCAGCGTGCCGATCACCTGATTGCGGTTCGACAGCGCCTGGCCGAGGAAGACCTGCGCCAGCACGAACACCAGCAGGACGAAGACGACCACCATGACCAGCGAGGCCAGGGCATCGACGAAGCCGGGCCAGATGTCCGGCGCCGGGCGCAGGCGGCGGGCGGCCATTACGACCTCGCCGCCGGCTCGTGGGCTGCGGCGGCGGCAACGGTTCGCGCCAGCAGCCGGACCTCCGAGCGCAGTTCGGACACCAGCTCGGTGCGGCTGGCGACCGCCTCGCCGAGCAGCGCTTCAAGGCGGTTGTCGATGCTGCGGATATGGGCACGCGTCGCCTCGTCCATGCCGGCGGATTCGCGTTTGGCCAGCGTCGATTCGGCCCGCATCTGGTCGGTCAAGGCCGACAGGCGGTCGGCCAGCACGCTCAGGCCGGCATTGGCGGACAGCCGCCCCTCCTCGCTGCGGCCGATCAGCCGCTGCAACCCATCCAGGCTGTCGGCGGTCTGCTCCAACAACGCCTGGATGTAGGCGGGGACATGCTGATCCTCGGCCAGCGCACCGCTGCCGAGCCGGGTCTGGGTCGACAGCCATTCCTCAAGCTCGTTGTAGAAGGTATTCTGCGCCCGCCCCGCCTGCAGGTCGAGGAACCCCAGCACCAGCGACCCCGCCAGTCCGAACAGCGAGGTGGAAAAGGCGGTGCCCATGCCGCCCAGGGGCCGCTCCAGCCCGCTCTTGAGCGTGTCGAACATGGCGGCGGGATCGGTTCCCGAGACATCCAGGCTGCGGATGATGTCGCCCACCGAGCTGACGGTCTGCGACAGTCCCCAGAAGGTGCCGAGCAGGCCGAGGAAGATCAGCAGCCCGACCATGTAGCGGGCCAGTTCGCGGCTCTCGTCCAGGCGAGCGGCGATGGAATCGAGCAGCGAACGCAAGGCCATTGCCGACAGGCTGATGCGGGTGCCCGGTTCGCCGAGCATGCTGGCCATGGGCGCCAGCAGACGCAGCCGGCCCGACAGGGCGGGCTGCCCGCGGCGGCGCGCTTCCACCCAGGCGACTTCGGGCCGGAGCAACAGGACTTGGCGCAGATTCAGGATGACGCCGAACAGCAACACACCGAGGATGAGGCCGTTCAAGGCCGGATTGCTGGCGAAGGTGGTCCGCAGCCCCGGCAGCAAGACGGCAACGACGGCGGCGACCAGTCCCAGAAAGAACACCATGCGCAAGAGTGTGGTCTTTGGCTGGGTCATCGCCGAAGTCTCCGTCGTTCAATTGTCCTCAGACTCTGAAAACAATGTGGCAGCATTGTGTCGATTGGCACCTTTGTGCCGGACACGGCGGCGAATCTGCCGGTGGCGGATCGTCAATGCCGCAAGACCGCCGTATGGGCAAATGATCGAAATTGGTAGTGTCTCAGTTTGAAATTTAGCCGGCTTTGACGGGGTGTCGCATTGCGGCCTCGCTTCCTATATGCTTATCGGTAAGCATTTCCAGGAGCGAGCATGCCCAAGGGACCCAAGGGACAGAGGCGCCCAGCCGACGTGGTCGGCGCGGCTATCATGGTGGCGAAGATCGCCACGGGCGAAATCGAGGAACCGACCGAACTGGATGACGGTAAGGAATACGCTCGCAAAGGCGGCAGGGAAGGCGGCAAAGCGCGTGCCGCAGTCCTTACCCAAGAACAACGATCAGAGATTGCACGCATTGCCGCCGAGGCGCGTTGGAAGAAAAGTTAGGCGGCGTCGTCCTGATCATCCATTGATGCGAGTCTGATCTCGACATCAAACTCAAGATCGGCAGGGAGAATCTCGACATGTTGTTCAATTGGTCGATGATCATTCCAATGGATTTGATCTAAGCGCAGTTGAACTTGATCATCGACGCTCTGCTCCCTTCGCATCACGCACGCCTTACGGAAGCTTTCTGGCTTCGTCTTCGGGTCGTCAATATCGATGTAGGAGAAGACCATCTGACCGTCTGCTGCATATTTTGGGACAGCATGATAGCCGCGATAGGGACGCCCTGTTTTTCTATCGTGACGAATGTCCTGTCGGGCTGCGTCTTTGAATAATTTTGCCAGCCTGTCCTCTTCTGTGACAGGGGCAGGCGCCTTCCAGCCCATCTTCATCGCCATTTTGGCAACTTCATGCATATCGACTTCAGTTTCGCCGGTCTGGTCCATCCAATAACGGATGAACCGCTGGCGCTCGTTTACCTTAGACACTTAAACCCCCTATTCACCGAGAGGATAAACATCGCCCCAGCCGTCGATAGCTGCACCAGCCATCACATGTGACCTAATGGTTGCGAGATGTTGGCGGAACCGGTCATATCGTCCAGTCCGATATTGAAGTTGCCCGGCAACAATGCCGGGATGTACGCTGAGTATTTTTGCGAAACCTAGCAAATCACGCTCTGAGAAGAAGGGCGCTTTACGCGTAATAAACCCATTCATCTTATTTGATGGGACGCAAAATTCCTGGGCCGCAGCATTTGCCATCTGCTCTTCTTCAGGAATGTCGGGGCCGGTGCCGGCTCGTTCTCCGTCAAGATCAGTATCCAACATCATTGCAGATCGGCCGTGCCCCAAGCGGACATGCTCAAGTTCGTGCCTCAGGACAAACCAAAAATTGTCGATACGATCATGCCGCATCGATAGGCCGATGACTGGAGAATGATCGTCCAACCAAAAACAAACTCCGTCGATCTTTGCGCTAGGTAAGGACTCAACAATGACAAAACGGACTCCACACTCGGTAAGAATCCGAGAAACCTTTCTAGCTTCCTCAGGGGCCACTGTAAGCTCATGAAGTTTGTTAAGTGCGCTATCCAAGGAATCTTTAGAGTATTTTGAAACTAGCAAATCCTCTGCAATGGCCTTAACCCTATAAAGCCACGCTAATTGGGCCGGGGTTGGGTCCGTATTGACCATTGTTTTTCGTGCCGCATGCGGGAGAACTTCAATTTCATCGGCACACGACACACCAAAAAACTTAACCAATCCAGATTCTACAGCCTTCAAATCGTGAACGTTGTTTGCGGATATCCAGCCTCGCTTAATCATCTCCGCAATCGGCAAGTCGCCGAAGAGCGCCGCCCGAGTCGCCCTGCCACGATCCGGCCTAGACGAGATTCGCGCGATAGCGAGATCATACTTACGTTGGAGTTCAAGGAAGCGTTCGGCTTCTACCCCGAAAACATCCTCAAGTGCCAAGGCAGTCTCAGTTGTAACCGACCCTTTTCCCGACACAATTTTGTTGATGGTGCTCTCATCTTTTTCAAGCACGACAGCCAGCGTGCGCTGGGACCACCCACGCGCTTCCAAAAGATCGGCGATTAACTGGCCGGGGGTGTTGTATTCAATTGTCATGCCGCCATCTTAAATGCGTTTCTCGCGTTCTTCAAGGGGAACATGCGCATAAACTCAAACTGATCTAATATGCTTGACACATAAGCAAAAAGTTCATATCATGAGTGCATGAACAAGCTGCCCCTCCAGAAGCGCATCCAAATCCTCGCCATGCTGTGTGAGGGGTCGTCCATGCGGTCGATCTCCCGCGTGGCAGACGTGAGCATCAACACGGTTTCGAAGATGCTGGTGGACGCGGGCGAGGCTTGCGGCGCGGCTCATGACGAACTGGTCCGCAACGTCCGCGCCAGCCGCATCCAGTGCGACGAAATATGGAGCTTCTGCTACGCCAAGGCGCGGAACGTTGATGACGCCAAGGCAGCTCCGGATGGCGCTGGTGACGTGTGGACCTGGACAGCCATTGATGCCGACACCAAGCTGATCGCCTCCTACTACGTCGGGGACCGCAGCGGCATGTCGGCAATTGCTTTGATGGACGATCTGCGGAGCCGCCTTGAGAACCGTGTCCAGATCACCACGGACGGGCACAAGGCCTATGTTGAGGCTGTCGAGGGCGCGTTCGGCGGCGATGTCGATTATGCCATGCTGGTGAAGCTTTATGGCGAGAGCGCAGACAAGGGCGACCAGCGCCGTTATAGCCCCGCTCAATGCACAGGGGCGAAGAAGCTGAAGGTCGAGGGCAATCCCAACTTGGCCGATGTCTCGACCAGCTATGTTGAGCGGGCCAACCTCACCATGCGGATGTCCATGCGTCGGTTTACCCGCCTGACGAACGCCTTCTCCAAGAAGCTGGAAAACCACTGCCACGCCCTGGCGCTCTACTTCATGTTCTACAACTTCGTCCGCATCCATAAGACACTGAAAGTCACCCCCGCCATGGCCGCGAAGGTGACGGATCGACTGTGGAGCATGGAAGACATTGTTGCGCTGATCGACGCGCGGGAGCAGGCTCCCAATCGGCCATCCATCTATCGCAAGCGGGCTGCAGGTTAATGCCTATCTCAGAACACCCGCCAATAGGCACGCTGCTTTCCTGTAATTTTGATGCTGGCTTTAAAGAGCCCGAGATGATCGGGCGTCGCCTTGTAATCGTGGTCACGCCAAAAATTTCCATGCGCAAGGGACTGTGTACGGTAATACCGTTGAGCGAGACAGCCCCTCATATGGTTATGCCATACCACCATCAAATCGTGTTTGATCCGCCCCTACCAGAATCATGGGGGAATCATCCGAGGTGGCTAAAAGGTGATATGATCGTATCCGTGGGATTTCACAGGCTCGATTTCATAAGAGAAGGAAAAGACAAAAGCGGTAAGCGGCAATATCGCTATGCGCCAATTCCAGATGATCTTATTCTTCAGGTTCGCAAATGCATGCTTTCGTCTTTAGGCCTCGGAGCCTTGACAAAGCACCTGTGATTTGCTATATATTATGCGTCTGCTGCTCTCGCCCTTGGGCGATCAGCGTCTAAGACCCTACCAAGGGCGGCCGCGCACTGGGTGACTGCAAGCCCTCGCGCGGCGTCGGCAAGGCCCCGCTCCGGCGGGGCCTTTTTATTCTGGCCCCAGCAGATTTCAAACTGAGACACTACCTCGAAATTGCTTGTCCCGCGGCATCCGGTGAAAGATGAAACGATAGGGGCGCGGCAAGATCCCCGCACCGATCATTGTCTATCAAGCCCACCGCCAGCACGGCAGGCATGCGTCCGCCGGGGTGGGACGGAGCCGATTTGCCCCGTATGTCCTTGGTCGGGGCAAATCACGCGATTTCGCCCCGGACAACACAGGGGGCGAGCCATGCGCCGTGGCGAAGCGGAAACGAGTTGGCTGAAACGGGCGGAGTGCCGCAACTGCGGCATTCGCGATCTGGTCCTGTTCGCCGACCTGCGCGAGCCGGATTTCGAGCTGATTCACCTGCCCGTCGAAGAGCAGGTGCTGGCCGCCGGCGCGACCCTGTACGAGGCGGGACGTGACGGCCGCGCCTTGTTCACCATCCGCGGCGGGCTGGTCAAGTTCGTCCGCTATTTCCCCGACGGCACCCAAAGGATCGTGCGTCTGCTGCGTACCGGCGCGGTGGCCGGGATGGAGGTGCTGGTCGGCCAACCCTACGAGCATACCGCCGTCGCGCTCCAGACGACGCTGATCTGCCGCATTCCACGCGAGGTGGTCGACCGTCTGGCACGCGAGACCCCCAGGCTGCACCGCCAGTTGATGGGCAAATGGCATGCCGCGGTGCATCAGGCCGACGAGTGGCTGACGGCGCTCAATACCGGCTCGGCCCGCCAGCGTCTGGCGCGGTTGTTCCTGCACCTGATGACCGAGGATGGACAGTGCGAATTCCTCGGCCGCGAGGATGTCGGGGCCATTCTGTCGGTGACCACCGAGACCGTCTGCCGCGCCGTCGCCGACTTCAAGCGTGCCGGCACCGTCAGCGAAACCGGCAACAATCTCTTCTCCTGCGATCGCGCGGCCCTGGAAGAGATCGCCGACGCGGTATGACGAATTTCCCACCCGACTGACAAATCGCAGTGAGGCCCCATCGCAGGCTTCCTAAGCTGCCCCGACTCCTCAGGTCCGCAACGACCGGGGGAGGAGCGGCCGTGCGGTCATGGACGGGGGATCTGTTCCAGCCGGCGGCGGGAGTTCAATCAAGGAGTCCGTGCATGACTGCTGTGACTACGGCAAACGGCACCCGGCTGAACTACTATGACGACATCGTCAGGAAGTTCATGCTGGCGGCCGTGTTCTGGGGGGTTATCGGGTTCATCGCCGGCGACGTCATCGCCTGGCAGCTGGCCTTCCCCGCCCTCAATCTCAACCTCGAATGGACCACCTTCGGCCGTCTGCGGCCGGTCCACACCAACGCCGTCATTTTTGCCTTCGGCGGCAACATTCTGATCGGCACCTCGTTCTATATCGTCCAGCGCACCTGCCGCGCCGAATTGTTCGGCGGCCGCGGCCTGGGCGGCTTCGTATTCTGGAGCTTCCAGCTGCTGATCGTGCTGGCGGCATCGTCCTACGTGCTGGGCGGGACCCAGGGCCGGGAATATGCCGAGTTGGAGTGGTATCTCGACCTGATGCTGACGGTGATCTGGGTCTGCTACCTGATCGCCTACGCCGGCACCATCATGAAGCGCACCGAGCCGCACATCTATGTGGCCAACTGGTTCTTCCTCTCCTTCATCCTCACCATCGCCATGCTCCACCTGGGCAACAACCTGGCGGTACCGGTGATCGTCTTCGGCGGCGAGTCGTGGTGGAAGAGCTATTCGCTGTTCGCCGGTGTCCAGGACGCGATGACCCAGTGGTGGTACGGCCACAACGCGGTCGGCTTCTTCCTCACCGCCGCCTTCCTGGGCATGATGTACTATTTCATCCCCAAGCGCGCCAATCGGCCGGTCTATTCCTACCGGCTGTCGATCGTGCACTTCTGGGCCCTGATCTTCCTCTACATCTGGGCCGGCCCGCACCACCTGCACTACACCGCTTTGCCGGATTGGGCGCAGACGCTGGGCATGACCTTCTCGATCATGCTGTGGATGCCCTCGTGGGGCGGCATGATCAACGGTCTGATGACGCTGTCGGGCGCCTGGGACAAGCTCCGCACCGATCCGGTGATGCGCTTCCTGG
>JACRFY010000252.1 GCA_016212565.1 Magnetospirillum sp. | reverse complement strand
GCATCTGGCGGCACTGGCCCTCGACCTCGGTCCGGGCGATGCGGTGCTCGTACCGACCATGACCTTTCTCGCCACCGCCAACGCCGCCCGCTACGTTGGCGCCGAAGTGGTGTTCGCCGATGTCGATGCCGACACCGGGCTGCTGACCCCCGCGACCCTGGCCGAGGCGCTGACCCGCTGCGGATCCCTGCGGCCGCGGGCGGTGTTCCCGGTCCACCTCGCCGGCCAACCCTGCGACATGGCGGGGATCGGCGCCCTTGCCGCCGCCCACGGCCTGGCAGTGGTCGAGGATGCCTGCCACGCCTTGGGCGGCGAGGATCGCGGCGTCCCGATCGGGTCGTGCCCGGACAGCCGTGCGGCCTGCTTCTCGCTGCATCCGGTCAAGGCGGTAGCCATGGGCGAAGGCGGGGTGGTAACCACCAACGACGCAGCGTTGGCGCGCCGGCTGACGCGGCTGCGCTCGCACGGCATGACCCGAGACCCGGCCGAGTTCGTCAACGCCGACCTGGCCTTCGCCGCCGACGGCAGCGCCAATCCCTGGTACTACGAGATGGCCGAGACCGGCTTCAACTACCGGGCCAGCGATATCAACTGCGCGCTGGGACTGAGCCAGTTGGCCAAGCTGGATCGCTTCCTTGCCCGCCGCCGGGACCTCGCCGACCGCTACGATCGTCTGCTGGCCCCGCTGGCGCCGGCGATACGTCCGATACCGCGGACGGCGTGGGGCAAGAGCGGCTGGCATCTTTACCCGGTGCTGATCGACTTCGAGCGTCCGGGACCGTCGCGCGCCGCGGTGATGAACGACCTGCGGACGGCCGGAATCGGCACTCAGGTTCATTACATTCCCGTCCACGGCCAACCGCCCTACCGGAAGCGCTATGGAGACCTGGCCCTGCCTGGTGCGAGCGCCTATTACCGGCGCAATCTCAGCTTGCCGCTGTATCCGGGCATGACCGACAGCGACACCGAACGGGTCGTGGCGGCACTCTACACTGCCATTCGCCCGCATCCCGGCTAAGCGACGGAGCCTGCGGAGGCGCATGCTTTTCAACTCGTTCCACTACCTGCTGTTCCTGCCGCTTGTTGCCGCCGCCTATTTTGCGCTGGGCCAACGGTTTCGTCCGTCGTTCCTGCTGCTTGCCAGCTGCTATTTCTACATGGCGTGGAAGCTGGAATACGTCCTGGTGATGCTCGGCTCGGCGCTGTTGTGTTACGGCGGCGGCCTGCTGATCGACGGTCGCAGGGGACACGCTCGCAAATTGGCACTGACGGCCTCGGTGGGCGCGTGCCTTGGCCTGCTCGTCTATTACAAATACGCAGAGTTCGCTGCCAAGAGTCTCAATCAACTTTTGGGCATCGTAGGCAGCCCGCCGGTGGGATTACCCGAAATCCTGCTCCCGGTGGGCATTTCCTTCCATGTCTTTCAGGCCATTGCCTATTGCGTCGACGTCTATCGCGGCCAACCCGCCGAACGCCGGCTAGGCGCCGTCACCCTCTACATCGCCTTCTTCCCCCAGTCGGTGGCCGGGCCGATCGAACGCCCGAGTGCCCTATTGCCGCAGTTCTACCAGTCGCACACGCTTCGCTACGATGACGTTGTTTCGGGGTTGCGGCTGATCCTTTGGGGCCTGTTCAAAAAGGTATTCATTGCCGACCGGTTGGCAATCTATGTCGATCAAGTCTACGCGACTCCGATGCAACATCAAGGCTTGCCGGTCATCCTCGCTTTCTACTTTTTTGCGTTTCAGATCTACTGCGATTTTTCCGGGTACACCGATATGGCGCGCGGAAGTGCGCGAATTTTTGGCATCCATCTGGTGCCGAATTTCCGCGCCCCCTATCTCGCCACTTCGGTTGCCGCGTTCTGGCATCGATGGCATCTGTCGCTATCGACGTGGTTCCGCGACTACGTCTATATCCCCCTGGGTGGGAGTCGCGGCCCCCGCTGGCGGTGGGTGCGCAACATCGTGGTGACCTTCTGCCTGAGCGGTTTGTGGCACGGCGCGGCGTGGAACTTCGTCCTATGGGGATTGATGCATGGCGCGTTGATGGCCATCGCGCCTCTTTTGCGCCCGTTGCGCCCTGGCGGCCGATGGGGTGCCGTCATTGCCGGGCTGGCGACCTTTCATGCCGTGGTGTTGAGTTGGGTCGCCTTTCGCGCTCCCGATTTGGCGGTTGCGAGCACGCTTCTCGGCAACGCGTTTGCCGCGGAAGGAACGCCGATCGTGTTCGACGGTGGCCTGATGGCGCACCAGCTGGTGCTGGCCGTCGGTGGAATCGCGCTCCTGATGACCGTCGAGGCGATCAGCGAGCGGGTCGATCTCTCGGTGTGGTTCGCCAGCCGCCGCCGCCCCTGGCGGTGGCTGGTCTATTATGCGGCAATTTTCCTCATCCTACTGGTTCCAGGCGGCGAGAGCTCCCGTGCGTTCATCTACTTCCAGTTCTGATCTCACCCGTCTGATCCGATCTGCCGTTGTTTTCGGGGCATTGTTGCTGGCGTTCGACTTCACGGTGAATGCCGTGCTGTTCCGTGCCAAGGTGCAGAGCGGAGCGTGGCGGCAGAACCTCGACGACCTTTACGACGGACGCATCGACACCGAAGTGGCATTCTTTGGCTCGTCGCGGATCTACCTGCATGTCGATCCCGAGGAAATCGTTCGCGGTGCAGGATTGTCGGCTTATAATCTGGGCTTGGATGGCACCAATATCGAGCACCACTTGTTCACCCTCACCGAATACCTGGCCTTCAACCGGCCGCCCAAGGTTGTGGTGCTTGGCCTTGACGTGGCCGCCTTCGATCCCGCCTTGCTCCGGATGCGCCCCGAAGTCTTTCGCGCCTACAGCCCGCGTTCCGAGCGCGCCTATGCCCTGGTCAATGCCACCGCCCCGTCGCCTTTGATGCGGCTGGAGATGTTCGTCGAGCGGAACATCATGCGCTCGCTGGCGTTCCGCAATCGGATTCCCGACGTGGTGGCCGCCTGGCTCAATCGGCACGCCCCGACGCCCGGCGGGGAACCTGTGCGCGGGGGGCTGCTCCGCGACCAGATCCTGACCGCCGACCCCGCTCCGCCACCGCTGGAGCCGGTGGCGGTGACCACGCCCCTGAGGGAGGCCTTCGGTCGCTTCATTGCCGTCTGTCGCGAACGCTCGATCCCGCTGCTGGTGGTGCAGATGCCCTATTATTACGACATCCCCGCCAGCACCACCAACCGGGCGGACGTGGAAGCCGTCATTCATGCCGAGTTGGCGGGTTATGCGGGCGCCGATTTTCTCGACCTGGGGAGCGACCCGGATTTTCTTGGACGCAAGGACCTGTTCTACAATCAATATCACCTGAACCGATCCGGCGCCCAGGCTGCCAGCGCCAAGGTGGCGGCCCGGTTGCGCGCCAATGGCTGGGGCCGATAGCGGCCCGCCGGCAGCCGTCGATGGTGACGGGCTCGCGACGATGGTCTAGGATCGCCCCTGCTTTCCGCCATTACATTCCACCCATCGCGGCGACGAGGTCATGACCGATCACACCTATACTTGGCCGCAAGCGCCATTCGGATCCGATTGGATGCCGTCCGGCGATCAGCTCCGGTTGGAGCGCGCAATGCCCGAAGCGGCCGAGGCGGTGGCCCGCGATTCCCGCTGGCCGGCGTTCTTTCCTTCGCCCCTGTCGCTGCTCACCGTCGCCCATGACGGCGAGACGGCGATGGAGCGCGAGGTGGGGGCGTCCATCGTCAATCGCTTTCCCCTGATCGTCGCCGTTTCGGTATGTCGCGACCACCTGTCCGACCGCCACCACACCCGCGGAAGCTTTTCCGCCCTGTTGGAGCGGGCCGGAACTCTGGCGGTGCAGTTCGTCGCCCCCGGCCCGGCGCTCGATGCCGCCCTCGGTGCCATCGCCACGCTGCCCGAGCACGAGACCGGGCGCCGTCTCGCCGCCAGCGGCCTGTCCCATCGCCCGGCGCGCGGATGTCCATCGCCGGTTCTGGACGCCGCCTACCTGGTCTACGAATGCCGTCTGGCGGCCCCGGGCAAAGACTTCGATGGCCTGCCGATCTTTCCCCGCCCCTTCCGCGATGTCGGCAGTCACCGCATCTATTTCCTGGAGGTGACGGCCATCCAGCTGCGGGAAGACATCGCCCGCGGACAGACTCGCATCCATTGGCGCAGCCTTCCCACCTGGGAGGCGGGAAAGATCGACCGCGCCACCTGCAATCGCCCGACGCCGCCCGAGGGCCTATATCTCAAGTCCTACACCCCGGACTATCGCTTTCCGGTCGCCGGCACCATCGCCTTCGAATGGGACGAATTGGCCGACGGCATGGCGATCAAGCACTTGCCGTCGCTCCCGGAGGGGCAGGTGGAGATCGACAACGACCGCGCCCGCTGGCCGGCCTTTTTTCCCTCGCCCCTGGGGATGATCACCTGCTGGGGCGAGGACGGCCGTCCCAATATTATGCCATGCGGCTCGACCACGGTGGTTTCCCGCCACCCGATGACCATCGCCGCCTGCATTTCCTATAGTGCTATCAACCAGCGTTACGCGCCGCGGGCTTCGCTGCGGATGATCGAAGAGAGCGGCTGGTTCGGCTGCGGCGTTGGCTTCATCGACGATACCGTGGTCGAGGCCATCCGTTATACCGGGACCCGCTCCCTGGCCGCCGACCCCGACAAGGCCCGTCATTCCGGGCTGGACGTCGCCGGCGGCGGCCAAACGCCGGTGCTCTCCGATCTGCCGATTCATTTCGAATGCCAAGTCGTCGACGTGGTGCGGTTGGGCACCCACAAGATGTTCCTCGGCGAAGTCCGCCGCATTGCGGTCCGCCGCGACCTCACCCCCGAACAGCCGATGTGCTGGCTGCCCTGGGCGCGGCTGGAGGGCTGATGGTGGCCGGGCGGGCGCGGACGCTGATTCAGGGAGCGTTCGGGCTGGCGCTGCTGGCAGGAGCCGTGGCGATGCTCGACACCGCCGCCCTTGTCGATGGTCTTGGTCGGCTGGGACCGGCCGCCATGGGCGCCTGCATTCTGGTCCTGACGGTCGAGTATCCGCTCCTCGGCCTGCGCTGGTACTACATGGCCCGCCATGCGGTGCCGCTGTCGCGCCGCGAACAGATGCGCCGTTATCTACTGGCCTGTTTCCTCAACACCTTCACCCCCGGGCAATTGGGTGGCGACGTCTATCGCTATTGGTCGTTGAAGGACACGGCCAGCAGCCGGGCGGCCTTGCTCGGTCTGCTGCTGCAAGAGCGGCTCCTGGGACTGGTGAGCTATCTCGCCTTCTTCCTCGCCTGCTTCGTCGCCGACCGGTTGAGCGGGCGACCATTGGGCGAGGGCGGATGGGTGCTGCTGGTGATGGCGGGTGTTGCCGGCAGCGGTCTGGCCGCGCTTCCCCTCGCCGCGCCAGCCGCCCGCCTGCTGCGCCACCTGCCGGTCGGTGGCCGCTGGACCGCCGCCGTCATCGCGGTGGGCGAAGAGGCGGCCCGGTTGGGACCGCCGCGCCGGTTCATCGTGCTGATGGGCCTGTCTCTGGCCGGAGGCTGCGGGCTGTGGACTCTGGGCACCCAGGTGGTGGCCTGGGACATCGGCGCCACCGCCGACTTTGCCGCCCTGGGGATGGCCGCCACCCTGGCGGACATCGTTCGCTTGATCCCGATCACCGTCCAGGGCCTCGGCGTCCGCGAGGGCGCGTTCGCTTTCGTCTTCGGTGCCCTTGGCTACAGTCCGGCGGAGGGCTTCCTGATCGGCGCCGTAGCCTATGCGGCCGGCAGCATCAGCCTGGTCCTCTGCGGTGTGATCGGCCGCCTGTTGCCGGCCGAGGCGGACCCCGCCGCGACTGGCCAAAGAGTTCCATGAGAAGGGTAGGAAAGCTGTGATTACCATCGTCACCCCCGCCTTCAACGAAGCCGCCAACCTTCCCTTGCTGTACGAAAGCCTTCGCGCCGTCATGGATCGGGCCGGTGAGCGGTGGGAATGGGTGGTCGTCGACGATCACTCCTCCGACCTTACCTTCGCCGTGATTTGCGGCCTGGCGGCCGAGGACCCGCGGGTGCGCGGCTTCCGCCTGTCGCGTAACTCCGGCTCGCATCTCGCTATCTTCTGCGGGCTGTCGCATGCGCAGGGCGACGCGGCGGTGTGCCTGGTGGCCGATGGACAAAATCCCCCCGAATTCCTCCCCAACCTGATCGCCGCCTGGCGCGAAGGCGCGCATGTCGTATGGGCGGCGCGGGACGAGCGCGAAAGCGAGCCGTGGGCCATCCGCATCACCGCTCGCGCCTACTATTTCATCATGCGCAACATGGCCGGCCTAAAGGACATGCCGAAGACCGGCTCCGACTATTTTTTGGTCGACCGTCAAGTGCTGAATGCCCTCAGCCAGTGCGGCGAACGCAACATGAGTCTGCTGGCCTTAATCTCATGGATGGGGTTCCGTCAAACCATTCTGACCTGCCCCCGCCCGCCGCGACTGTCAGGAAGCTCGAAATGGAGCTTCGGCCGGCGGGTCAAGGCGATGATCGATTCCCTAATTGCGTTTAGCTATATGCCCATTCGCGCCATAGCCCTGGTCGGCCTGGTGACCGCGCTGGTTGGAATCGCCTATTCGGGGGTCATCGTCGTCAACGCCATCTTCGGGCATCCGGTCCAGGGATGGTCGGAGTTGATGGTGGTGATACTGTTTATCGGCGGCATCCAAATGATGATGCTCGCCGTCCTGGGCGAATACCTGTGGCGAGCTCTGGAAGAAGTGCGCCGGCGCCCGTCGTTTCTGATCGAGAACGCCACCGTCGATCCCGCCCTGCGCGAGCGGACAGCGCCGTCGGAGACGACCGTCATCGGCGGCGGCTGACGACGGCACCGTCCAGCCCGGCGTCAGCCGCTCAGAGCAGCCATCGGCCCGCAGTATTTGTGGTACGTCGAACGCGGGATCAACCCCAGCCGCGACAGCAGGGCGACAAGCGGGGCGGCGCGGCGAATGCGGCGGAAGTTGTTGGGATAATCCATGAACGTCTTCGGCGGCAGCGCCATGCAGGCGTCGAACTCCTCCTGAGTCAGGCCGAGGCGCTTGATACACAGGCGGATGACGTCCGGGTCCTCGATCGCATAGGGCTCGCGCAAGCGCTCCAGCGCCGTCTCCCGAGCCATCTGACCGGAGCGAATCAAAGCCGCGTAGTTGTAACGGCGACGGTCGATGCCGAACTTGACCCGGTGTACGTAGAACATCAGCGCCTGATAAAGGTCGTCGAAGTAATGAGCGCCGGTATTGGTCCAACCCAGTTCACGCGTAATCAACGTATCGACGTCTTGACGCACATAAGGAACGTGGTACAGCGGATTTACGGTGCGAATGCCGCGAAGCATCGTGTAGTACATGACCTCGCGCACATCGAGGTGATAACCGGGGTCGTTGGCCGTCCACGGCCGCAGCGGGATGGTGCCGAACTGGTTGTGAATTGCCTTGAGGTAAAGGCCGTCGAGGTAGTTCCACTCCAGCGGCGCAATGCCTTCGGTGCGGAAGGATTGGCCGATCAAAACATATTTCAGATGCTCGGCCGCGGCGACGCCCAGCAGTGCCGCGCCGACGCCCATGTCGCATCCGACGTTGAGGTCGGGCACCGATGCCTTCAGGCAGGCAATGCGCAGGTCCTTGGATTCGCGCCAATCCGAGGTGATGGTGCGCAGTTCGACTCCCAGTGCCTCGGTGGCATTGCGCATATTCTGTCCGGCCACCGGATTGCCGAAGCCATCGTTGAAATGCACGGCCAGCGGCCGCAGGCCGAGCTGTTTGGCCAACCACAGCAGATAGGTGCTGTCGCGTCCGCCGCTGACGCCCATCACGCAATCGAACGGCTTGCCGTGTCCGCCACGCTTGATGCGCTCGACGATGGCCTCGAAGCGCCGCTGGCCCTCCGGGGTGAGGGGATATTCGCGGTCGAGCAGATCGTGCTCGTGGCAATACGAACACACGCCGTCGGCATCGAACATCGCCCGGGGCACAGTGGAATCGATGATGCAGCGGGTGCAGGTCTGGACCTGGGTCGCGGCGGTCGCCGATGCCGGATCAACGGAGATGGTCATAGAACCCTTTCGCGCGCAGTTTTTCGCCGATAGCCGTACCGGGCTCCTGGGCGGGCGGAACGGCGATATCCACCACCACCAAATCGCTGGCAAATTCGTTCATCTTGCCCTGGGCCAATACGCCGTCTTTGCCCACGGCCAGGGAGCAACCGATGCTTTTCATGCCCTCGTAGGGACCGCCGACGATGTAGCCGACGCTGGTGGCGCTGACCACGACCAGGTCATGGGCCGAGGCCAGGATGTGGTATGGCTTGAACCACTTCTCGCCGTAAGGTTCGTCCTTTTCGGTCACCGAATACTTTACCGTCCACGACGAGGGGGACAGGATAATTTGTGCGCCCATGCGCGCCAGGGCGTGACCAATTTCAAGCGCATCGAGATAGTTGTCGGAGCAGATGTTGACGCCGATGAGGCCGAACGGCGTCTCCACGACCTCCAACTTCCGCCCCGGCGCGTAAAACGGATAGCAGACCTTGAGGATGTTGATCTTGCGGTGCTTGAGCACAATGGTGCCCTGGTCATCGATCAACACCGCGGCATTGTACCGGCGCTCGCCATCAAGCTCGGTCAGTCCGGCGCAGATGAAAATCCCCAGTTCCCGGGCCAAGGCGGACAGGCGCTCGGAACGCGGCCCCGGTATCGCCTCCGATTCCGACCAGACGCTGGGGTGGGTCCAGCCAAGATCCAGACTTTCCGGCAAGAGAACGATCCGGCACCCCTTGGCGGCGGCAGCGCGGACAAGCTCCTCCGCCCGGGCCAGATTACGCGCCGGTTCCCCGCCCTCGACGAGCAGTTGGCCCATGCCAATCCGAACGTTCATGGACATCACGGCACCTTTGCAACCAACCGGGTCTTTCCTCAATGGGCGCGGTCTAACACGAGCGCTCGCCGTCCCTCAAGGAGATTCGCCCCCACTCGTCGATGGTTCGGGAAGGCGGCGGACGACGCGCGCCGGATTTCCGGCGACCACGGCCCGGGGCGGTACGTCCCGGGTGACCACTGCCCCGGCGCCGACAATGGCGTCCTCACCGATGGTGATCCCGCACAGGATGGTGGCATTGGTGCCGATCGAGGCTCGCCGCCCCACCACCGTCGGCTCGCATACCCAATCCGCTGCGCCCTGCACGGCCCCACCCTCGGTGGTCGAGCGCGGATATCGATCGTTGGTGAACATCACCCCGTGGCCGATAAACGCTTCATCGGCAATATCGACCCCGGTGCAGATGAAACTGTGGCTTTGCACCTTCACCCGCCGGCCGATGCGAACCCCTTGCTGAATCTCGACGAAGGTGCCGATTCGCGTGTCGTCGCCAATGGAACAGCCATAGGCGTTGACGAAGCCGAAGAAACGGACGTTGTTCCCTAGCGTCACGTCGCGCAGACGAACGGTCGAATCGTCGCCCATCAGGCGATCTCCACGCGCTCGCCACCAAGCTCGATCGAACGCTGGCAGGCCGCGAGCTGGCGGACGATATCGAGACCGAACTCGCCATCGACGCGGGGTTGGTGCCGGTCGCGGACGCTAGCGATGAATTCCTCGGCTTCGAGATCGAGAGCTTCACGCATACCCAGTTTCGGAGCCCACATGTCCCCGGTGCGATAGTCGACACGAACCTGATTGTAGGTATCACGGTCGATATCGCGCACCGATATGCCCTTGTCGTAGACCTTGATTTTTTCGCTATGCTCCATGTCGTCGAACACGATCATTTTGCGCGTGCCGGCGATCATGGAAAGTCGCAGTTTGACGGGAGACACCCAATTGACATGACAATGGGCCACCGCCGCACCACCGTATTCCAGGTGAACGTAAGCCACGCTCTCGTGCAGATCGGAGTGGGTGCGATGGCCCATCGCCCGAACCGCGACCGGCCGCGTACCGCAGACGTACTGGAAAATCGACAGGTCGTGCGGCGCCAGGTCCCAAATGACGTTGACGTCGTGCTGGAACAGACCCAGGTTCACCCTCACCGAATCCATGTAGATGATGTCGCCAAGTTCGCCGGCGGCAACCAGTTCCCTCATCCGCAGGACCGCGCCGGTGAACAGAAACGTATGGTCGACGGCCAAGATGCGCCCGCGCCGACGGGCAAGGGCAACCAGGGCCTCGGCCTCGGCGATGGTGGACGTCAGAGGCTTCTCGACCAAAACGTCCTTGCCCGCGTCCAATGCCTGGCTGGCGAGGTGGAAATGGGCATCGACCGGCGTGGCGACGATGATGGCGTCCACCGCCGGATCGTTCAGCAGGTCCTCGTATTCGGTGGTCACCGAGGTGTTCGGATAATGTTGGCGGGCCAACTCTGCCCGTGTGGTCGAACGGTCGCATATCTGGACAAGGCGACAATCACGGCGACGCGAAAAGTTACGAGCGAGGTTGGGTCCCCAATAGCCATAGCCGACGAGACCAATCCCGACGATGCGCTTGTCCGTCACAACAGTCCCCCGTGACAATTTTCGACGCTCCGGTCCATGTGGACAAAGCGAGTGTGTTTAACGTGCGACAATGCCTGCGGTCAAGCAACGCCCAAACGTCGGCAGCGCTCCGAACCCAGGCTAACGCGGTTTGCGGCTTGCCCTGGCGACGATTTGCCGCATCACCCCGATTCGGAGAGGCCTGATTCCTCCGACCACCCTGGCCCGCGGCGAAAATCACGCCTGCGAACGCAGTTCGACCACTTTTCCAGAATCGGTGATCCGCGCGAGCCGTGGACGGTGGCGCACCGCACCACGGATCCGTTTATCCAAGCCTGCCAGAGCGGCGGCAGCGCCCGGCCCGCTGGCGGCGAGGCGCTCCAGCACGTCCCGGCCGCAGGGGGTCATCGGATTGGCGTTGCGCGCCACCAGCAGCGGTGGTCCGGCTCAAATCCGGCAGCCACGTTGCGTCACAGCGTCCTTAATCACCCCTTCCCGAACAACCCCGCCAGCCCTTCGGGGCTGGCCGGGCTCACCCCGCGCTCGGTGATCAGGCCGGTGACCAGCCGGGCCGGGGTGACGTCGAAGCCGTAATTGATCGCCGCCGAGCCGTCGGGGACCAACTGCACCTCGACCACCCGGCCGGCGGCATCCTTGCCCCAGATGTGGCTCTGCTCGCGCGACGAGCGCTCTTCGATGGGGATCTCCCGGACCCCGTCGGCAACCGTCCAGTCGATGGTCGGGCTGGGCAGGGCGACGTAGAACGGCACGCCGTTGTCCCGGGCCGCCAGCGCCTTGAGATAGGTGCCGATCTTGTTGCACACGTCGCCGTTGCGGGTCACCCGGTCGGTGCCGACGATGCACAGGTCGACCAGCCCGTGCTGCATCAGGTGGCCGCCGGTGTTGTCGGCGATCACCGTGTGCGGCACGCCGTGCCAGTTGAGCTCGCGGGCGGTCAGGCTGGCGCCCTGGTTGCGCGGCCGGGTCTCGTCGACCCACACATGCACCGGGATGCCGGCATCGAACGCCTTGTAGATGGGGGCGATGGCGGTGCCCCAATCGACCGTCGCCAGCCAGCCGGCATTGCAATGGGTCAGCACGTTGAGCCGGCTGGCGCCCGCCGCCTGCCGCCGTTGCCACAGGGCGGCAAGAAGGGCGGCGCCGTGGTCGCCGATCGCCGCGTTGATGGCCACGTCCTCGTCGCAGATGGCCGCGGCGCGGGCATAGGCGGCGGCGGCGCGCGCCTCGACCGGCAGCGGCGTCAGCGCCGCGCTCATCTCGTCGAGCGCCCATTTGAGGTTGATGGCCGTCGGCCGGGTGGCATGCAGCACCCGGTAGGCGCGCTCCAGCCCCTGGTCCGAAGCATCCTGCCGCGCCGCCAGCGCCATGCCGTAGGCGGCGGTGGCCCCGATCAGCGGCGCGCCGCGGACCAGCATGTCCTTGATCGCCCGCGCCGCGTCGTCGAGACCGGTCAGACTCGCCACCACGAAGTCGTGCGGCAGGCGGGTCTGGTCGATGATCTCCACCGACCAGCCGTCCTGGGCCAGCCAAATGGTGCGGGTCGGGGTGCCGTTGATCTTCATGGCGGGAGAATTCCTGGGCTGCGAACGCGGCGGCACCTTAAGGGATGGCGAGGGCAAAGAGAAGGGCCCCCGGGCAATTCCCGCCCGACCGTCCCATATTGCCGGTCATGACCGATCCCTCTTTGCTCACCGAGGTGGTGGTGCTGCTGGCGGCCGCCGTGGTGGCGGTGCCGCTGTTCCACGCCCTGAAGGCCGGAGCGGTGATGGGCTACCTCGCCGCCGGGTTGCTGGTCGGGCCGCAGCTCCTCGGGCTGGTGGCCGGGGTCGAGCATATCCGCCAGCTGGCCGAGTTCGGGGTGGTGTTCCTGCTGTTCGCCGTCGGCCTGGAGTTGAAGCCGTCGCGGTTGTGGGTGATGCGCCATCTGGTGTTCGGGCTGGGCGGCCTGCAGGTGGTGGCGACGGCGGCGGCCCTGGCGGTAATCCTGGCGCTCGCCGGGTTGAGCCCGGCCGAGGCGACGGTTGCCGGCGGCGGTCTGGCGCTGTCGTCGACGGCGGTAGTGCTGCAATGCCTGACCGAGCGCGGCGAGATGGCCTCGCGCTCCGGCCGCATCGCCTTGGCGGTGCTGCTGATGCAGGACATCGCCGTGGTGCCGCTGCTGGTGCTGGTCACCGTCCTGACCGACGGGGTCGCCTCGCCGCTGGCCGAAGGCGGTCGGGCCCTGGCGCGGGCGTTGCTGGTCGGCGGCGGCGTGCTGATCGCCGGACGCTTCCTGGTGCGGCCGTTCCTGCGCCTGATCGCCCGGGTTCACACCCCCGAATTGTTCGCCGGTGCCGCCATCCTGGTGGTTCTCGCCACCGCCTGGGTCACCCAGGCCGCCGGGCTGTCGATGACCCTGGGCGCCTTCATGGCCGGGCTGGTGCTGGCCGAGACCGAGTTCCGCCATCAGGTCGAAGCCGATCTCCAGCCGTTCCGCGGCTTCCTGCTCGGGCTGTTCTTCATGACGGTGGGGATGTCGCTCGACCTCGACATGATGGCCGGCGACCTGCCGCGGCTGTTGAGCTTGCTGGCGGTGGTGGTGGTGGTCAAGGCGGTGCTGCTGGCGGCGCTGGCGGCCGCCTTCCGTCTCGGCCGCGACTCGGCGGTGCAGGTGGGGCTGCTGCTGGCCCAGGGCGGCGAACTGGCCTTCGTCGTCTTCGCTTCCGCCGGGGCCGCCGGGGTGTTTGCGCCGGGAACCGTGCGGGTGCTCAACCTGACGGTGACGCTGTCGATGGCCCTCACGCCGCTGCTGGCGGCGCTTGCCGCCCATCTGGCGGCGATGCTGCGCCGCCACGGCAGCGAGGGCGAGGGGCTGGATGCCTTGGCCGGACTGTCCGGCCACGTCATCGTCGCCGGCTACGGCCGTGTCGGGCAGACCGTGGGCCGCCTGCTGTCCGAGCGGGGCATCGCCTTCGTCGCCCTCGACCTGGCCTTGGAGCGGGTGACCTCGGGGCGAGCGCTGGGATTGTCGGTGTTCTATGCCGACGCCAGCCGCCGCGCGGTCCTGGAAGCCGCCGGAGCCGCCCGCGCCCGGGCGGTGGTGCTGACCCTCGACCGCCCGGGGGCCATCGAGCGGGCGATGCGCACCATCCGCAGCTACTACCCCGACCTGCCGATCTATGCCCGGGCCCGCGACCACATCCATGGCGGGCTGCTGCGTCAGGCCGGCGCCGCCGCCGCGGTGCCGGAGACGGTCGAGGCCAGCCTGCAACTGGGGGGAACGGTGCTGCGCGCCCTCGGCACGCCGGGC
Source organism: Magnetospirillum sp. (assembly GCA_016212565.1). Classification (GTDB taxonomy): domain Bacteria; phylum Pseudomonadota; class Alphaproteobacteria; order Rhodospirillales; family Magnetospirillaceae; genus JACRFY01. The sequence goes on along the minus strand of JACRFY010000252.1, from coordinate 3,776 downwards.
GGAGAGGCCGAGGCGCTGCTCGACGCCTTGCGCAAGGACGACTACGCCGGCCTGCGGCCGCGATGATACCGGCGGCATGACTGTTCCCTTCATGCCGCGAGGGTCTCGCTCAAGCGCCGCGCCAGCTTAACCACAATACGGTTCAGTTAAGCAGATAACCGTTATGTATCAAATGGGTATCGTCATGGCCGTGCCTGTCGCGGCCGTCCATGCGGTGCCATTCCCGGTGCCTTATGCCGTTGTCCCGGGCGGCGAGCGACCATCTCACCGCCAAGACGCCAAAGTCGCCTTCGGCGACACGCCAAGACCGCCCTGCGGACGGAGGGACATCATATCGCCTTGGCGGTCTTGAGTTTTTCTTGGCGCCTTGGCGGTGAAACCGAGAGCCGCCACCGCCAGCGACGAAGCCGCACGCCGCTGAAGCCTCCATTCCCGGTAACGGCGGACATTGGGGATCGGCGTGGATTGCTTACCCCGTTGCATCCCGTGGGTGCCGCTGGCGGTGGCGGAGAAGGCGGCCTTGGTGTCTTGGTGGTGAACATGTCGCAGGCCCCCTGAAACAGCGGGCCAAGCCATTGGGACGAATGCATTTACCTCTTAACTGAACCGCATTGGGCTTAACCAACGGCCGATGAGTCGACCTCATCGGCCGTTGGTATGATTTACCCCGCCGGGGCCTGGACGCGGCGCGGTGGACTGATCTCGACGACCGGCTTGCCGACCCGTTGCAGCGAAATCGAATCCAGTCGCTGCAACACCACGCCGGCATGGGCGGGGCGGAGGGTGGGATCGGGCGCCGTCGCCGCCGCCACCAGCTCGACCAGCGGTGCCGGCAGGTCGTCGGACAATTGCACGGCGCCGAGGCTGGCGTCGGGAACCACGCCGGTCAGCATCCGCGCCGCCAGGACGCCGAGCGAGAAGACGTCCGCCTGCGGTCCGACGGCGGTGGCGTTCTCGCGCTGCTCGGGGGCGCAGTATTCGGGGGCGCCGATCCAATGGTCGGGCATCGGCAGGTTGCGGTCGGGCAGCTTGACCATGCTGAAATCGGCCAGCTTCAGCGCCCCGCCTTCGCGCGCACTGAGCAGCAGGTTGGAGGGCTTGACGCAGCGATGCACCCAGCCGCGGCGATGCAGCGCCGCCAATGCCGACGACAACTGCTTGAGCAGGCCGACGGCGCGGCCCAGCGGCAGGCGGCGCGGGCGGTCGCGCTCGTCGGCCCCCAGGGCGGCGTCGCCGCTCAGATCCTTGCCCATCTCGTAGGCCAGATGGGCGCCCTGATAGGGCATGACGAAATACGGCCGGCCGTCGTCGAGGTGTTCCAGCGTCTTGACGGCCACGATGTAGGGATGATCGAAGGCGGCCAGCAGGCGCGCCTCGGCGAGAAAGCGGGCGAGAAGTTGCGCCGGGCTCAAGGGACCTTCGGCACGGCCGGGATGGAAGATCTTCACCGCCACCGGAATCTGCAGGTCGGGATCCTGGCAAAAGAAGATCCGCGAATAGCCGGTCGTCACCGCGGCCTTGTGGATGACGTATTTGCCGATGCGCTCCATCACGCCCCGCCCTCAGTTGTTCCGCGCCCGACGGGCGCCTTCCCCGGTGGCGACTGTACCATCATTTCGTTAAGGAGGTCCTCATCCACTTTTGTCCTGGGACCGGGCAAGGACCCCCAGTTGCACGGCGATCGACAAGGCCGGCGGACGGTCGCGCGGGGTCGGCGCCAGCATGGCCATCACCAGACGGTCGAGCTCCGGGGGCACGTCGGCGACCAGCACGCCCGGCGGCGGAAAGGCGCCCACCGGCAAGCGGCCGGTCAGGAGACGGTAGGCCAGGACCCCGGCGGCGTAGACGTCGGCGCGGTCGGTGGCGGCGGCGGCATTCTCGCGCTGCTCGGGGGCCAGATAGTCGGGCGTGCCGATCCACACCCCGGCTTGGGAGACCGAGCGCGACCCGTCCCGCTGCGGCAGCTTGGCAAGACCGAGATCGCACAGCTTGACCGTGCCGTGCGCGCGGGTGGTCAGCAGCAGGTTGGTCGGCTTGACGTCGCGATGGACGAAGCCCTGGGCATGCAGGGCGGCCAGTCCCAGGCAGGTCTCGCGGACGATCTCCATCGCGCGGGGCGGTGCCACGGCCCGCGGGCGCTCCGCCTCGGGCAAGGCGGCGGCCTGTTGCGGGTCGTTGGCGTCGCGGCCGATCTCGCGGCGCAGGTTGGCGACGCAATAGGGCATGACCAGATAGGGGGCCCCCTCGTGCCAGCCGAAATCGTCGACGCGAATGACATGCGGAGAGTCGATCGCCGCCAGCACGCGGGCCTCGACGATGAACCGCCGCTGCCACTCGGCCCGATCATAGGGCAGCCGCTCCAGGCGCGAGGGCGCGACACGGAACAGCTTGATGGCCAAGGCCCGGTTCAGCTCGGGATCGACGGCGCGAAAGAGGTGGGAAAAATTGCTGGTGACGACCAGGGCCTGAAGCGGATATCGCCCGATCCGCTCCGGCACGGACGACGACCCGCCCCGCGATTCGCGGGACGGGCCGCCTTCGGAACCGCTATCAGCTACCACTTGACCTGCTCGATGTTGTCGAAGGAGATCGCCTCGTCGCCATGGCTGGTGGAGACGTGGATTTCGCCGTCGAAGTCCTGGCCGAGGTTGATCTCGCCGTGGTTGGTGCCGTCGACGGTGAAGGTCCACCCCTCCTGGGTGCCGTTGTTGTCGGTGGTGATGGTGAAGGTCATGCCCATCGCGTCGGAGAGATCGAGCACGTCGGTCCAGTTGCCGCCGCTGCCGCCGTCGATGGTGTCGTGGCCGTCGCCGAAGTCGAACAGGAAGGTGTCCGACCCGTCGCCGCCCAGCAACTCGTTGCGACCGTCACCGCCGGACAGGACGTCGTCGCCGGCACCACCGCTGAGGTGATCGTTGCCATCGCCACCGAACAGGGTGTCGTTGCCGGCGCCGCCGTCGAGGCGGTCGTTGCCGTCGCCGCCGGTCAGGGTGTCGTTGCCGGTGCCGCCGTCGAGGGTATCGTTGCCGTCGCCGCCGGTCAGGGTATCGACGCCGGAGCCGCCGAACATCTTGTCGTTGCCGTCGTCGCCGCTCAGGACGTCGGCGCCGCCGCCGCCATAGAGGGAGTCGTTGCCGTCGCCGCCGATGATGCTGTCGGCGCCGTCCGTCGAGCCGATGCCGACATAGGGATCGGGATCGAAGGTCACGGTGTCGCTGGCCACGGTGATGCCGTCGGCCGCGGTGGCCTGGACGTCGAAGGAGACGGTGTCCACCGAACCGTCGTCGGGAATGCGCAGGCTCAGGCCCGCGGTGCTGTCCAACGAATAGGCGTCTCCGCTCGGCACCAGCACTTGGCCGTCCTGCATCAGATCCACGCCCTCCGGCAGACCGGAGATGCTGTAGATCACCGGCGACCCGTCGGAGGCCCCGCCGGTGATCGACAGTGCCGCGTACATGAAGCCGTCGGAAACCTCGCTGGATCCGTCGCCATAAAGAACGTCGTTGCCGCGGCCGCCATCGATGGTGTCGTTGCCCGAACCGCCGAACACGGTGTCGCGGCCGTTGCCGCCGCCGGTCCCGCTGTTGCAGCCGCCCCCGCCGGTGCCGCCGTTATGACCGCCGCCGGTGTGACCACCACCGGTCCCGCCGTTATGACCGCCGCCGGTGTGACCGCCACCGGTCCCGCCGTTATGACCGCCGCCGGTGTGACCGCCACCGGTCCCGCCGTTATGACCGCCGCCGGTGTGACCGCCACCGGTCCCGCCGTTATGACCG
>JACRFY010000251.1 GCA_016212565.1 Magnetospirillum sp. | reverse complement strand
CGCTTCCCGGCGATTGACCACCACCCGGATCGGCACCGACACGCCGCGCCGCTGGGTCATCAGGTCGACCCTCGTCTTGGTATCGCGCAGACAGAACAGGTCGGGGGTGGCCACCACCACCAGTTCGTCGGCGTTGGTCAGCAGGTGCTCGACCCAATCGGCCCACAGATGGGGGACGTCGACCACCACCATCGCCCCCATCCGCGAGGCGAGATCGAGCAACCGATCCACCGCCTCGACCTCGATGCGCGCGGCCGCCCGCGGGTCGCCGGGCGAGGGCAGCACCTGGAGGTGGTCGCCGTACTCGACGAGGAAGCGATCCATCAGCACCTGGTCGAGACGGTCGGGATTGGCCAGGGCATCGGCCACCGTCTGCTTGGTGTCGAGGTTGAAGGCCAGCACCGAGGTGCCGAAGGCCAAATCGAGATCGATATAGACCACGTCCTCGGCCAGTCCGTCGGCCAGGCACCATGCCAGATTCTGGGCGATGGTCGAGGCGCCGACCCCGCCCCTCGCCCCCCACACCGCCACCACCTTGCCGCGCGGGGCGGCGCCGGGATCGCTGAACAGGCCGGCGACGGTATCCAGCAACTGCCGCGCCGTCACCGGCCGCACCAGATACTCGGAGATGCCGCGCCCGACCAGGGTGCGGTAGAGGCCGATGTCGTTGAGGGTGCCGATCACCACCACCTTGGTCCCCGGCTCGCACACCTCGGCCAGGGCCTCGAGGCGGGCCAGCATGGTGTCGTCGTCGTCCTCTTCCTCGACGATCACCACCTGCGGCGTCGGCTGCCCGTCGTAATGGGCCACCGCGGCCGGCAGCCCGCCGGCAATGACGCTGACGCGCGAGCGCCCCATCGAGCGGTCGTCGCGAACGGCCTTGAACACCTCCGCCAGTTCCGGCGACAGGGCAAAGCAGTCGACGCTGATACGATAGATCACTCCTGCCTCCCCGTCGGTCGCTACTTGCTGCCGCTTGTGCTGGTGGTGCTGGCGTCGGCCCCGACTTCCTTTGCGGCGCTGGTCGCCTCGCCCTTCGAATACTTGGTCATCACCTCGTAACCCCGCGCACCGTCGCGGCCCGTCGCCTGCCGCGCCCGCAGCAGATCGGCCGGATTGTCGACCATCAGGCCGGTATTGCGCTGGATCGAACAGCCGAAATTGGCCGAATCCTGGTTGCGCCAGTCGGGATTGATCCCCTCGACCCACACCCCGCAGGTCGGGACCTTGGCCATCCACACCGGAACCGTCACCGCTGCCGTGCCCGGATTGCCCGCCGCCGCCGCGTGAGCGAGGGCGACGACGACACGGGCGGGATCGATGCCGGATTCGGCCAGGGTGGTCGCCACCAGGGCACCGAAGGCGCGGGCGCCGGCCTCGCCGCCGCCGGCTTCGGACGGCGTCACCGTCACCGCAACCGGCCCGGCGCCGCGCCGCAAATGTTCGGCGGCCAAATCGGCCAGGACGGCGCGGTCGGTGGGCGACAGGCCCTGGCCGTCACCCGGCTGCGCCACCGATGCGCTCGCCGCGCGTTGCTCGACGGTCAGCGGATAGCGCTGGCGGTAGTCGAACTCGGCCAGATCGGTCGGCTCGCAGGCGGCCAGAACCAGGACACAACTCGCAAGGACTGCGCAACTGCGGAGGCTGGGAAACGGCATGGTACGCCTCCTATTGAACGATATAGCCGACCGGGCCTTGCAACTGGACAGGGACCGGGGGCAGATCGCGGGAACGGGTATAGGTTTCTTGCAGTCTGTTGAAGAAGATCCGGTTGATATCGGACGATGGTGCAAGCCCGTCCGTGGGCATCGCCAATTCCGGCTTGTCCAGCGGCCGGACCACATAGGCCGACACGATCACCACCAGCTCGCTTTCCTTGCGCTGGAACGAACTCGACTTGAAAAGCGCCCCCAGCACCGGCACATCCATCAGCCCCGGCATGCCGTTGAGCGATGAGGTGATGTCGTTCTGCAACAGCCCGGCAATCATGATCGACCCGCCCGACGACATCTCCACCGTCGAGGCGGCACGGCGCACCTTGAGCCCCTTGACCGAGGTGCTGGACAGGGTGACGACCAGGGAATCGTCGATGGCGCTGACTTCGGTGTTGAGCTTCAGCGAGATGCGCCCGGCGTCGAGGACAATGGGCGTGAACCCCAGCCCGACTCCGAAGGGCTTGAATTCGATGGTGATGCCGCCGGTCGTGGATTCGCTGACCGGAATCGGATACTCGCCGCCGGCCAGCATGGTGGCGGTCTCGCCCGACACCGCGGTCAGGTTTGGCTCGACCAGCGTGCGGATCAGGCCTTGGCGTTCGAGGACGACGAAGGTGGACATCAGCGAATCGATGCCGGTGACCAGGAAACTGCCGAATTGCCCCGATGCCTGGGTCAAGCCGACCGTCCCGGTGGTGGTCATCGACTGCAACGTCGGCCCCCCCCAGAAGTTGGGCGAGCGCGCCTGGGTCAGCGAGGTGCTGACGCCCAGTTCCTTCAGCACCGACTTCTGCATCTCGGCCACCTTGACCTGAAGCAGCACCTGCTGCTGGTTGGTGACGCGAAGCATGTTGACGACGTTGCCGTCCTCCTTCACCTGACGCCGGGCCAAGGCGTGGGCCGCCTTCGATGCCCCGTCGGTGCGCACCGAGCCCGACAGCACCACGCTCTCGCCCACCGCCGCCACCTGGATTCCCGGCTCGTCGGGCAGCACCTGGCGGAGCATGTCCCGCAGCGCCTCGCCATCGAGGGCGACGTCGACTTCCAGGCGGCGGATGGTCTGCCCCTGATGGTCGACGAAGAAGATGTTGGTCTGGCCGGCGCTGTGGCCGACCACCTGCACCAGCGACGGCGAGCGGACGATGACGTCGGCCACCGTGGCATTGCCGACGATGATATCGGCCACCGCCGCCGGCAACGGTATCTCGGCGGACTTGTTGACGGCGATGCGGATCGGTTCGCCCACCGCCTGATCGGCCAGCGCGCCCCGGACCGAAATCGAAGTCGGCCCGCGCAGCGGCGGCGCCGATCGCACCGCAACCGGAGCGGCCGCACGGCTGTCCCGCCGGGCCGGCGACCGGGCCACCGATTGTCCCGCCGGCGGAAACGCCCCCGGCACCGGCACCACCTTGGCCCGCGGCGAGGCCAAGGGAAGCGGCGGCTCGGACGGCTCGCCCTGGGCCGCGGCCGGCAACGGCATCGCTGCGACCAGAAAGACGACGGCGACCAGATTGAGGAGAAACGACCTCATGCTCACATGCCCTTCGACGAAACGGAGCCGGCGCGATTGACCCGGATGCTGGGGCCGCTCTCCGCCCGCGGCGGCGGCTTGCGCGCTTCGCCGCGGACGCTTTGCAGCGCGCGGCTGGCTTCCACATCGGTGGTGAATTCCTCCCGACCGAGCGGGGCCGGTTCGGCCTGGCCGTCGGGCACCCGGACCACCGAGCGCAGAACCAGGGACAACTGCCCCATCATGCCGGCGGTGACCAGGACCTCGGCCTGCTTGGCCGTCACCTCGACGGTGGCGGTCTTGCCGGTCATGGCGGCGCTGTCCTTGTTCTTGGCGACGATCTGCTGGTCGATGGCCAGGACGCGGACGTCTTCCAGCACCGTCTCGGCGGCGAAGCGGGCCATCGGCGCCGAGCCCTTGGCCACATCGGCGCTGTCGGTCTTGCTGAAATCGGCCGCCAGCACCACGTCGACGCGGTCGCCGGGGGTGATGAAGCCGGATACGCCGCTGGCATTGGTGATCGAAATGCTGACCGCCCGCATCCCCGGTCCGAGCATGCCGGCCATCACCCCGCTTCCGTCCTGCCTGAATGCCGCCGTGGCGGAAAACGGCTCGCCCTCGCCCAGGGCGCGGCGGGCCACTAGACCGATATGCTTGAGCTTGGGGTCGTCGTTGCCGTGGCGCACCACCAGACGCGGCGTCACCGCCGCCGTCGGCCAGCGGTCGTAGCGCAGGTCGGCGGCCTGCAACACCGAGCCGACGGGAATCTCGCGCGCCGCCACCAGCACTTCGACCATCGGCGCCCCCATCTGGGCCTGACGATTCGATTCGGCGTCGACCCAGCGCTTGGCCAGGAACGCGGCCATCCCCGCGGCCAGGGCCGCGACCACCACCATGAGGACGGCAATCGGACGCATGCGATGGATACCCTACTCTCTTTGGCTTATCCCCAATGGAACAATCGGCCAAATCACGTTATTGCGCAATGGTCGAGGTCGCCCTACCCCTTCAGCGCGGGGCGAGGATCGGCACCGCCCAGTCGAGCCCGGCAAGGGCGATCGCCACCCCATAGGGGACGTACCCCTCGGCCACCACCCGACGCGGCCAGCCACCGCGATCGGCCGGCAACAGGCGGCGCAGGACCAGCAGGGCGGCGGCAATCGCCCCTCCCGCCACGGCCATCACCAACAGCAGGCGGGGCAGACCGGCGAAGCCGGTCCACAGCGTCACCGCCGCCAGCAGCTTGGCGTCGCCGCCGCCCCACACGTTGAGGCTCATCAGCAGCGCCCCGGCCACCAGCACGAGCAACGCCGCGCCGACATGCGCCCACACGCCACCGACCACGCTGCCGCCATCCAGCCAGTACGGCACCACCGCCAGCACCAGCAGCAGGGGATCGCGGTTGGGAATGCGGAACGCCGCCAGATCGCACCGCGCCGCATCGGCCAGAACGCCGCAAAACGCCAATGCCGCTCCGGTCGCACCCCAATTCATCCACCCCTCCCCGGCATGGAAAAGGCGCCCCCGTCGTCACGGCGAGAGCGCCTCTTTGCCCGGCCGGGCGCGTCGCCGCGCCCCGGACCTTTCCTTGCCGCTGCTACTTCAGCGCATCGCCGACGGCGGTGAACTTGGTGTTCAGCTCGGTGCCGATGGTGGTCAGCGCGCCGATGACGATCACGGCGATCAGGGCGGCGATCAGACCGTATTCGATCGCGGTGGCGCCCTTCTCCTCGTAGCGAACCTGACGCACGAGCTCGAAAATCCATGCCTTCATAGTCGTCACTCCTCTGTCTTCTCAGGTCCCCACCCGAGGGGCACTAAAACCTTGCGCTCCGGAGCTCCGACTGTCGTGGTCCCGACCAGCCCGTCTCCATGGCCTATAGTGATACCACCACATTCACGGAACCGCAAGAGAAACGATACATCGAGTGTGATTTTTTACTTGACAGTTCTCATCTATTATTAAGGTCTTTTTCCATCAATTGACCAAAAGTCTTTCAACAAAGACATAAAAAGAATCAATAAAAATCTATGAAATGATCAACCGGAGGCTTTTGCCATCAATTGCAGGCGCGGCCAGTCGCTGATGATCAGGCCCATCCCCTTGCGCTTGACCACGCCGTCGCGGGCCAGTTCGCCGATGGCTTGCGCCACCGTTTCGCGCGAGGTCCCCGCCCACGAGGCGATTTCCTTGTGATTGGGCAAGTCGGGGATGTGCCAGCCATCGGGCCGCGACGCATCGACCTGGCCGAGCCGCACCAGTTCGAGATACACCCGCTGCAATTCGCTTTGCGTCGACAACTGGGTGACGCGGCGATCCAGGGTGCGGATGATGCGGGTCAAGCGCTCGAGCACCTTGAGGGCGATGGGCGGATGCCGCTGCATATATTCGAGGAAGCGCAGGCCGTCCAGCGACGCCAAGACCGAGTCGCGGGTGGCGATCACCCGCGCCGAGCGCTTCATGCCGTCGATGGCCGCCAGCTCGCCGAAGTAATTGCCGCCGACCACGTCGGCCAGCGCCACCTCGCGGTCGCCGGATTGGGTGAGGATGCGCACCGCGCCGTCGACGACGAAATAGACCTCAAGCGTATCGCTTTCGGCGTCGAAGACTTGATCGTTGGCCTGGAACCGATGCCAGGAGCAGCATCGTTCGATCTCGCGGACGGCCTCATCGGGAAGGCCGGCGAACAGGTCGAAGCGGGAAAGGCCCCCTTCGATGACGTCCATGCTCTATAACCCCTGTCATACGCCAGCCTGGGGCGGATTATCGGGGAGTCGCGACCGCATTGCAAGGCGGGAGGGCCGGCCTGGCGGACGGCGATTCCCCCGCCTTTCCAAGCCCCACGACTTCTGCCATAACCCCAGCCTGCAATCCGATCGCGTGAGGCCGCCATGATTCCCCGCTATTCCCGCCCGCAGGCCGTGGCCATCTGGGAGCCCGCCAACAAGTTCCGCATCTGGTTCGAGATCGAGGCCCATGCCTGCGATGCCCTGGCCGAGTTGGGGGTGATCCCCAAGGATTCCGCCGCCGCGGTGTGGGACAAGGGCAACCTGCCCTACACCCCCGAGCGCATCGCCCGCATCGACGCCATCGAGGCCGAGACCAAGCACGACGTCATCGCCTTCCTCACCGAACTGGCCGAACATGTCGGCGCCGAAGCGCGCTTCATCCACCAGGGCATGACCTCGTCGGACGTCCTCGACACCTGCCTGGCGGTGCAGATGACCCAGGCCGCCGACATCCTGCTCGGCGACGTCGACCGCCTGCTGGCGGCGCTGGAGCGGCGCGCCTTCGAGACCAAGGACCTCGCCTGCATGGGCCGCAGCCACGGCATCCACGCCGAGCCGGTGACCATGGGCCTGAAGTTCGCCGGCTTCCACGCCGAGTTCCAGCGCGCCCGCACCCGCCTGCTGGCCGCCCGCGCGGAAGTGGCCACCTGCGCCATCTCCGGCGCCGTCGGCACCTTCGCCAACATCGATCCCCGCGTCGAGGAACACGTCGCCGCCAAGCTGGGCCTTCTGCCCGAGCCGGTGTCGACCCAGGTCATCCCCCGCGACCGCCACGCCGCCTTCTTCGCCGCCCTGGCGGTGGTCGCCTCGTCGGTCGAGCGGGTGGCGGTGGAGATCCGCCACCTCCAGCGCACCGAAGTGCGCGAGGCCGAGGAGTTCTTCTCGCCGGGCCAGAAGGGCAGCTCGGCGATGCCGCACAAGCGCAACCCGGTGCTGACCGAGAACCTGACCGGCCTGGCCCGGCTGGTCCGCGGCATGGTGGTGCCGGCACTGGAGAACGTCGCCCTGTGGCACGAGCGCGACATCTCGCATTCCTCGGTCGAACGGATGATCGGCCCCGACGCCACCATCACCCTCGACTTCGCCCTCAACCGGCTGGTGGGCGTGATCGACAAGCTGGTGATCTATCCCGAATCCTGCGACAAGAACCTCAACCAGTTGGGCGGGCTGGTGTTCTCGCAGCGGGTGCTGCTGGCCCTGACCCAGGCCGGACTCAGCCGCGAGGATTCCTACAAGGCGGTGCAGCGCAACGCCATGGAAGTCTGGCACGGCCGCGGCAACTTCCTGGCCCTGCTGAAGGCCGATGGCGAAGTCGCCGCGGCGATTCCCGCCGCCGAGCTGGAGGCGCTGTTCGACCTCGGCTATCACACCAAGCACGTCGACACCATCTTTCGCCGGGTGTTCGGCCGGGCGTAAGCGGCGATGACGGCGGACGCCACCGCTCCAATTTCCCTCGGGGCCTCGACAGGGGCCCCGGTGGGAGCCGCCCGCCGACCGGGCGGCGTGGCGGCGGCGTCGCTGTCCTTGCTTCTGCACGTGCTGGCGGCGGTCGCCTGGGGGCTCCACCGCATCCCCACCGTGCCCGAGGAGCGGCCGCCGATCAATGCCGATCTGGTGGCGCAGATGCCGGATCCCCGGCCCCCGCCGCCGAAACCCGAACCGCCCAAACCCGAGCCGCCGAAGGCCGAGCCCCCCAAGCCCGAACCGGCCAAGGCGCCGCCGCCGAAGCCGCCCAAGGAGATGCCGGCGCCGCTGCACCTCACGCCCGGCAAGCTGGCCGAGAAATCCAGCAGCGGCGGACCGGAGCGGCAGGCGGCGGCGGTGTTCCGCGCCCCGGTCCACGGCCTGTCGCTGAAAAGCGGCGAGGCCGCCCTTCGCCCGGTCAGCGGCGCCACCCGCACGGTGCGCGATCTGGTGCTGGCCCAGGTGCTGCGGTACTGGCGCAATCCGGCCCGGAACTGGGCGCAGGATCCGGTGATGTCGCTGGAGGTGACGGTGCGCGCCGACGGCAAGCTGGCCGAACCGTTCGGCAGCGACGACGGCTGGAACCCGGCCGCGGCCATCGAAGGCTGGCCGGCAATGCTGCCCAGCGATCCCCGCCGCAAGCTGCTGGAGAGCTTCTACCTCGCCCTGCGCATGGCCCAACCGCTCGACCTGCCGCCGGAGCTGACGGCCAAGCTGCCGATGACGGTAACCCTGGATTTCAGGCTGCGGGACGCGCCGTAGGGGTCACCGCGCCCGTTCCCCCTCGGCAATCGTCTCGATCACCCGATCCCAATAGGCGTGGACGATCTCCGCCGCCTGCGGCTCGGACTCGGCGAAGGCCTGCCACGGCCGCCCGCCCTGCCAGGACGACGGCGCCGTCAGCGCAACCGCCGCCACGTCACCCGGCGGGACTGCCGCCACTTCGGCGGGCCGGTAGGCGGTGGCGAAGCCGAGTTCCGCCCAGCCGCGGGCGAAGGCCCACTCGCACAGGCGCTCCGACCAGCGGATGAAGTCGTCGCGGTCGGCCGCCGAGGCGAACTCCACCACGTGCCGGTCGTAGTCGTAGGTCAGCCGGGCATAGGCGCGGCCGTCGGGGCGGCGGCTGCGCGATTCGTACAGCGCGAGAATCTCGCCCCGGGTCAGGTGGCGCTCGACCTCGGAAAGGGCAACGGCGATGTCGGGCCGCAGCAATTCGGCGGCATCCGTGCAGCAACTGACCGCCGTCATGGCGCCGTCATGGCCGGCGTAGACGCCGATCAGCGGCACGCCGATGTGAGCGACCAGCCGGGAGAGAAAGGTATCGATGACCGTGCTCTCCGCCGGCTGGGCCAGCAGCACGTAGATGTAGGCCGGCGCCGGCTTGCCGTCGGCGACCAGGGCGTCCACCACCGCTTCGGGGATCTCCTCGCCGGCGGCGTACAGGCTGCCGTCGGCGAGGCCGACATAGACGCCGATCACCCCGCCCACCTCGGGGGCGATATAGGTGTATTCCTCCAGCAGGAAGGGCGCCAACTCGCGATAGAAGGCGCGGTTGGCGGGCTTGGCCGGGGCACGGGTCTCGCCCTCGGCAGCCTGGCGGGCCAACAGATCGAGAAAGTCCGTCACCGCTCGGGCCATGTCGACACGAATGCGGATGACGTCGTCCCTACCCATATGGTTGCCCTTTCGCCCTCTTCCTCGACAGGGCAGTCTAGCAGACTCGATACCGGTACGACAGCCGGTTGACAGGACGGATCGGTCGGGTAGGGTTCTGGTGCTCCGCGACGCGTCGGGCGTGGGGGCTTTTGGGGTGGACGAATGGAGTATTTTCTTCAGCAATTGATCAACGGCATCACGCTGGGGGCGATCTACGGCCTGATCGCCATCGGCTACACGATGGTCTACGGCATCATCGGCATGATCAATTTCGCCCATGGCGAGGTCTACATGATCGGCGCCTTCATCGCCCTGATCG
>JACRFY010000248.1 GCA_016212565.1 Magnetospirillum sp. | reverse complement strand
TTCAGGACGGTCTTGTCGCCGAACGAGATTTCCTTGCCCACCGAACGCTCGCTGGCCAGGGCGACGATGTCGTCCACCGGAAAGTTCCGCTCCGCCAGGGTCTTCAGCATCTCGCGACCGACATTGCCGGTGGCACCGATCACTGCAACCTTATAACCCATGATTCCTCTCTCCCTCGTTCGGAGCCCGGAGTTCCCCTGCGACGCACGAAAAGGCCCGCGGGGATGTCCCGCGGGCCTTTTCGTGCGTCTGTGACGAACCGGCCCGCGGTCAAGCGGTGGTAGTGCCGGTTTTGGTGGTCGAAACGGAAGCATTCGCCGGGATCCTCATCCCGCCGCCGAGGGCATCGAACAGGGTCGCAGCCACGGACATCGCTTCCTCCTCGGCAGAGGAGTAGCCCAAGGCCGGTTGGGGCGCAAGGGGATTCCCCGGGGAACTCCGCCCGCGCGGCCGGCGTTCCCCTGGTTGGCAACCAACGCCAAGGAGGCGGATCATGGGCTTCACCAACACCGCGGTCATCGCGCAGTCGCTGCACGGGATCGCCTTTCCCGCCGACCGCACCAAACTGATCGAGCATGCCCGGCGCAACCAGGCCGATCAGGACGTGGTCGACGTGCTGCAGCGGATGCCCGACACCCGCTACACCTCGATGGCCGATGTCTTCAAGGGGGTGGGCGAGGCCAAGGAGTAGGGCGCCGCCTTCTCCCCCGGCGAGCCGCCGGCGCGATAGCGGGCAGGGGCCCTGGCCGGCGCGCCGGCGGCTCCCGACATCCCGGGCGGGGCCATGAACGGAGGCTTTCGATGCGCACGCAGCTTGCTGCCGCCGCCACCCTGCCGCTCTTGCTTGCCGGCTGCACCGCGGGGGGATGGAACCCCGCCACCTGGTGGGGCGGCGAGGAGGCCGCCGCCGCGCCCGCCGCCGGCACCACCGCCTTCTCCCAGGCGCTGGCCAACGAATACCGCCAGTTCGCCCGCTCGGAATACCAGCAGCTCGACACCCTCGATTCCGGTGCCTTCGCCGCCAAGGCGCGGATGGCCGAGGCCGGGCGGATTCCCGCCCCCGAGGATCCGCGCAACCGCGGTGTCGGCACCGGCCTGCAACTCAATCCCGACATCGACATCGGCACGGAGCAGCGCGCCGAGGCCATCCAGGGCCGCGAGCGGCTGATCCAGGCCTTGCAGGGCGGGGCCGCCGAGCGGGCGCCCCAGGCCGCCGCCCGCGCCCAGGTCGCCTACGACTGCTGGGTCGAGCAGCTCGAAGAGGGCTGGCAGCGCACCGACATCGAGCGCTGCCGCCGGGCGTTCTACACCGCGCTGGAGCGCGCCGCCGCCCAACCGGTCGCCGCCGTGCCGCCGGTTCCGGCCGACGAAGCCGGCTATCAGGTGTTCTTCGGCTTCGATTCGGCGTCGCTGACTCCCGAGGGCCGGCGCATCGTCGCCGCCGCCGCCCAGCAGGCGACCGCCCGCGCCGCTCCGGGCGAGGTCACCATTACCGGCTATGCCGATCGCTCCGGCCCCGACGGCTATAACCTGCAACTCTCGGAGCGCCGGGCCGAGGCGGTCAAGGACGTGCTGGTCGCGCAGGGCATCCCCGCCGACCACATCCGCACCACCGCCCGCGGCGAGGCCAACCCGGTGGTGCCGACCGAGGACGGTGTCCAGCAACCGCAGAACCGCCGTGCGGTGGTCGACTTCGACTGATGGACATCCGCGTCGGGAGGCATAAGATAGGGGGAGCTTCGATCGCGTTCCCCCTTCGGGTCATGCCGCCATGTATGTCAAGACCACGCGAGACATCACCGTATCGGTTCAGCCGACCTTCCTCGACGACCAGTCGTCGCCCGAGGAGGGGCATTTCGTCTGGGCCTATCAGGTGCGGATCGAGAACCGCTCGCCGCAGACGGTGAAGCTGCGCGCCCGTCACTGGACCATCACCGACGCCCGCGGCAACGTCCAGGAGGTGCAGGGCGCCGGCGTGGTCGGCGAGCAGCCGGTGCTCGGTCCCGGCCAGTCCTTCGAATACACCAGCGGTGCGCCGCTGCCGACGCCGTCGGGGATCATGGTCGGCGCCTATCAGATGGAGAGCGACAGCGGCGAGCGCTTCGACATCGCCATCCCCGCCTTCTCGCTGGACAGCCCGCACGAGACCGTCCGCCTCAATTGAGCGCAAGCGGGGTTGCATTGGGGCCGGCGCGCCCACACATCCCGAAGGCGGTAAGCCATCGGGGCAAGCCGGTGCCGCGCCAACGAGGGAGACTGCCGGTGAAGAACGAGAACCTCACCCTGCCCGCCGAACTGCGCGCCGCGGCGCTGACCCGCCCCAGCCGCGCCGAGGCCGAGGCCGCCGTGCGCACCCTGATCCGCTGGGCCGGCGACGATCCCGACCGCGAGGGCCTGATCGGCACCCCCGACCGCGTGGTCCGCTCCTACGAGGAATTCTATGCCGGCTACGAGCAGGACCCGGTCGAGATCCTGTCGCGCACCTTCGAGGAGACCGACGGCTACGACGAGATGGTGCTGCTGCGCGACATCCGCCTGGAATCCCATTGCGAGCACCACATGGTGCCGATCATCGGCAAGGTCCACGTCGCCTACCTGCCCGAACGTCGCGTGGTCGGCATCTCCAAGCTGGCCCGGGTGGTGGAAATCTATGCCCACCGTCTCCAGATCCAGGAGAAGCTGACGGCGCAGATCGCCAACACCATCAACGACGTGCTCCAGCCCAAGGGGGTGGCGGTGGTGATCGAGGCCGCCCACCAGTGCATGACCACCCGCGGCGTGCACAAGCCCGGCGTGACCATGGTCACCAGCCGCATGCTCGGCGCCTTCCGCGACAGCGCCTCGACCCGGCGCGAGTTCATGGCCCTGATCCAGGGCCAGCATGGGGACGGGTTGTCCAACGTGTAGGGCGGCGTGTTGGCATGATTGACAACGGCCGCTGGTGTTGTCATCACCTCCAACATGAGTGCCATACGCCTTCACGACGCCGAGGCGGTTGCTGGCGGATTTTTGGTCCGATGTGGATCACTGGAGGCGTCGATGACCACCGTCACCCTATCGGTTGCCGCGCCCGAGGACGTCGAGCGGCGGGTTCTGGCCGCCTTCGATGGCCGAGCGCAGGGCGCCCATATCTCGTTCGCCTCCATTGAGCTGCTGTGGCAGACCTTGACCCACAAGCGGTGGGAACTGCTCAAGGCGATGACCGGCCAGGGGGGGATGACCATTCGCGAAGCGGCCCGTCGGGTCGGCCGCGACGTCAAGGCGGTCCATCGGGACGTGCATGCGCTTCTCGATGCCGGCGTGCTCGATCGCGGCGAGGATGGGCGGATCGTCTTCCCTTACGACGCCATCCACGTCGACTTCACCATCACCAAGGCGGCGTGATTTTCCCACGCCACCGCGCTCGGCCGGGACTTGGTTCGGGCCCCCGCTTGGGATATGTTGCGCTGCGATGATGGACGGACCCCTTTTCGCCTACCGCGCCCTGCTGCGGTCGGGCCAACTGAAGCCCGACGTGGCCCAGGGCCTGGCGGCGGAGAAGCTGCAGAGTTTCTACCACGCGCTGAAAGGCTACAAGCCGTCGCTGGGCGAGACCGGCTGGCTGGCCCGCTTCGGCCTCAAGGGCAAGGGCGCCGGGCGCAGCGGCGACGCCGCCGGCACCCTGCCGACCCAGGGCCTGTATATCTTCGGCGAGGTCGGCCGCGGCAAGTCGATGCTGATGGACCTGTTCTTCGCCAGCGCCGACATCGCCGGCAAGCGCCGCGTGCACTTCCATGAATTCATGCGCGACATCCACGCCGAGATTCACGCCTGGCGCCAGGTTCCGCACCGGCGCGAGGCCGACCCGTTGCCCAAGCTGGCCCGGTCGATCGCCTCCGAGGCGTGGCTGCTGTGTCTCGACGAATTGCAGATCAGCGACATCGGCGACGCGATGATCGTCGGCCGCCTGTTCCAGGCGCTGATGGACGACGGCGTGGTGGTGGTGGTGACCTCCAACCGGGCGCCCAAGGATCTCTACAAGGACGGCCTGCAACGCGACCGCTTCCTCCCCTTCATCGCCCTGATCGAGAGCCGCCTCGACATCCTCGAACTCAACAGCGAGCAGGATTACCGCATGGGGCGCAAGCGCGGCCTCAAGGTCTATCACACGCCCTTGGGCGACGAGGCGGACATGGCGGTGGAACTGGCCTTCTCGCGCCTGAGCGAGGGGGCGACGGCGATGCCGCAGGCCTTCGAGGTCAACGGCCGCCAGGTCCGCGTGCCGCTGGCCGCCGCCGGGGTGGCGCGGTTCTCGTTCGCCCAATTGTGCGCCACCGCCCTGGGGCCGAGCGACTACCTGGCCCTGGCCGAGCGCTATCACGCCCTGGTGCTGACCGACATTCCGCAACTGTCGCCGGCCAACATGGATCAGGCGCGGCGCTTCGTCACCCTGATCGACGCGCTCTACGAGCGCAAGGTGACCCTGCTGTGCTCGGCGGCGGCCCCGCCGGAGCAGCTCTATCCCACCGGCATCGGTTCCTTCGAATTCCACCGCACCGTCAGCCGGCTGGTGGAGATGCAAAGCGAGGGGTGGGGGCGGGGGTGATACCCCCTGCGTCCCACCCGCGCCACCCCCATCCGGGCAGGGTAAAACCCCTCCGGGGTAGGATTTTTCGAAACACTCCAAAGGGTTAGCGGAGCATACCCTCCGGGTGGGCCGCAACCCCCCGGAATTTCACGTATTTGCGCCAATCCTAATCTTCTTTCCGCATACGCCTAGCCACTTGCCCTCGGGCGGGAAACGGGTTACCTAGGCTGCCCCAGGGCTTACGCTGCGCGACTACCGCAGGCCTTCCGTTCGACCAGAACTCCGCTCAACCGTCCGAGGGAAAACTCCATGGCACGCAAGAAGATCGCTCTCGTTGGCTCCGGCAATATCGGTGGCACGCTCGCCCATTTGATCGGCCTCAAGGAGCTGGGCGACGTCGTCATGTTCGACATCGCCGAGGGCATGCCCCAGGGCAAGAGCCTGGACATTCTCCAGTCGACCCCCATCGAAGGGTGCGACGCCCATTATGCCGGCGCCAACGACTATTCGGGGATCAAGGGCGCCGACGTGATCATCGTCACCGCCGGCGTGCCGCGCAAGCCGGGCATGAGCCGCGACGACCTGGTCGGCATCAATCTCAAGGTGATGGAATCGGTCGGCAAGGGCATCCGCGAGAACGCCCCCGACGCCTTCGTCATCTGCATCACCAATCCCCTCGACGTCATGGTGTGGGCGCTGCAGCATTATTCCGGCGTGCCGGCGCACATGATCGTCGGCATGGCCGGCGTGCTCGATTCGGCGCGCTTCCGCACCTTCCTGGCCGAGGAATTCGGCGTCTCGGTGGAGGACGTCTCGGCCTTCGTGCTCGGCGGCCACGGCGACACCATGGTGCCGCTGCCCCGCTACTCGACGGTGGCCGGCATCAACATTCCCGACCTGATCAAGATGGGCTGGACCACGCAGGCCAAGATCGACGCCATCATCGAGCGCACCCGCAACGGCGGCGCCGAGATCGTCAACCTGCTCAAGACCGGTTCGGCCTATTACGCCCCGGCGGCCGCCGGCGTGCAGATGGCCGAGGCCTTCCTCAAGGACAAGAAGCGTGTCCTGCCCTGCGCCGCCCTGGTCAAGGCCGGCACCTACAAGCAGGCCGACGACATCTTCGTCGGCGTGCCGGTGGTGATCGGCGACAAGGGCGTCGAGAAGGTGGTGGAAATCGAGCTCAACGCCGAGGAACAGGCGGGCTTCAACAAGTCGGCCGATGCCGTTCGCGGTCTGATCAAGACCGCCAAGGGCCTGATGGGGCAATAAGAAACACGTCGATCTTCGGGCGGGCCGCGTCGGCGGTCCGCCGACTGCAATAGGGAGTTGGGAGACGCCCATGAACATTCACGAGTATCAGGCCAAGCAGGTGCTGGCCAAATACGGCGTCGCCACCCTGAAGGGTGGCGTGGCCTACACCCCCGATGAGGCGGTGCAGGTGGCCAAGGATCTCGGCGGCCCGGTGTGGGTCGTCAAGTCGCAGATCCATGCCGGCGGCCGCGGCAAGGGCACGTTCAAGGACGACGCGTCGGGCAAGGGCGGCGTGCGGGTGGTGAAGTCGGTCGAAGACGTCGCCGCCGCGGCCGACGCCATGCTCGGCAAGGTGCTGGTCACCCACCAGACCGGCCCGGCGGGCAAGGAAGTCAAGCGCGTCTACATCGAGCAGGGCTGCGACATCAAGCGCGAGCTCTATCTCGGCATCCTCATCGACCGCGCCACCAGCCGCGTCACCATCATGGCCTCGACCGAGGGCGGGATGGAGATCGAGGAGGTGGCCGCCAAGCACCCCTAGAAGATCCTCAAGGTCTCCATCGATCCTGTGCACGGCTTCCAGAAGTATCACGGCCGCCAGCTCGCCTTCGGCCTCGGCCTCGAGGGCAAGCAGGTCGGCGCGGCGGTCAAGTTCATGTCCGCCATGTACAAGGCGTTCATCGACCTCGACTGCTCGATCGTCGAGATCAACCCGCTGGTGGTGACCGGCGACGGCGCGGTGATCGCGCTGGACGCCAAGGTCAACTTCGACGACAACGCGCTGTTCCGTCACAAGGACATCGAAGAGATGCGCGACGAGTCCGAAGAGGACCCGGCCGAGCTCGAAGCGGCGCGTCACAGCCTCAACTACATCAAGCTCGACGGCCAGATCGGCTGCATGGTCAACGGCGCCGGCCTGGCGATGGCGACCATGGACATCATCCAGTTGTACGGCGGTTCGCCGGCCAACTTCCTCGATGTCGGCGGCGGCGCCACCAAGGAGCGCGTCACCACCGCCTTCAAGCTGATCCTCTCCGATTCCAACGTCGAGGGCATCCTGGTCAACATCTTCGGCGGCATCATGCGCTGCGACGTCATCGCCGAGGGCGTGGTCGCCGCGGCCCGCGAAGTGTCGCTGAACGTGCCCCTGGTGGTGCGTCTCGAAGGCACCAACGTCGAATTGGGCAAGAAGATCATGGCCCAGTCGGGCCTGCCGATCATCGCCGCCGACAATCTTGCCGACGCCGCCGAGAAGGTGGTCAAGGCCGTCAAGGAGGCCGCGTAACATGGCCGTTCTCGTCAATTCCGAAACCAAGGTGATCTGCCAGGGCTTCACCGGCGCCCAGGGCACCTTCCACTCCGAGCAGGCGATCGCCTACGGCACCCGCATGGTCGGCGGCGTCACCCCCGGTAAGGGCGGCACCACCCACCTCGACCTGCCGGTGTTCAACACCGTCGCCGAGGCCAAGGCCAAGACCGGCTGCAACGCCAGCGTGATCTACGTCCCGCCGCCCTTCGCCGCCGACGCCATCCTCGAAGCCATCGACGCCGAGATCGCGCTGGCGGTGTGCATCACCGAGGGCATCCCGGTGATCGACATGCTGGCGGTCAAGCGGGCGTTGCAGGGCTCCAAGACCCGCCTGGTCGGCCCCAACTGCCCCGGCGTCATCACCCCCGGCGAGTGCAAGATCGGCATCATGCCCGGTCACATCCACCAGAAGGGGCGGATCGGCATCGTCTCGCGCTCGGGCACCCTGACCTACGAAGCGGTGGCGCAGACCACCGCCGCCGGACTGGGCCAGACCACCTGCATCGGCATGGGCGGCGATCCGATCAACGGCACCAACTTCGTCGATGCGCTGGAGATGTTCCTCGGCGACGCCGAGACCCAGGCGATCATCATGATCGGCGAGATCGGCGGCACCCAGGAAGAAGAAGCGGCCGAGTTCCTCAAGAGTGCCAAGGTGAAGAAGCCGGTGGTCGGCTTCATCGCCGGCGTCACCGCGCCGCCCGGCCGCCGCATGGGCCATGCCGGCGCCATCATCTCCGGTGGCAAGGGCGATGCGGGCTCGAAGATGGAGGCCATGCGTTCGGCCGGCATCACCGTCGCCGATTCGCCGTCGGCGCTGGGCTCGACGATGGTCAAGGTGCTGAAGGGTTAAGACGTTTCCCGCCCGGCGGCGCTCGCCGTCGGGCGGATATCGTTGCGGTCTCCCGCTATCGACGCGGGATTGAGATCCTTTCCCCCGTCATCCCCGCGAAAGCGGGGACCCTGTCAGGGGCGAAGACGTTGCAGGGCATCCCTGCGGAGCCATGGATCCCCGCTTTCGCGGGGATGACGCCACCTTCGAATAGCCTCCCCCGGACGCGGGCGAGGGCGCAATCGACTGCTGCAAGAAGAACACCAATGACCAAGCAATTCGACGAATCCTCGTTCCTCTATGGCGGCAACGCCGTGTTCATTGCCGAGCTTTATGCCCGCTATGCCGAGGACGCGGCCTCGGTCGATCCGTCCTGGGTGCGCTTCTTCGACAGCCTCAAGGATGAAGGCGTGGCGGTGGCGCGCGACTTCAAGGGCACGCCGTGGGCGATGCGCGACCTCAAGGTGATCGGCGCCGTCGATCCCGAGGCGGCGGTGGCCAAGCCGGCCGACAGGAAGGGCGACAAGGCCAAGCCGGCCGCCGCGGCCGAGTCGGCCCAGGCGGCGGCACCGTCGCGCCAGGCGGTGCTCGATTCGATCCGCGCCCTGATGATGATCCGCGCCTATCGCGTCCGCGGCCATCTCGAAGCCGATCTCGACCCGCTGGGCCTGGCCAAGCGCGAGCCGCATCCCGAGCTCGACTACCGCTCCTATGGCTTCACCGATGCCGATCTCGACCGGTCGATCTTCATCGATCACGTGCTGGGGCTGGAGACCGCCACCCTGCGCCAGATCGTGTCGGTGGTGCGGGCCACCTATTGCGGCAAGATCGGCGTCGAGTTCATGCACATCCAGGATCCCGACCAGAAGGCGTGGATCCAGCGGCGCATCGAATCGGTGCGCAACCAGACCGACTTCACCGACCGCGGCAAGCGGGCGATCCTCGAACGCCTGGTCGAGGGCGAGGGCTTCGAGCGCTTCCTGCAACTGAAGTACACCGGCACCAAGCGCTTCGGCCTCGAAGGCGGCGAGAGCGTGATCCCGGCCCTGGAACAGATCCTCAAGCGCGGCAGCCAGTTGGGGGTCGAGGACGTGGTGATCGGCATGGCCCATCGCGGCCGCCTCAACATCCTCGCCAACTTCCTCAAGAAGCCCTATCAGGCGATCTTCTCGGAATTCCAGGGCAATCCGGCCAATCCCAGCGACGTTCAGGGCTCGGGCGACGTCAAGTACCACCTCGGCACCTCGTCGGATCGCGATTTCGACGGCCATGTCGTCCATCTCAGCCTGCAGGCCAACCCGTCGCACCTCGAAGTGGTCGACCCGGTGGTGGTCGGGCGGGTGCGGGCCAAGCAGACCCAGTTGAACGACGTCGAGCGCACCCGGGTGCTGGGCGTGCTGCTGCACGGCGACGCCGCCTTCGCCGGCCAGGGGGTGGTGCCCGAGACCATGCTGCTGTCGCAGCTCAAGGGCTACACCACCGGCGGCACCATCCACGTCATCATCAACAACCAGATCGGCTTCACCACCAGCCCGCAATATTCGCGCTCGGGGCCCTATTCCTCGGACATCGCCAAGGGGGTGATGGCGCCGGTGTTCCACGTCAACGGCGACGACCCCGAATCGGTGGTCCACGTCGCCCGCATCGCCACCGAGTTCCGCCAGCAGTTCCAGACCGACGCGGTCATCGACATGGTGTGCTATCGCCGCCACGGCCACAACGAGGCCGACGAGCCGGCCTTCACCCAGCCGCTGATGTACCGCAAGATCGCCGGCCACCCCACCACCCGCGCCATCTATGCCCGCAAGCTGGTCGCCGAGGGTACGGTCACCGAGGACGAGGCCAACGGCATCGTCACCGCCTTCCAGGAGCACCTGGAAAAGGAATACGAGGCCGCCAAGTCCTATCTGGTCAACAAGGCCGACTGGCTGGAAGGCAAGTGGCAGGGACTGATCCAGCTCACCGGCGAAGAGGAATTCCGCGAGGAGAAGACCGGCTGCCCGGCCGAGCTGCTCAAGGAGGTCGGCACCGCCCTGGCGACCACCCCGGCCGGCTTCAACGTCAACCGCAAGATCGTCCGCCAGCTCCAGGCCAAAAAGGAGATGCTCGACAGCGGCGAGGGCATCGACTGGGCCACCGCCGAGGCGCTGGCCTTCGGCACCCTGCTGGTCGAGGGCCACGGCGTGCGCCTGTCGGGTCAGGACGTCGGCCGCGGCACCTTCTCGCAGCGCCATTGCGGGCTCACCGACCAGGACACCGAGGACCGCTACATCCCGCTGAACCATGTCCGCGACGGCAGCCAGGCGCATTTCGAGGTCATCGACAGCCCGCTGTCGGAAGAGGCGGTGCTGGGCTTCGAATACGGCTATTCGCTGACCGAGCCCAACGGCCTGACCCTGTGGGAGGCGCAGTTCGGCGACTTCGCCAACGGCGCCCAGGTGATCCTCGACCAGTTCATCAGCTCGGGCGAGTCGAAGTGGCTGCGCATGTCGGGCCTGGTGATGCTGCTGCCGCACGGCTTCGAGGGCCAGGGCCCCGAACACTCCTCGGCGCGCTGGGAACGCTACCTGCAGATGGCCGCCGAGGACAATTGGTCGGTGTGCAACATCACCACCCCGGCCAACTATTTCCACGTCCTGCGCCGCCAGTTGCACCGCAACTTCAGAAAGCCGCTGGTGATCATGACGCCGAAGAGCCTGCTGCGCCACAAGCTGGCGGTCAGCTCGCTCGACCGCCTGACCACCGGCACCCGCTTCATGCGCGTGCTGGAGGAACCGGCGCGGCTGGTCGCCGACCGTCAGGTTCGCCGGGTGGTGCTGTGCGCGGGCAAGGTCTATTACGATCTGGTCGAGGAGCGGACCAGGCGCGGCATCGACGACGTCGCCATCATCCGCGTCGAGCAGCTCTATCCGTGGCCGAAGGACGCCATCAAGCAGCAACTGGCCCGCTATCCCGAGGCCGACCTGCTGTGGGTGCAGGAGGAGCCGGCCAACATGGGCGCCTGGACCTTCGTCGACCGCCGCATCGAGTTCATCTGCTCGGAGCTGGAGATCGCCGCCACGCGGGCCTATTACTGCGGCCGCCGCGCCGCCGCCTCGCCGGCCACCGGGCTCTATCGCACCCACAATGCCGAGCAGGAGTGGATCGTCGACATGGCGCTGTCGGGGGCGCTGGTCAACCTGCCGCAACCGTTCCACCGCGCCACCAAGATGTCGCGGCTGCACGGGTAGGCGGGGAGTTTTTTGCCGTCATCCCCGCGCAAGCGGGGATCCATGACGCCGTAAGTACGATGCATACCGTCTCGCGACGTCGCTGCACCCCTGATGGATCCCCGCTTTCGCGGGGATGACGGGAAAAAGGACCGTCGCGATGGTCCCGCAGGCGGGCGAGGGAAGATACTTGCAACGAGAAGGACGAGCTCCCCAATGACGACCCCCATCAAGGTGCCCACCCTGGGCGAATCGGTGACCGAGGCCACGGTGGCCAAGTGGTTCAAGGCGGTCGGCGACGCCGTCACCGTCGATCAGCCGCTGGTCGAGCTGGAGACCGACAAGGTCACCGTCGAGGTCAATGCCGCCGCCTCCGGCGTGCTGGCCGAGATCGCCGCTCCGGTGGGGGCGACGGTCAATGTCGGCGCCCTGCTGGGCTCGATCGGCGTCGGCGTCGGTTCTTCCCCGACGACCGCCGCCGCCCCGGCCGTCGCCGCGGTTCCGCCAGCCAAGGAAGCGGCGCCGGCCGCCGCTCCGGCCTTTCCCGCCGCGGTCAAACTGGCCGCCGATGCCGGGGTCGATACCGCCACCCTGGCCGGCTCCGGCAAGGGCGGGCGGGTGACCAAGGGCGACGTGCTCGACGCCATCGCCCAACCCCAGCCGGCCCCGGTCGCCGCGCCGTCCCCGGCCCCGGCCTTCCCCGCCGGCCCGCGCCCCAAGGCGGCGCTGGAGGAGCGGGTCAAGATGACCCGGCTTCGGAAGCGCATCGCCGAACGTCTCAAGGAGGCGCAGAACACCGCCGCCATGCTGACCACGTTCAACGAGGTCGACATGGGCGCGCTGTTCGCGCTCAGGAACCAGTACAAGGACCAGTTCGAAAAGAAGCACGGCACCAAGCTCGGCTTCATGTCCTTCTTCGTCAAGGCGTGCGTCGCCGCGCTGAAGGACTGGCCGGCGGTGAATGCCGAGATCGACGGCGAGGATCTGGTCTACAAGAAGTACTACGACATCGGCGTCGCCGTCGGCACCCCCTCGGGTCTGGTGGTGCCGGTGCTGCGCGGCGCCGATTCCCTGTCCTTCGCCGGGGTCGAGAAGGGCATCGCCGATCTGGGCAAGAAGGCCCGCGACGGCAAGCTGTCGATGGAGGATCTGACCGGCGGCACCTTCACCATCTCCAACGGCGGCGTCTACGGCTCGCTGATGAGCACGCCGATCCTCAATCCGCCGCAATCGGGCATCCTCGGCATGCACAAGGTGCAGCAGCGGCCGATGGTGATGCCCGACGGCAAGATCGAGGCGCGGCCGATGATGTATCTGGCCCTGTCCTACGACCACCGCATCATCGACGGCCGCGAGGCGGTCAGCTTCCTGGTCCGCGTCAAGGAATGCATCGAGGATCCGCAGCGGATCCTGCTGGAGATGTAGGGAAATGGTTTGACCGCCAAGGCGCAAAGAGGCGCCAAGATCGCCAAGGGTCGCAAACCTTGGCGTCTTTGCGGCCTCCTTGGCGTCTTGGCGGTAAGACCGTGCCACTTCAAGCAATGAGCGGACCACCATGAGCGACACTTCCTTCGACGTCATCATCATCGGCGGCGGCCCCGGCGGCTACGTGGCGGCGATCCGCGCCGCCCAGCTCGGGCTCAAGACCGCCTGCATCGAAAAGCGCGGCGCGCTGGGCGGCACCTGTCTCAATGTCGGCTGCATCCCGTCGAAGGCGCTGCTGTCGGCCTCGCACCATTTCGAGGCCGCCGGACATCACCTGGCGTCGTTCGGCGTCAAGGTGGGCAAGCCCGACCTCGATCTGGCGACGATGATGGGCCACAAGGACAAGGTGGTCGCCGACAACACCAAGGGCATCGAGTTCCTGTTCAAGAAGAACAAGGTCACCTACATCGTCGGCGCCGCCACCATCGCCGCGCCCGGCCAGGTGACGGTCGGCGAGACCAGCTATGCCGCCAAGGCGATCGTCATCGCCACCGGTTCCGAGGTCACCCCGCTGCCCGGCGTCGAGATCGACGAGGAGACGATCGTCTCCTCCACCGGCGCCCTGGCCCTGAAGAGCCTGCCCAAGTCGCTGGTGGTGATCGGCGGCGGCGTCATCGGCCTGGAGCTGGGCACGGTGTGGCGGCGCCTCGGCGCCCAGGTGACGGTGGTCGAGTTCCTCGACAAGATCCTGCCCTTCAACGACGGCGAGGTGTCCAAGCAGATGCAGCGCATCCTCGGCCGGCAGGGGATGGCGTTCAAGCTCGGCACCAAGGTCACCAAGGCGCACAGGAAGGGCAAGCACGTCACCCTGACCCTCGAACCCGCCGCCGGCGGCGCCGCCGAGGAGATCACCGCCGACGTGGTGCTGGTGGCCATCGGCCGTCGTCCCTACACCGACGGCCTGGGGCTGGAGACGGTGGGGGTGAAGATCGGCCCGCGCGGCTTCGTCGAGATCGACGGCGCTTTCCGCACCAGCGTGCCGGGCATCTATGCCATCGGCGACGTGGTCGGCGGCGCCATGCTCGCCCACAAGGCCGAGGAGGAGGGCGTCGCCCTGGCCGAGATGCTGGCCGGCCAGCACGGCCACGTCAATTACGAGGCCATTCCCGCGGTGGTCTACACCTGGCCGGAAGTGGCCTCGGTGGGCAAGAGCGAGGAGCAGTTGAAGGCCGAAGGCGTCGCCTACAAGGTCGGCAAATTCCCCTTCACCGCCAACGGCCGCGCCCGCTCGATGAACGAAAGCGAGGGCTTCGTCAAGGTGCTGGCCGATGCCAGGACCGACCGCGTGCTCGGCGCCCACATCGTCGGCGCCAATGCCGGCGACCTGATCGCCGAACTGGTGATGGCGATGGAATTCGGCGCCTCGGCCGAAGACGTCGCCCGCACCTGCCACGCCCATCCCGGTCTCGGCGAGGCGGTCAAGGAAGCCTGCCTGGCCGTGGATGGAAGAGCGATCCACATTTGAGGACGAAACGCGGATGATCGAGGCTGGCGGGCGGGTTCCGGAAGGCCGGTAGCGTGGCGGCCGCCCGCTTGTGGGCTTCGCCCACCCGTCGCTTTGCTCCGGGCCGCCCTGACGGGCGTCGTTTGCCCCTTCCGGGGCGGCACGGCCGCCCGCTCACTGCTCGCAGGAGCGCCGGGCCTCGGATTTGAGGCTCGGCGCTCTAGCCGGTCGCCCCGCGGATCAGGTGCGCGGCGATGTCGACCGGCTTGACCTTGAAGTTCTTCGGCGGGGTGCGGTTGTCCAGCGCGATCGCCACCAGCATGGAATTCTCCACGGCGACGATATTGGCCTTCACCAGGCCGGTCGAGCCGCGCAGGCGCGGATAATAGGTCGGGTCGACCAGCTTCTCCTTGCGCCCCAGCCTGGCCAGCAGCGCGTCGAGCGGCCCCTCGGCCTCGGCGGTCGCCAGCACTTGCCAGTCGGTCATCGCCGCGGGATCGCCGGCCAGAGCCTCTTCGGCGGTGCCGTCTTGGGCGAAGCCGACCTTGTAGAGATTCTTGCCCAGGCCGACATCGTTGCCCCAGGATTGCAACGTCTTGCTGACGGCGACGAAAATCGTTCCCATGGGTGTGCATCCTCCGGTGTCGGCGCGAGCATGCGTCGACCGGGAGGCGGGGTCAAGACCGCCCCCACTTTCGACCCGGGCAATCGGGTGAACCGATTGCCCTGGCTTTTGTTTCCGGCCCTCAGACGCCGGGCGGGGGCCTCCGGCCCCCTTGGCTACGCTCCACTGTCCCCTTTTCTGCGAAAAGGCCCGTTCCGCGGGCGCTCATCGCGCCAGTCGCCCGCGCGCGGGCTTCACCCGATTGCCCCCACTTTCGACATCGGCAAGGGCGCCGATCCGTGTTACAGAGGACGACAACACATCGAGGCGGGGTGCGGATGGGTGGAAGCGCCGAAAAACAACGCCGCCAGGCCGAATCGCAACGGCTGCGGGCGTCGTTTGGCCGTAGCGATCTCGAAGGCTTTCCCGGGTCGGCGCTGGTGATCGATGGCACGGGCCGGGTGGTCGCCGCCAACCGGCGCGCCGAGCCGCTCGCCGAGGCCATGGCCGCCGGTCACCTGCCTACTCTCGACATGCTCCGTCATCCCGACACCGTCGCTCCCCATCCGGTGGTCGAAACGCTGGCGACGGCGGGCGGCGGCGCGATTCTGATCGAGCTGGCGGCGATGCCGCTCGGCGACGGGCTGGTGCTGGTGCTGGGGCGCGACGTCACCTTGGAGCGCAATCTGCGCTCGGCCTTGGTGGAATCGCGCCAGCGCTACAAGGATCTGGTCGAAATCTCGTCCGATTTCGCCTGGGAAGTGGGGGGCGACGGCCGTTTCGTCTTCGTCAGCCCCAAGGGCGCACTGGGATTCACCGCCGAGGAACTGGTCGGCCGCCATCCCCGCGAGTTGGAGGTGACCCAGGACGCCACCGCCGGGGCCTCGCCCTTCGCCGCCGCCATGGCGGTCGAGGACGCCGAGGTGTGGATGCGCCAGGCCGACGGCACCGAAGCCTGCCTGCTGTCGTCGTCGACCCCGGTGCACTCGCAGGAGGGGGCCTGGCGCGGCGCCCGCGGCGTGTGCCGCGACGTCACCCAGGAACGCCTGCGCGATGCCGCCCTCACCCGGGCCAACAACCGCGAGCGGCTGCTCTCCTACATCGTGCGCACCATCCGCGACGAGGTCGAGCCGCTCGACATGCTGCGCGCCGCCGCCGAGGCCACCGCCCGCGCCTTGGGGGCCACCGGCTGCCAGATCTTCCGCCTGATGCCCGGCGACAGCGACTTCGCCCTCGCCGCCCAGTACGGCAACGGCGGCAGTGTCGCCCCGGTGCTCGACGCCTTTGTCGACGGCGATCACTTCGACGCCGACATTCCCGGCTGGCATGTCCTGGCCACCATCAGCCGCTACCGTGCCGCCACCAACGGCGCCATCTGCCTGTGGCGCGACCTCGACCATCCGTCGTGGGGCGACGACGACCGTCTGCTGATCGACGACGTCGCCAATCAGGTCGGATTGGCCAACGAGCAGGTCGCCAACCACGAGCGGATCCTCAGGCTGTCGCGAACCGATTCGCTGACCGGCCTGTTCAACCGCCGCGCTTTCTTCGAGGAAATCGCCCGGCGGTTCCATCGGCTGGCCCGCGAACAGCGCCCGGCGGCCTTGATCTACGTCGATCTCGACAACTTCAAGCTGGTCAACGACGTCCACGGCCATCAGATGGGCGATCAGGCCCTGCTGGCGGTGCGCGACCTGCTGCTCAAGCACACCCGGCCCATCGATCTGGTCGCCCGCCTGGGCGGCGACGAATTCGCCATCTGGCTGGAAGGCGCCGAGGAGCCGATCGCCATCCAGCGCTGCCACGACCTGCTGGGCGCGGCGGCGAGCCTGGCGACGTTCTCGGGGCGGGCGGAGATGCCGCTGGGCATGTCGC
Organism: Magnetospirillum sp.; assembly: GCA_016212565.1. Taxonomy (GTDB): domain Bacteria; phylum Pseudomonadota; class Alphaproteobacteria; order Rhodospirillales; family Magnetospirillaceae; genus JACRFY01. The sequence continues at coordinate 8,253 of JACRFY010000248.1, read as the reverse complement.
TGGGCGTGGCGGTGCATGCCGGATCGAGCGGCGAACTGCTCGACGACCTGATCGCCCGCGCCGACCGGGCGATGTACGACGTCAAGCGCGACGGCAAGGGCGATTTCCGCCTCGCCGCGCCGGTCGCGGGCTGAGGGCGGCCATGGGCGGCGGCTTTCTCAACAAGCTGTTCGGCGGTACCGATCGTCCGGTGGGCTATGAGGAAGCGCGCCAGCTGGCCGGTCATGCCGATCCGCGGGTGCGTGCCGAACTGGCCGGGCGCAGCGACATTCGCCCGGAAATCCTCTATTTCCTCGCCGAAGATAGCGCGGCCGACGTGCGCCGGCAGGTGGCCAACAACCCCGATTCGCCGCCCCAGGCCGACCTGCTGTTGGCCGGCGACAGCGATGACGGCGTGCGCAGCGGCCTGGCCGCCAAGATCGCTCGCTTCGCCCCCGGGCTGACCGCCCACGAGCAGGACCGTTTGCGGCGCATGACCTTCGAGGCCTTGGAGATGCTGGCCCGCGTCCAGATCCCCAAGGTGCGGACCATCCTCTCCGAGGCGCTGAAGGATGTGGCCCACGCCCCGCCCGAGGTGATCCGCCGCCTGGCCCGCGATGTCGAAATCGCCGTCGCCGCGCCGGTGCTGCAATTCTCGCCGGTGCTGGGCGACGACGACCTGCTGGCGGTGATCGCGTCGAGTCCGATTGCCGGGGCGCTGGCGGCGATCTCGCGCCGCTCGGTGGTCAACGTGGCGGTGGCCGACGCCATTGCCGCCTCCGAGGATGTCGAGGCCATCGCCGTGCTGCTGACCAACCCCTCGGCGCAGATCCGCGAGGAGACCCTCGACCGGCTGGCCGACCGGGCGGTGGACATCGAATCGTGGCATCTGCCGCTGGTCCATCGCCCGGTGCTGCCGGCGCGGACGGCGCAGAAATTGGCCCGGTTCGTCGCCGCCAGCCTGCTCGAAGGCCTGGCCGCCCGCAACGACCTCGACCCCGCGGCCACCAAGGCGGTGGCGGCGGTGGTGCGCAAGCGCATCGACGAATTGGCGGCGGACGCGCCGACCCGGGCGACGGCGCGGCGCGACAGCGACGAGAGTGCGGCGGTGGCCCGGGCGCAAAAGCTTCACGCCGCGGGCAAGCTCGACGAGACGATGATCGATACCGCGCTGTCGGGCGGCGACCACGCCTTCGTGGTGGCGGCGCTGGCGGTGCGGGCACACCTGCCGCTGCCGCTGGTGCAGAAGGTGGTCAAGACCCAGAGCGCCAAGGGCATGGTGGCGGTGACCTGGAAGGCCAAGCTGTCGGCGGCGGCGGCGGTGCAGTTGCAGTCGCGGCTGCTGCGCCTGTCCTCCAGCCGCCTTTTGTCGGCGCGGGGCGGCAACTGGCCGCTGACCAGCGACGAAATGACCTGGCAGCTGGAGTTCCTCGCCGGGGAGTAATGTCACATCCCGGTGAGCGCAACTCATCGGGATGTGGCTAGGCGCAAGGCGCCGCTGGTGGCGGAGGAGGAGACAAATTCACCACCAAGACGCCAAGAAGGCACCAAGACACCAAGGGGGCGATGGTTGGTCCGCGCCTTTGTGCCTTGGCGATGCCGCCGAAGGCGGCCTTGGTGTCTTGGCGGTGAACCTGTCGCAGGCCCCCTGCAACAGCGGGATAAGCCATCGGCGGCATATGGTATAAGGGTTACTTCTTGGCGAACACGGCGATCATCCGCCGCGCCGCCGGGCTGGCGTCGAACGGCTGGCCGAGTTGGAAGTCGCCGAAGAAGCCGACCGAATCGAGCGCCGTCGACAGCTGGGCCAGGGCGACATATTCCTGCGCGCCGGCAAAGCGTTCGTGACTGCGATGGCGGATCACGTCCTCGACGCCGCCGTCCGACACCCGCATGGTCACCTCGACCGCAGCCACCTGGGTGGCGGGATCGACCGACGGCGGCTCGGTGCCCCAGGCGATCTCGACCCGGACGCCGTCGCGCTCGCCGCGATAGAGGAACGGCGCGTAGTTCCACAGGCTGCAATCGCGCGGATGGGTGAGCTCGAACACATAGAGGCCGCGGGGAGTCAGGTTGCGGGCCACGGTGCGGAAGTGGCCGACGATGTCGTCCTGGGTGATCAGGCTGTCGATGCCGTCGTCGCCGGTGAAGATCAGGTCGACGGGACGGTCGAGCATGAAGGCGCGCATGTCGGCCGCCATCCACTGCACGGTGACCCCGTCCGCCACCGCCTGATCGCGGGCGAAGGCCACCATCTCCGCCTGACGGTCCAGGCCGACGGCGGGAATGCCGCGGCGGGCGAACAGGCGGGCGTGGTAGCCGGGACCGCAGCCGAGATCGAGGACCGACGACAGGGGCCGGCCGCTGTGGCGCTCGTAGAGCGCCCCCAGGAAGTCGACCTCGCGGCCGACGTCGCGACGGCAGGCGATGTCGTAGTCGCGGGCGCGCCGATAGATCTCGCAGTCTGCCATCACCGACCCCTTCGCTGCACCCGGCCTGGATAATCCATTGCGGCCGGGGCGGCAAGGGGGTGTCGGCAGGGCAATCGGGTGAAGCCCGCGCGCGGGCGACTGGCGCGATGAGCGCCCGCGGAACGGGCCTTTTCGCAGAAAAGGCGCACAGTGGAGCGTAGCCAAGGGGGCCGGAGGCACCCGCCCGGCGCCTGAGGGACGGAAACAAGCCAGGGCAATCGGTTCACCCGATTGCCCTGGGGTTGTCAGGCGGCCTTGATCGCAGCCAGGAAGGCCTCGACGTCGCGGCCGAGCGCGCCCGCCCCGTCGCTGAGGCGCGATGCGGCGGTCAGGACCTCGGACGCGGTGGCGCCGGCCGAAACCGCCGCGGTGTGGACTTCGGAGATGGCGGCCGACACCTCGGTCGTCCCGCTCGCCGCCTGTTGGACGTTGTGGGCGATTTCGGTGGTGGCGGCGGTCTGCTGCTCGACGGCGGAGGCCACCGCCGAGGCCGAGTGGTCGATTTCGCCGATGGTGCCGGCGATGCTGCCGATCGCCGCGGCGGCGTCCACGGCCGCCTTTTGCACGGCGCCGATCTGGGCGGTGATTTCCTCGGTCGCCCGGGCGGTCTGGTTGGCGAGGTGCTTGACCTCGTTGGCGACCACGGCGAAGCCCTTGCCGGCCTCGCCGGCCCGCGCCGCCTCGATGGTGGCGTTGAGCGCCAGCAGGTTGGTCTGCGCGGCGATGTCGGTGATCAGGCTGACCACCTCGCCGATGCGGCCGGTGGCGGAGTTCAAGCCGCCGACGATGCCGCTGGCCCGTTCCGCTTCGCTGACCGCGCCGCGGGCGATGCGGGCGGAATGCGCGATCTGGCGGGCGATTTCCTGCTCCGAGGCGGTGAGCTCCTCGGTGGCGGCGGCGACGGTCTGGACGTTGGCGGCCGCCTGGAGCGCGGCGGCGGCGACGGTGGACGCCTGACGGCCGGTCTGCTCGGCGGTGGCCGACATGGTCTGGCTGGTGACCTCCAATCCATCGGCGGCATGGATCATGGTGCGGATGGCCTGGCGGGAGCGGGAATCGAAGTCGGCGGTGAGCCGTTCGACCGCCGCCTGGCGGGCCAGCTGGCGGTCCTGCTGCGCCAGGCGGTCGGCGTCGGCGCGCTGGTTGGCCTCGACGTGGGTGCGGAACACCACCAGACCACGGGCGAGCCCGCCGATCTCGTCGGTCCGCTCGGTGTGGTCGATCGTCACCGAAGTATCGTCCCGGGTGAGACGGTCGAGGGCGGCGGTCACCGCCAGCAACGGCCGGCTGATGCTGCGGCCGATGACGATGGCCGCTCCGGCCACCGCGGCCAGGATCAGCAGCGCGACCGCGGCGAAGACCGCGGCGCGGGAGAGGAAGGTCGCCTCGACGTCGTCGACGTAGATGCCGGTTCCCAGCACCCAGCCCCAGGCGGGGAAGGCGCGGCCATACGAAACCTTGCGCATCGGTTCGTCGCCGTTCGGCTTCGGCCACCAATAGAACACGGTCGCCTCGCCGGCCGTGGCGATGCCCTGGTTCATCTGGCGCATGAAGGGAACGCCGCGCTTGTCGGTCAGCGCTTCAAGCTTCTGCCCGACCAGCTTGGGGTTGGGATGGGCGAGGAACTCGGTGTCGGACAGGCGATGGACCCACACATAGTCGCCGCCGCCGTAGCGCATGCCGGCGACCGCGGCCAGGGCCTCGGACTGCGCCTGCTCGCGGGTCAGTTCGCCCTTGCGCTCGCGCTCCTCCAGCGTGCCGAGCACGCCGGCGGCAACGTCGATGATCGCCCGGACCCGGATTTCGCGGTCGCCCATCAGGTCCGAGCGCATCTGAACCAGGCTGACGGCAACCACGGCGACGATGCCGGTGAGAGCCGCGGCGACGATCAGCCACAGGCGCGTCGAAATCCTCATCCCATCGTCCCCCTACATTCGTATTATTTTGGGGGATGGTGCCGAAACTTGCGGCTGAGATCAATGGTTTCGTATTAGGGGGCCAATATGTATCATTGGCAGCCCTTCTTGAGGCGCTTCTCCAAGGCGTTGCAGACGGTGGTGATGACCTTGACGCGGGCGGAATTCTTGTCGTTGGCCTCGACCAGGGTCCAGGGGGCGATGCGGGTGGAGGTCTTTTCCACCATGTCGTTGACCGCCGCCTCGTAGAGGTCCCACTTGTCGCGGTTGCGCCAGTCCTCTTCGGTGAGCTTCCAGCGCTTGTAGTCGATGGTTTCGCGCTGATTGAAGCGGGCCAGTTGCTCGTCCTTGGTGATGTGCAGCCAGAATTTGGCCAGGACGATGCCGTGCTGGACCAGTTGCTCCTCGAAGTCGTTGATTTCGGCATAGCCGCGGCGCCAGGACTCCTCGCTGCAGAACCCCTCGACCCGTTCGACCAGCACGCGGCCATACCACGAGCGGTCGAAGATGGTGACGCGGCCGGCACGGGCGACATGGCGCCAGAACCGCCACAGATAGTGCTGCGCCCGCTCTTCGTCGGTGGGCGCGGCGATGGGAATCACCTGATAGTTGCGGGCGTCGAGGGCCGCGGTCATGCGCCGGATGGCACCGCCCTTGCCGGCGGCGTCCCAGCCCTCGAACACCAGCACGGTGGAGACGCCGTTCTCGCGCGCCTTGCGCACCAGCGGCGCCAGCCGGGCCCGGCCTTCCTGGAGCCCGCGGGTCTAGTCCTCCCAGGACAGCGTGCGGGTCATGTCGAGCGACGACAGGATCGACGGCTGGCCCTCCAGCAGGGTCGGCGCCGCCTTGGCCTTGGGCGCCTTCTTCAGCTCGGCGGTGACCGCCTTGGCCACGGTGCGGGCTTCGAGATGGCGGACGATGGCCTGCTTGAGGGTGTCGAGCACCACCAGCGAGCGGTACCGGGTGTCCTCGCCCTCGACGATGTGCCACGGCGCGTGGCCTTTCGAGGTGTGCATGATCGCCCGCTCGGCGGCGGCGATGAAGCGGGCGTTGACCTTGAAGTTCTTGTGGTCCTTGTCGGTGACCTGCCAGCGGGTCAGCGGGTCTTCCTCGAGCTTCTTGATCCGCTTCTTCTGCGCCTTTTCCGACAGATGCATCCAGAACTTGACCACCAGGGTGCCGTCGTCGGCCAGGGTCTTCTCGAAGGCGGCGATGCGCTCCAGGCGCTCGTCGAACTCGAATTGCGAGGCGCGGTCGTGGACGCGGTCGAGGATCGGCTGCGAATACCACGAGGACAGGAACAGGCCGATCTTGCCCTTGGGCGGCAGGTCGCGCCAATAGCGCCAGTATTCGGGGCGTTCGCGTTCCTCGTCCGAGGCCTCGGCATAGGCGCGGGTGGTGATCCAGCGCGGGTCCATCCACTCGTTCAAGAGGTTGACCGTCTCGCCCTTGCCGCCGCCGTCGACGCCGGCGAACACCACCACCACCGGGAAATCGGCCTCGCGCAGCGAATATTGCAGTTCCAGCAGGTCCGAGCGCAGGCCCGGAGCCACCTTGTCGAATTCCTCGCGCGAAATCTTGCGCCCCAGTTCCGCCGCCTCGAACATGTGCCGCCCTCCCCATCGATGACCCCGGCCATCGCCATAACGCTATGCCGTTCGGCGGGGCTGGGCAACTGCGGCGTGAGGGCCTTCATGTGCTGCCGGCGTCGGTGATTTTCATCGGCGTCCGACACAGGGACGCCTGCACCTTTGCGCGAGCCGCGGCGTGGGGTAGCATGCGGGCCATGACCCGTCTCCGCCTCGCCACCGCCGCCGACGTCGCCGACGACCAAGCCCTGATCCGCGAACTGGCCGCCTTCGAAGGCGGCAGCGTGCGCTCGACGCCCGACGACCTGTTGCGCGACGGCTTCGGCCCCCAGCCGCGCTTCGAGGTCCTGCTGGCGGAAGAGGCCGGCGCCGTGGTCGGCATGCTGGTGTTCTTCCCGGTCTACTCGACCTGGGAAGGACGGCCGGGGGTGATGATCCACGACCTGTTCGTCCGTTCCCCCGCTCGCGGCCGCGGCATCGCCAAGGCGTTGGTCCGGCACCTGGCGGCACTGGCGGTCGAGCGCGGCTGCACGCGGATGGACGTCAACGTGCTGGACTGGAACGAGCCGGCCCGGCGCTTCTATCAGGCGTGCGGCCTCGTCCTGGACAGCGGATGGCTCCGCCACCGCGCCGCCGGAGCGGACCTGCGGCGGCTGGCGGAGTAGGGGCTACACCGCCGCCAGCACGATCCGCCGCACCGTCGCGGCGTCGATCGCGCCGCCCTCGCCCAGCGGCAGGCCGCCGCGGGCCTCCAAACGCGCGGCCACCTGCCCGGCCAGGCTGTCGGGCAGATCGTAGCCGCCGCGGCCGCTGGGCACGCCCACCGCGGCGAAGAAGCCCCGGGTCCGGGCGATGGCGGCGTCGATCCGCGCCTCCTCGTCGCCCTCGGCCAGCCCCCACACCCGGGCGGCGAATTGCAGCAGCTTGGCCCGCTTGCCCTGTCGCTGCACCGCCACCACGCCCGGCCACACGCAGGCCAGGGTGCGGGCGTGGTCGATGCCGGTCAGGGCGGTGATTTCGTGGCCGAGCATGTGGGTGGTCCAGTCCTGGGGCACCCCGACGGCGAGCAGGCCGTTCAGCGCCATGGTCGCCGCCCACATCAGCGCGGCGCGGGCGTCGCGGTCGCCGGCCATCGCTCCCGGCGCCACCTCGATCAGGGTGGCGAGCACCGCCTCGGCCATGCGGTCCTGCATCGGCGCCGCCGCGGGAACGGTCAGGTATTGTTCGAGGACGTGGACGAAGGCGTCGACGATGCCGTTGCCGACCTGACGCGGCGGCAGCGAAGCGGTGGTGTCGGGATCGAGGACCGAGAATTTCGGCATCAGCTTCGGCGAGCCGAAGCCCAGCTTCTCGCCGGTCGCCGCGCGGCTGATCACGGCATAGGCGTTCATCTCCGAGCCGGTCGCCGGCAGGGTCAGCACCACCCCCAGCGGCACGGCGGTCTTCACCGCTTCGCCCCTGGCGACCAGATCCCACGGTTCGCCGGCGAAGGGAATGGCGGCGGCGATGAACTTGCAGCCGTCGGCCACCGAGCCGCCGCCGACGGCCAGCACGAAGTCGAGCCTTTCGGCCCGCGCCAGCTCCACCGCCGTCATCAGCGTCTCGTAGCGGGGATTGGGCTCGATGCCGCCGAACTCGGCGAAGGCCAGGCCGGCGCCGGTCAGGGCGGCGGTCACCTGGGCATGGACGCCGTTGGCCTTGATCGAGCCGCCGCCGAAGGCGAACAGCACCCGCGCCCCCGCGGGGATCTCGCGGCCGATATGGGCGATCTGCCCGGCACCGAACAGGATCTTGACCGGGTTGTGGAAGGTGAAGTTGTCCATGGGGCAGTCCTTGTTACGTGCGGCCGCGGAAGGCGGCGACCAATTGACGGGCGGCGGCGCCGGGAGCCTGGGGGCCGGCGGCGACGCGCGCCTCCAGCTCGGGCATCGACAGCGCCACCTGGGGATCGTCCTTCAGGGTGGCGAGCAGGGTCTCGGAGACTTCGTTCCACATCCAGGCATGAGCCTGCGCCGCGCGCCGCGCCGTCCACCGGCCGGCCGCGTCCATGGCGGTGCGGTAGTCGCCCACCGCCTGCCACACCGCATCGATGCCGCGCCGCTCCAGCGCCGAGCAGGTCAGCACCGGCACCCGCCAGCCGCCGGCGGGGGCGGCCAGCAGGTGCAGGGCATTGCCGTAATCCCGCGCCGCCCGTCCGGCGGCGGCGGCCAGGTCGCCGGCGGCCTTGTTGACGACGATGGCGTCGGCCAGCGCGACGAGGCCCTTCTGGCGTCCCTGCAACTCGTCGCCGCCGCCGGG
>JACRFY010000246.1 GCA_016212565.1 Magnetospirillum sp. | reverse complement strand
CCTTGATCGCGTCGCTCGTGTAGCGGACCTTGTGGTGCCGCTCGTAGTAGGGCTTAAGGCAGCGCAGGATCTTGATCGAATCCTCTATCGATGGCTCGTTGACGTCGATCTTCTGGAACCGGCGCACCAGGGCGCGGTCCTTCTCGAAGTGGTTGCGGAATTCCTTGTAGGTGGTCGAGCCGATGCAGCGCAGGCTCCCCGAGGCGAGGGCCGGCTTGAGCAGGTTCGACGCATCCATCGAGCCGCCCGAGGTCGCCCCGGCGCCGATCACGGTGTGGATCTCGTCGATGAACATGATGGCGCCGTCGTAGCCCTCCAACTCGCCGATCACCGCCTTGAGGCGCTCCTCGAAGTCGCCGCGGTAGCGGGTTCCGGCCAGCAGGGTGCCCATGTCGAGCGAGAAGATGGTGGCGCCGCGCAGCACCTCGGGCACCTCGCCCTTGACGATGCGCCGGGCCAGGCCCTCGGCGATGGCGGTCTTGCCCACCCCGGGATCGCCGACATAGAGCGGATTGTTCTTCGAGCGCCGGCACAGGATCTGGATGGTGCGCTCGATCTCCGGCTCGCGGCCGATCAGCGGGTCGATCTTGCCCTGCAACGCCTTCTTGTTGAGATTGACGCAGTAGGCGTTGAGCGCGTCCTGCCCTTTCTTCACCACTTTCTCCGGGTTGGCGTCGTCGTCGGCGCCGTGGACGGTGCGGCTCTGGCTGCGGCCGGGGGCCTTGGCGACGCCATGGCTGATGTAGTTGACGGCGTCGAGCCGGGTCATGTCCTGCAATTGCAGGAAATAGACCGCATGGCTTTCGCGCTCGGAGAACAGGGCGACGATGACGTTGGCCCCGGTGACTTCCTCGCGGCCCGAGCTCTGGACATGGATCGCCGCACGCTGCACCACCCGCTGGAAACCGGCGGTGGGTTTGGGCTCGGCGCCGCGCGGGCTGACCAGATCGGCCAGGTTGGTGTCGACGAATTCGGTAAGGTCGCGCTTCAGGCGGTCGAGGTCGACGCTGCAGGCGCGCAGCACCGCCACGGCGTCCTGATCCTCGGTCAGCGCCAGAAGCAGATGCTCCAGCGTCGCGTATTCATGGCGTCGCTCGGAGGCGTAAGCCAAGGCTCGGTGTAGGCTTTGCTCCAGGTTGCGCGACAGCATCGGGGGTTCCTTCCAGAGCTATTCCTTTTCGATCGTACACTGCAGCGGATGCTGGTTCTGGCGTGCCAGATCCATTACCTGGGTCACCTTGGTCTCCGCCACCTCGTAGGTGAACAAGCCGCAGATCCCTACCCCGCGGGTATGGACGTGCAGCATGATGCGCGTCGCCTCCTCGCGATTCTTGTTGAAGAAGCGCTCCAGCACATGGACGACAAACTCCATTGGCGTGTAGTCGTCATTGAGCATCAGCACCTTGTACATCGACGGCTTCTTCGTCTTGGGCCGGGCCTTGATGACCACACCCGTCTGCGGATCGCCGTCGTTCGGCTTGTCGTCGTGATGTTCGCTCATTGTCTCGCATGCTCGGGGTTGCCCTCGATACACGCCTATCATATTGGGAGCCGGGTGCGTGCGAAAAGCCCCTCATTGTCACCAACGAAGGCATAATTCCGCCCGCCGAAACGTCGACGGCCCGGCGGAAGGGGCCGCCGGGCCGGCTTGGCCGGGATATTCGCCGAAGGCGGGTCGCGGTCAGTCGTTCTTGATCAGCTTGTTGACGGTCTTGGTCACCCGCTCGTTGATCGGGTGCAGGGCCTCTTCGACCAGCTTCACCGACTGGTCGGACAGGCGCGAGCCTTCGCTGATCAGGCGATCGAGGCGGGCGCGGGTGGTTTCGGCGTGGATGTCGACCAGTTCGCGGATGGTCTTGACGGTCATCATCTGCTTGGAGGCGGCGATGCCCTCTTCGATGGTCTCCTGGCCGAGGCCGACCATGGCGCGGCCGAGGTCCTGCAGACCGCGGGCGAAGATGGTGGTGGCCTTGACCACCGCGTCGAGGTTTTCCCTGGTCGCGTGGACCGCGTCCTCGTAGCCCTTGAGGGCGGCGTCCTGGGGGGTGGCGGTGGCGTCGACCGTGTCGTTGGCCGTCGCCACGGCCGGCGCGATGGTTTCCGCGACGGCGGCAACCGTCGGCTCGACCGGCGTAGCGGTGTCCGCGGCGGCGGCGGCGGGGATGGCGGCGGCGACCGGCGCCGGCGCCGGGACGGTGGCGGCCGGCGCGGGGGTCGCGGCCCGGGTCGCGGCGGGAGCGGGGGCGGCAGCCCGAGCGGTGGCGGTGGCGGTCTTGGCCTTCGGGTTGGACATGAAACGCGGGCTCCTTGCGAGGTCGGCATCGGGGTGTTCGGCGGCAAGGCGAGGCAAATGCCATGCTGCACCGCAACATGACGGACTATGCTCCGCCCGAATGGGGCGAGTCAACATCTTTTGTGCAGCGCAGCATTTCCCTAAGGACGGCTTACTTCAGGCCACGGGGTCCGACTTCCAGGGTGAAGTCCGAGACCTCCAGCCGATTGCGCCGGTTCTCCCATTGCGGGTCGAAGGGCACCGGCCCGGCCGGTTTGACCGCCACGCTTTGGGGGTCGAGGGCGAACAGCGCCGCGGGGAAGGCCAGGCGTTGCCAGGACGCCGACGGATAGCCCCAGGCGGTGAAGCCGTAGCGGCCGTCGCGGCAGAAGGCCGCGGTCCAGAAGTAGGAGTGCGCCGGCAGCCTGAGGCCCACCGGCGGCGGCGCGAACATGCCGCTGTCGGCGAAGCTGGCCGTCAGCCGCGTCCAGGCGGCCTCGTCGAGTTGGATGCGCTCTTCGCCGGCCCGCCACGGCGCCAGCAGATCGGTGGCGTCGAACGCCGCGGCATTGCCGGCGCCGGCGACCAGCACGCGCAGGGACTTGCGCAGTCCGTCGACCTCGTACATCCGCACCTGCTCGCCGTAGATGGCGTTGTAGACCACGCGGTAGCGGTCGGGACTGGAGGCGGTGCAGGTGGCGCGGATGTCCTCGCCATCGACATAGGAGAACCATTGGAACTTGCGGGTTCCGGCATCTTCGATCCCGCCGCCATAACTACATCCCCCGGTCAGGGTCAGCACGACCGCGACCAATGTCGAGCGCATCCGCGTCATCGCCATGCCTATTCTCCTCATGCTTTCCATGCCGCGGACTATCCGTCGGGAGAGGGACGGTCAACCGAAAAGCCACTGGCTTCGGCTTGGGTATGCTGGACACGGATTCGCAATTTCTTTATCGTTCCGCCGCTACCTTAGACGAACTCGCCAGCCCAACGGAAGGTCGAGAAATTGACACTGGCCCGCCGCGCGACTGCTCTGTTCATCCGCCTTGCCTCCGTCGCCTGCGTTTCGCTGGCGCTGGGGGCGGTGTTTCCATTCCATTCGGCCCGTGCCGCCGAATCCCGCTATGCTTCGATCATCGTCGATGCCGAAGACGGCAGCATTCTGTCTCAGGTCAATCCCGACCGCCGCACCTATCCGGCCTCGCTGACCAAGATCATGACGCTGTTCCTGGTCTTCGACGCCCTTGAGACGGAGCGGTTGCGCCTCAACACCATGCTGTCGGTCTCGAAGCATGCGGCGGCGCAGTCGCCATCCAAGCTGGGGCTCAAGCCCGACTCCCGCATCACCGTCGAGGATGCCGTCCTCGCCCTGGTCACCCGCTCGGCCAATGATGCCGCGGTGGTGGTGGCCGAGGGGATCGGCGGCACCGAGGACGGCTTCGCCGCCATGATGACGCGCAAGGCCCGGGCGCTGGGCATGCATCAGACGGTGTTCCAGAACGCCTCGGGCCTGCCCGATCCCGACCAGGTGACGACGGCGCGCGACATGGCGACGCTGGCCCGGGCGCTGATCCGCACCCACGGCCGCTACTACCATTATTTCTCCACCCGCGAGTTCACCTATAACGGCCAGGCCATCACCACCCACAATCGCCTGATGCTGCGCTATCCCGGCGCCGACGGCATCAAGACCGGCTACATCCACGCCTCGGGCTTCAATCTGGTGTCGTCGGCGATGCGCGACGGCCGGCGGCTGATCGGCGTCGTGTTCGGCGGCGATACCGCCGGCTGGCGCGATCGCCACATGGCCCAACTGCTCGACAAGGGCTTTGCCCAGGTGTCCGGCTACGACGTGCGCTCGGCGGCCGCCGACCAGATCGGCGACGACGAGGAAGAGGCCAAGATGGCGGCGGCTCCCGCCCGTCCGGCCACCCGCACCGCCACTTCGGTGCGGATGAAGGTGGCGCGTGCGGGCCGCGGGCGCAGCGACGCGGTCGGCGATGCCGATCCGGTCAGCTGGGGCATCCAGGTCGGCGCCTACACCTCGCTCAAGCCGGCGAAGTCGGCGGCGGTGGCGGCGATGAAGAAGCTGGGCGGCCTGGTCGCTCCGGCGACCATCGACGTCGACACCGCCAAGGCCGGCAAACACACCCTCTATCGCGCCCGCATCGTCGGCTTCACCGAGGATCAGGCCCGTGCCGCCTGCAAGCGGCTGGAGCGGGCCAAGAAGGACTGCCGGGTGGTCAATCCCAACGCGTGAGGGCGGCCCGACGATGATCGGCTTGTCGGCTGAAGACGTTGCGGTGGTCCGCACCACGCTGGCCGAGGCGTTCGGCGACGGCGCGGCGGTGTGGCTGTTCGGCTCGCGCGCCCGCGGCGACCTTCGCGGCGATGTCGATCTGCTGGTGGAGTGTCCCCGGGCGGTGTCGCTGCCGGTAACCCTGGCGACGCGGCGGCGCCTTGAGGGGGCCCTGCACCAGAAGGTCGACCTGATCGTCCGCGGTCCCGACGACCAGCGCTCGGCCATCGACGCCATCGCCAAGGAAACCGGGGTGATGCTGTGAGCTACGATGCGCGCTACCTGCCGGCCTTCCAGGAGGCGCAGGCGGCGCTGGCCCGGGCGAGTGCCAATCTCGAGTTCACCCTTGGCCGGGTCACGGGGCTGCTGCCGTTGAACCCGGCGACCATCGCCACCCTGTCGGCCGAGGATCGGGAACGCCTCGATGCCCTGGCGGCGCGCTTCGCCCGGTGTCAGCAGATGGCCGGCTCGGCCTTCAAGGCGCTGTCGCTGTTGGAGGCCGAACCGCAGGCGCGGTTCATCGATCTGCTGGCGTTGATGCAGAAGCGCGGACTGATCGCCTCGATCGCCGCGTGGGACGCCCAGCGGGATTTGCGCAACGACATCGGCCATGTCTACTTCGCCACCGATGGTGAGTTTGCCACCTTCCACAACGCCATCGCGACCGCGGCCCCGCAGGTCATCGCCTATGCCGCGCGGCTGGACGCCTATGTCGCCGGGATCGGCGTGGGCGGGGACTGAGCGGGTTACCGCCGCCGGCTCCGCGGCGCCAGGGCCGGGCGGGGATGCTGGCCGGAGGAAGCGGCGGCGACGCCGGTGCTGGCGCGCTTGAGCGCCCGCTGCATCTGCACCTCGGCCTTTCGGAGGAAGGTGCGCTTGTGGCGCCGCTGCCAGTCGTCGAGCCGCCAGTCGCGCTTGTCGGCGGCGATTCCCGGCGGGCAGATGAAGACGTTGGCCATCACCGACTGGCCCGACGCGGTCAGCACCTTGATCGGCGACAGCGCGTACTCCCACCCCTCGTAGACCTGAAGGCGGTGCACCGAGGCGGCGTCGAGCCCGCTCACCAGCGTTCCCTCGACCCACCCCGAGGCGTGGGCGAGCAGCATCGGGTAGTGCCGCCCGGCGACGAACACCCGGCGAAAGCCCTGGACGATGGCCGGCTCGATGGCATCGGCGGGCAGCGCGCGGCCGATCACCAGCTCGCGCACCTCTGCATCCATCAACGTGCCGAAGAAGAACAGCCGCATCGCCCAACCCTCGCGCCCCAGGGCGTCCATGATCGATGGCCCGGCGGCGGATGCAATCGGAAAAAATGGTGCGGTGCACAAAAAAGGGCTTGCATCCCCCATTGGGGGCGCTAAATTATGCTCATGTTGCAGTGCACAAACGCCTTGAGGGGCGTTGGCCGCGAAATTGAAGACAAGGAAAAAAAGCTATGAAGATCGACGGTTTCGACAAGATCGTGGCCATGAGCAAGGACAACACCGAAGCCATGGTGAAGAGCAGCACGCTGGCGATGCAGGGCATGGAGGAGCTGACCAAGGCTTCGCAGGCTCTGGCCGCCCGCAATGCCGAGGTGATGGACGCCGCGTTCAAGGCGCTGTTCTCCTGCAAGACCCCGGCCGAGCTGGCCGACCTTCAGAGCCGTCTGGCCCGCGAATCGGTCGAGAATGCCATCGCCGAGGGCCGCAAGTTCGCCGAGCTGGCCTCCAGCACGGTCACTGCCGCACTGGAGCCCCTGAACGCCCGCGTGGTTGCGTTCCAGGCGATGGCCAAGTCCGCCGCTTGAGCCATCGGTAACCGCTCCGATGTGCTGGGCCCCGGCACCTCCTCCCAGCCGGGGCTTCCGTTTCGGGGGCCACTCCCTCCCATAATGGCCCCCGACGTCAAGGGCTCCGGCCATCTCCCGGCCGGAGCCCTTATTCGTCCCGGCGCCCTCTCCCGTCCCAGTCCATCGCCATAGGCGACTATCCAACCCGGCCTATGTCGGGGCAACTGGACCGGCGCTATAGTGCCGCCATTCGAACGACTTGGCGGCGCCGCGATGAAGGGGTCGATTGTGGGCCGCCTGGGGCGGCGGGGATCGCTTCGGCTGCTGATGCTGGTCGCCATCGTCCTGCCGGTTGGCGTTCTGGCCCTCTACGGGGTGAAGAGCTACGGCGAGGCCCTGGAGCAATCGGCGGCCAAGGCCCGGCGCAATGCCGCCGTGATCGCCGAATATACCGCGCGGGTCATCGGCGGCCATGCCCTGCTGATCGATCTGGTCGAGGAGCGGCTGGCCCGCCTTCCGCCCGGCGGCCTGTCGTCCGCGGTTCTCGACGACATTCTGGCCGGGCACAAGCCGCTCCAGGACCTGACCGTGGCCATCGTGGTGATGGATTCCACCGGCGTGGTGCACGCCAACACCCTCGACCCGCGCCTGCAAGGGCGGAATTTCGGCGACCGCGACTATTTTGTGCAGGCTCGCGGCGCGGACGCCGAGGTGATCACCAAACAGGTGTCCGGACGCATCACCGGGCAGCCGTTCTTCAGCCTGTCGCGCCGCTTCTCCGGCGGCGTCATCGTCATCGCCATCTATTGCCGCGCCTTCGAGCAGGTGTTCGGCGCCTTGGCGGCGTCGGATCGGTCGCCGGAAATGGTCGCCCTGTTCCTCGGCGACGGCCACCAGCTGGCGCGCTATCCCTCGCTGCCCGAGCCGGTGGTCCTGACCCGCGACGAGCCGGGGCTGATGCAGTATGTCCCCGAGCAATCCGCAGGACTCTACCGCGTCTTCCCCAAGACCGGCGCGGGCGAGCATCTGTTCGCCTTCCAGAAGGTCTCCGGCTATCCGCTGTGGGTCACCTACGGCGTGAAGATCGCCACCATTCGCAGCGTCTGGCTGCGGGACATGGCGGTGGCCGGAGCCGTCGCCGTGTTGACCGCCTGGCTGCTGGTGGCGCTGGCGAAGCACTCGGACAGTCTGTCGGCGGCGCAGGAAGCGGTCTTGCAGCGCCTGGTGGCCGCACGGACCGTCGAGGCGGAGCAACGGGCCGCCGAGGCGGAACGCGCCGACCGGGCCAAGTCGGTCTTCCTCGCCGCCGCCAGCCACGACCTGCGCCAGCCGATCCAGGCGCTGCGGCTGGTCATCGACCTGCTCGATCAACGGTTGGCGGATGCCGCCGACCGCCGCGTGTTGGCCATCGCCACCAAAGCCGTCGAGGCGGTCGAGGAATTGCTGGCGGCGATCCTCGACCTGTCGGTGCTCGATTCCGGGATTGCCCGGGCCCATCCGCGCCCGCTCGCCCTCGGCCCGCTGCTGGCCGGCCTGGGCGAGGAACTCGCCGTCCAGGCCGAACGGCGCGGCATCCGCTTCCGGGCCGGGGCGTGCTCGGCCTGGGTGGTCACCGATCCCCCGTTGCTGGCGCGGATCCTGCGCAATCTGCTCGCCAATGCGCTTCGCTACACCGACCGGGGCCGCATCGTCCTCGGCTGCCGCCGGGTCGGCGCGACGGCGATCCGGATCGAGGTGTGGGACACCGGGGCCGGCATCCCCGCCGACAAGCTCGACGCGGTGTTCGAGGATTTCGTCCAGCTCGACAATCCCGAACGCGACCGCGCCAAGGGCCTCGGGCTTGGTCTGGCGGTGGCCCGGCGGACGGCGGCCTTGCTCGGGCACGACATCGGCGTACGCTCGCAGCCCGGCCGCGGCACGGTGTTCTGGGTCACCGCGCCGCGCTGCGATCCGCCGGCGGAGGCATGCCCGACCTGAGCCGCCGGGATCACCCGCTGCGCTGGCCGAACAGGGCGAACGGAGCGCCCTGCGGGTCGGTGGCCTGGACGATCCAGCCGCCGCCGGGGACCGCCATCGGGCCGTTGGTGATGCGTCCGCCGGCCTCGGCGGCCCGGCGGGCGCCGGCATCGATGTCGTCGACGGTGAAATAATACAGCCAGAATGGGGTGGTGACGACCGGCGGCTTGGCGAACATCCCGCCCAGCATGGTCTCTCCTGCGGCGAAGATCTGGTAGATGCCCATCTCGCCCATGTCCATGGCCTCGCCCTTCCGCCAGCCGAACAGGCGCTGGTAGAAGGCGAAGGCGGCCTCCACCTCCCCGGTCCACAGCTCATGCCAGGCGACGCCCCCCGACGGGCCGCCCGGCGTCATCGACTCGGGGCCCTGGTCGAGGGGGCGGAACAGGGCCAGCGCCGCGCCTTGCGGATCGGTGAACAGGGCGAAGCGGCCGACCGCGGGAATGTCGGTGGCCGGCACGCGCAGGATGGCGCCGAGCTGCACCGCCAGGGCGGCGCCGACGTCGACGTCGTCGACCGCCACGTAGCCGGTCCAGCGCGGGCCGATGCCCGCCCGGCGCATCTCCTCGGGCAGGTCCATCATCCCGGCGAGGGGCGTTCCGGCGGCGGTGAACAGGGTGTAGTCGCCGTTGGGGCTCGGCGCCGGCCGGCTTCCCCAGCCGAGCACCGTCCCGTAGAAGTCCGCCGCCGCCTTGCGGTCGCCGGTGGACACGTCGTACCAACAAAAGAGACCGTGGACGTTGGTCATGGGGGCCCTCCGGCCGCTGGTCGACGCTCCGCAACGTTGCCGCGGCCGTCGGGGAACGTCAACGCGGGGACTCAGCGTGTCCGCCGATAGTGCGCGGTCATGAACGCCTGCCATCGGCCATCTTCGCCCAGCCGGTGGGAGGTGAGGATGCGATGGTCGTCGTCGGCCCATTCGACCACGTCGCGATACCGCGCCATCTTTCCCGCGGCGACGAAGTCCGGACCCTCGGTGTCCAGGGTCAGCACATCGCCGTTCAGCGTGCCCTCGTACAGCCACAGGTGAGCGCCGACCGAGGCGATGAAGGTGCCGACGAATTTCGCCTTGTCGGGATCGTAGCCGAAGGTGATCACCGAGCTCATCTCGCCGCCGTCGGGCATCTCGCCGCGGCCTTCGCCGATCACCCACAAGCCGCCCAGCGAGCGCACGCTCTCGCGGCCCTTGAATTTGGCCGGCGGCTGGTCCGCCGCCATCGTCGCTTCGCCCTCGCTGGTCCACTCGCCGACCAGCCGGTGCAGCCAGCGGTGTTCCGCCTGCGGTGTCGACATCCCCGGACAGCCGCCCTGGGACCGCGTCACCGTCGCGGCGAGACGGTCGAGACTCTCCGACCAGCCCTGCACCGCGCCGCTGTCGGCGACCAGCGGATCGGGCACGGTCTGGCGCACGGTCAGCCGGGTCTTGCCTTCCTGCTCGGTGAAATCGACGGTGATCAGCGTCTCGGCCGGCCAGTCCGCGGCCATGCCGTAGCGGGTCGGCGGCACCGGATTGCCGGTTTCGTCGGCGAAGAAGTCGGTGGTGACGATGCGCTTGTCGGCGACGATCTCGCGGTAGACCCCCTTGCACCAGTAGTCCCGCCCCTCGGGCGAGCGCATGCAGGTGAGCCATGCGCCGCCGGGATGAGGGTCGATGGTGCAGACCGGGGTGGTGAAGCCCTTCGGTCCCCACCACTGCTTGACCCGCTCGGGGTCGGTCCAGGCGGCGAAGACGCTGGCGGGCGGCGAGTCGATGAGGCGCGTGACTTCCAGCATGGCCCTCTCCCCGTGTCGGGATGTCGCCGGCATGTGGGGCGGGAATCGGCGGGTGGCGATTGTGCGGACGGGCTACCTCCGTCAATGCCGCCTCTCGATCCTCACCATCCATCACGTTGCGGGCCCAACCGGAAAGGAAAATGAACCACAGAGACACAGAGGCACAGAGATGCCTTCCGGGTGTCTCCGCCACCGCGTTACGCGATCATTGCTATATCATCCCGTCGCCGGGAGGCGATTGCGGGGGGAGGGGGGGGCGTCCGAACGTTCTCTCTGTGCCTCTGTGCCTCTGTGTCTTCTCTAATCGGGGCGTTTTTTGCAAGTCCCTCAAGCATCTTCACGACCTTTCGTGCCATCGGCTGCGATGGCGGGGCATTGGATCGGAGTTCAGGCCGCCGTCAAGGCCGAAGCCGCCGCAGG
>JACRFY010000243.1 GCA_016212565.1 Magnetospirillum sp. | reverse complement strand
GCGCAATTGCTCGCGCTCCTCGGCGCTCCACTCCCTGACCAGCTGCCAGGCGCCGTCGAGGGCGATGGAATCGTAGAGCAGCCCCACCCACAGGGCCGGCAGGGCGCACAGCCGCCGCCACGGGCCGCCGTCGGCGCCGCGCATCTCCAGGTAGCGCTTGAGCCGCACCTCGGGGAAGGCGGTGGTCAGGTGGTCGGCCCAGTCGCCCAGGGTGGGGACCTCGCCGGGCAGGGCGGGCAGCCGGCCGGCGATGAAGTCGCGGAACGACTGCCCGGCGGCGTCGATGTAGCGGCCGTCGCGGTAGACGAAATACATCGGCACGTCGAGCATCCAGTCGACGTAGCGCTCGAAGCCCATGCCGGGCTCGAAGGCGAAGGGCATCATGCCGGTGCGGTCGGGATCGGTGTCCGCCCACACCGCCGCCCGGGTCGACAGCAGCCCCGAGGGCCGTCCGTCCTTGAACGGCGAACTGGCGAACAGCGCGGTCGCCACCGGCTGGAGCGCCAGCGACAGCCGCAGCTTGGCGACCATGTCGGCCTCGGAGGCGAAGTCGAGATTGACCTGCACGGTGCAGGTGCGCAGCATCATGTCGAGGCCCTGATCGCCGCGCAGCGGCATGTAGCGGCGCATCACCGCGTAGCGGCCCTTGGGCATCCACGGCGTGTCGTCGCGGCCCCACTTGGGCTGGAAGCCGACGCCGAGGAAGCCGATTCCCAACGGCGCCGCCACCTGCTTGACCTGCTTGAGGTGCAGGTAGGTCTCGGCGCAGGTGTCGTGGATCGACGGCAGCGGCGCGCCCGACAGTTCGATCTGTCCGCCCGGCTCCAGGCTGACGGCGCCGCCGCCGGGCTCGGTGAGGGCAATCACCTGCTCGCCCTCCAGCACCGGCCGCCATCCCAGGCGGATCAGCCCGTCGAGGACGGCGCGCACGCTGCGCGGGCCGTCATAGGGCAGCGGCCGCGCGTCGTCCTGGGTGTAGGCGAATTTCTCGTGCTCGGTACCGATGCGCCATGCCGGCTCGGGCTTGCAGCCCTCTTCCAGGTAGTCCACCAGTTGGCGCTTGGCGGTGATCGGCGTGCCGCTGGACGTGGCGGGAGCGGACATGGGCGTTCCTCGGGCGATTGCGGCGGCGGATCCGATCATATCGGGCCGGAGGGGGGCGACGCAAATACCGGCTGCAATTGGGGGAGACCGGTCCCCGTAGGGGGAGACGCCGTTTCCCCCCGGTCCGATCCCGCCCATATGGGGATCGACGCCAGCGCAAGGAAACCCCGCCATGCCCGATGTCTCGCTTCCCGAGGACAACCGCGCCGCCACGCCCGAGGAGAGCCGCTCCGCGGTGGCGGCCGCCAGACCGCGCGAGGTGGTGGCTCTGTTCGCCGATCCGCTGACGCTGGAGGCGGCGGTGGAGGCGCTGCTCACCGCCGGCTTCGATCACGCCGAGCTGTCGCTGCTGGCCGGCGAGCGGGTGGTGAGCGAACGGCTCGGCCATCGCATCGCCGATTCGCTGGTCGCCGCCGACGATCCCGCCGCGCCCCGTCGCTCGTGGGTCGAGCCGGAGAGCCGCATGGAAGGCCGCGGCGCCCTGGCGGCGGTGCTGGGCTATCTCGGCGCGGTCACCGCCCTGGGGCTGACCTTCGCCACCGGCGGCGGCGCGGCGGCCGCCATCGCCGCGGCTGCCGTCAGCGGCAGTGCCGCGGCCGGTCTCGGCGTCGGGCTGGGTCGCCTGTTCGACCAGCGCCTGGCCCGCCACTTCCATCTCCAGCTTCTTCAGGGCGGTATCCTGCTGTGGGTCCGGGTCCGCGATGCCGCCGCCGAAGCCGCGGCCATGGCCATCCTCGAGGCCCACCACGGCCACCACATTCATGGCGCGGGAGGCGAAAACCCGGGTTCGGTTTGACCGCGGTTAAAGCGGCATCCCGCACCCACTTTATTCTTTGTCCAGCTCTATGCTACGATGCATCTGGAACGCTTCAAAACTAGCCTCGAGACACAGGTGGCCCGCGACATGACCATGGTATCCGTTCGTCCCTACAGCCAGGCGCTGGACCGGCTTCGCGCCTCGGGGTTGCGGCCGACGCGGCAGCGGTTGGCGCTGGCCCGCCTGCTGTTCGATGGCTGCGACCGTCACCTGTCCGCCGAGCAATTGCATACCGAGGCCCTGGGCAGCAACATCCGCGTCTCGCTGGCGACGGTCTACAACACCCTGCACCAGTTCACCGCCGCCGGCCTGCTGCGCGAGATCGTGGTCGATGCCGGGCGGTCGTATTTCGACACCAACGTGTCGGACCACCATCACTTCTTCTTCGAGAAGAGCGGCAAGCTCACCGACATCCCGGCCGAAATGGTCGGCCTGACCCGCATTCCCGAGGCCCCCGACGGCCTGAAGATCAGCCGCGTCGAGGTGATCGTCCGCGTCGAAGGCTAATCGCAATACGGTTCCGTTAATAGATAATTGCATTCGTTCCAACGAGTTGGCGTCATGCCCGGACTTGTTCCGGGCATCCACGCCGATCCCCAATGTCCACCGTTACCGGGAATGGCACCGCGTGGATGGCCGCGACAAGCACGGCCATGACGATACCTATTCGATACATAAGAGTTCAATTTCGAGTCAGACTCTATAACAACATCCTCTGAAGACACCCGCCGTATGGATGCCCGCGTCCGCGGGCATGACGGGTCGAAATTAACGATTCGGTACCCTGAGTTCGGAGCCCTGATGAACGCGTAGACGGTTTTGACTGGGTGTGTAGTCCCGGAGTGTGATGTCCCTCGTCAAGCGCGGCATTCGCCGCATCCGGACGGGCCTTCGGCGGCGATGCCCCCTGCCACCCCTGTGGGCCGTCCGGAGAATGTGAAGGGGGGAGCTGTGGCGCCGAGCGCTCAAATCCGCTTGGGCTGTCCCCCCGTTTGTCCTATTAATGCGGCCAAATCCCAACCGCGTGAGGCCGCGCCGCCATGAAGTCCCTGTGGTCCGATTCCGACGCCGAATCCTTCGTCGCCCGCTACGGCGCCAACCGCGATCTCGGCCTGCGCGTCTACACCACCCGGCTGCTGGGCGGCGATCCCAGGCTGGTGCTGCATGGCGGCGGCAACACCTCGGTCAAGACCACCGTCACCGATCTGGTCGGCGACAGCGTCGCGGTGCTGTGCGTCAAGGGCTCGGGCTGGGACATGGGCAACATCGAGCCCGCCGGGCTGCCGGCGGTGCGCCTGGCGCCGCTGTTGAAGCTGCGCACGCTCGACCGCCTGTCCGACGAGGACATGGTCAATTACCAGCGCGGCAACCTGATGGACTCGACCAGTCCCAATCCGTCGGTGGAGACGCTGCTGCACGCCTTCCTGCCGCACAAGTTCATCGACCACACCCACGCCACGGCGGTGTTGAGCCTGACCGACCAGCCCGACGGCGAGGAAATCTGCCGCGCGCTCTACGGCAAGCGGATGGGCTATGTCCCCTACATCATGCCCGGCTTCGCCCTGGCCAGGACGGCGGCCGAGGTGTTCGACCAGGACCCGACCGTCGAGGGGCTGGTGCTGCTCAAGCACGGCATCTTCACCTTCGGCGCCACCGCGCGCGAGGCCTATGAGCGGATGATCGCGATGGTCAGCCTGGCCGAGGCGCGGTTGCAGCAGGGCCGCAAGCCGGTGTTCGCCGCCGCCGCCCTGCCGGCCAGGCCGGCGTCTGTGGCCCAGGTGGCGCCGGTGATCCGCGGCCTGCTGGCGCTCGACCGGGGCGAGGGCGCCTATCGCCGCTGGGTGCTCGACTTCCGCACCTCGCCGGCGATCCGCGCCTATGTCGACGGTGCCGAGGTGGGGCGCTACTCGCAGGTCGGCGTCGACACCCCCGACCACACCATCCGCACCAAGAACAGGCCGGTGGTCCTGCCCGCCCCGGCCGCCGACGACCTGGAGGCGTGGAGCGGGGCGGCGAAGGCGGCGGTCGCGGCCTATGTCGAGGGCTATCACGCCTATTTCGCCCGCAACAACGTCCGCGCCGCGCCGAAGAAGACCGAACTCGACCCGATGCCCCGCGTCGTGCTGGTCCCCGGCCTGGGGCTGTTCGGCGTCGGAGCGTCGAAGAAGGACGCGGCGATCGCCGCCGACATCGCCGTCAACACCGTCGAAAGCGTCACCGATGCCGAGGCGATCGGCACCTATCGTCCGGTCTCCGAGGCCGACATGTTCGACTGCGAGTACTGGTCGCTGGAGCAGGCCAAGCTGGGCAAGGGCGCCGAGAAGGGCCTCGCCCGCCAGGTGGTGGTGGTCACCGGCGGCGGCTCGGGGATCGGCGCCGCCACCGCCAAGGCCTTCGCCAGGGACGGCGCCGAGGTGGTGGTGCTCGACCTCAACGAGGGTGCGGCGGTGCAGGTGGCCAGGGAGTGCGGCGGTACGGCGCTGGGTCTGGCCTGCGACGTCACCGATCCGGCCTCGGTGCGCGCCGCCTTCGACGCCGCCTGTGCAGCGTTCGGCGGTGTCGACGTGGTGGTCTCCAATGCCGGCGCGGCGTGGCAGGGCACGGTCGGCACGGTCGACGACGCGGTGCTGCGCACCAGCTTCGAGCTCAACTTCTTCGCCCACCAGACGGTGTCGGCCAATGCGGTGCGGGTGATGCAGGCCCAGGGCACCGGCGGCTGCCTGCTGTTCAACACCTCGAAGCAGGCGCTCAATCCGGGCAAGAATTTCGGCCCCTACGGCCTGCCCAAGGCGGCGACGCTGTTCCTGATGAAGCAGTACGCGCTGGACCACGGCAAGGACGGCATCCGCGCCAACGCCGTCAATGCCGACCGCATCCGCACCGGCCTGCTCACCGAGGCGATGATCGCCAGCCGCTCGACCGCGCGCGGGGTGACGGAGAAGGACTACATGGCCGGCAATCTGCTGGGCCGCGAAGTCTCGGCCGGCGACGTCGCCGACGCCTTCCTCTGGCTGGCCAAGGCGATGAAGACCACCGCCTGCACCGTCACCGTCGACGGCGGGAACATCGAGGCGAGTCTGCGGTAGGATCCCGGACTCACCCGTTCGAGGGGGGCTTGTCCTCTCCCGGGCGGAAGATCGCTCCGGCGTAGACCCGGGCCGCCTTGCCGTCGCAGGAGACCGCCAGGTAGTTTTGGCCGGCCTCGTCGGTGGTCAGCTCCATCGCCAGCCGGCCTTGTTCGATGGCGGTCACCACCTCCATCTCGCTGACCTCCAGCGCCTTGGCCACCGACCCGACCAGGGCGTTGATCTCGTCGAACATCTCGCGGTTTTCCATCGGCTGGCTCCTCGGCGGCGGGCCCCGACCATAATCCGGTCCCTTCGATGCCACAAGTGCGGCCCAAACATGACCCCATGGGTGCAAGGGCGGCTTAAGCCCCTGTCGGTAGGGTTGGCGTCACACCAACCGTACGAGGGACCGAGCATTGCCAATTCTCACCAACACCATCACCGCCGACCACCTCTAGAGCTGTGCGTGCCCCGACTGCGCCGCCGCTGCCGCATCGTTCTCGCGCAAGCACGCCACCACCGATGCCGGGACCGCGCCGCTGCATCCCGGCGACGCGATTGCCCAGGCCGAGGCGGCAGCGTTGCCGGCCACCACCGCGGCCGTGCTCTACCCGCAGGATTGGCGCTGGAACGCCGATTTCGCCCACGGCACGGCGGTCACGGTCACCTACAGCTTCATGACCGCGGCTCCCGGCGGCGCCTCCAACTTCCACGCCTTCGATGCCACCGAGAAGCAGGCGGCCCGCGATGCCCTGGCCGAATGGGCCAAGGTGTGCAACGTCACCTTCAAGGAAGTGTCGTCGGGCGGCCAGATCGCCTTCGGCGATGCCTCGCTGGGCGGCGCGTCCGGCTATACCACCTGGAGCGGCACCACCGGCAAGAGCTCGGGGTACAAGACCACCCATGCCGACGTGCTGATGAACGGCGACGAGGCCCTGACCTACGACGACGGCAGCTTCGGCATGCGCGCATTGCTGCACGAGATCGGCCATGCCCTGGGGCTCAAGCACACCTTCGACACTTCGGGGCCGACCCTGTCGGGGGTCCAGAATACCGCCCAGTACAGCGTGATGAGTTACGACAACCCGCCCTCGACCCCCAACGCCCAGCCCTTCACCCCGCAGCAATACGATATCGCCGCCGTGCAGTATCTCTATGGCGCCAACACCGCCACCAATGCCGGCGACACCGTCTACCAGGGCAGCAATGCCAAGGCGACGGTGATGACCATCTGGGACGGCGGCGGCAACGATACGCTGTCGGCGGCCAATCAGAGCCTGGGCTGCACCCTCGACCTGAATGCCGGGCATTTCTCCAGCCTCGGCGTCTACAACGGCTCGCTGGCGCGCAACAACATCGCCATCGCCGCCGGCGTCACCATCGAGAAGGCGGTGGGCGGCAGCGGCGCCGACACGCTGATCGGCAACGCCGCCGCCAACCTGCTTCAGGGCGGGCAGGGGGCCGATGTGCTGACCGGCAACGGCGGTGCCGACGGCTTCTGCTGGGCGTCGACCGCCGAGGGCGGCGACCGCATCACCGACTTCGCCTCCGGCACCGACCACCTCGACTTCAACGCCGCCGCGTTCGGCTTCAACACCGGCACCCTGGCGAGCGGCAACTTCTGCACCGTTGCCGGGTCCTATACCGGCAGCAACGGCAGCGGCAGCGGTTGGAGCGCCGGCCAGGCCACCTTCGTCCTCGACGGCAGCGGCAACCTCTACTGGGACGGCAACGGCGCCGCCGGCGGCTACAGCCACATCGCCACCGTCGGCTCCGTCGCCGCCGGCGACATCCGTCTGGTGAGCAGCTTCGGCAGCCCGACGCCGACGCCGACGCCCGCGCCCACGCCGACGCCGACTCCCTCGACGACCACCGTCACCGGCACCGACGGCAACGACAGCCTGTCGGGCCAAGGCAGCGCCGACGTCGGCATGGTCGGCAAGCGGGGCAACGACACCTACGTCGTCGATTCGCTGGGCGACAAGGTGTTCGAGAACGCCAACGAGGGCGTGGACACCGTGCAGACCTCGTTCGGCTATCGGCTCGGCACCTATGCCGAGAACCTGATCCTTACCGGGTCGAATGCCGTCAGCGGCACCGGCACCGCCTGGCACAACCAGATCACCGGCAACGGCGCCGCCAATACCCTGTCCGGCCTGTCCGGCAACGATACCCTGAAGGGGATGGGCGGCAACGACCTGCTGGTGGGCGGCAGCGGCACGGATGCGTTGAGCGGCGGCAGCGGCGCGGATGTGTTCCGCTACCTGTCGACCGGCGACATCGGCTTCAAGGCCACCAACGGCACGCGCGGCACCGTGAGCGGCGACAGCATCGCCGACTTTACCGGCGGGGTCGACACGGTCAGCCTGAATGCCGCCGCCTTCGCCCTCGCCACCGGCCAGGCCAAGGCGGGGATCAACTTCTCCACCATCGGCGGCGCCTACGACGGCACCAACGCCACCGCCAGCGACTTCGCCGCCGGCAAGGCCAGCCTGGTGCTGGATGGGGCGGGGACGCTGTACTACGACGCCAACGGCAAGGGCGCCGGATACCACGTCATCGCCAGCGGTCTGGCGGCGGCGCACGCGGCGGACCTGATCATCGCCTAGCGGTTGGAATCCGACCCTTGGCCCCCATTTCGAAGGCCGGCCTCAGATGGAGAGGAGACGTCGCGATGTCGAACGTGAAAACCTGCCTCTGGTTTGGGAAGGATGCGGAGGAGGCCGTCCGCTTCTATGTCTCCCTCGTGCCGGGCTCCGGCATAGAGAACATCCTGCGCTCGCCGGGAGATTGGCCCGGTGGGCAAGCGGGCGATGTGATCCTGGTGAACTTCACCCTCGGCGGTCAGAGCTTCCAGGCGTTGAACGGCGGCACGCCCGCCAATTACGGAACGGCCGCCTCGCTCTCGGTCGAGTGCTCCGACCAGGCGGAGGTCGATCGGCTGTGGACGGCGCTCACCGCCGATGGAGGGGCGCAAATCATGTGCGGTTGGCTTCGTGACAGGTGGGGCGTGCCGTGGCAAATCGTCCCCGAGAGTCTGCCGCGTCTCCTGGCCGATCCGGACCCGAGCGTCGCGGGCCGGGTCTTCGCCGCCATGACCAAGATGGTCAAGCTGGACATTGCCGCCCTGGAACATGCGGCCGCCGAGTGACGCCAGGGTCGGATGTTGACCGCTAACGAGGACGCCCCTCGCCCGCAGGCGGGCGGGGGGCGTCGATCATCCGCGCGGCTGCTTGGACAGCCACTCCATCACCCCGGGCACCATGGCGCGGCAGGTGACGGCATACGAGGCCATCAGCTTGTCCTTCTCCTGGTTCATGTGCAGGAGGTTGTCGACCACCTTGCGCAGGATGTCCTTGGCGAAGGCCGGCTGCGCGATCACCTGGGCGATGCGTTCGCCGAAGGCCGACTTCAGCGAGGTGACCAGCACCTCGGCCTTGTCGATGTTGAGGCGCTGGATTTCCTCCAGGTTCTCGGCGGCGGCATAGCACAGCACGTCGCCGTAGACCCGGGCCAGCGGCTTGTCCAGCGCGGCGACGACGTTGAAATAGGGGCGCTCGCGGGCGAAGAAGTCCCAGGCCTTGTCGCCCAGCAGGCGGCGGTAGAACAGGTACATGTCGGCGTTCCACACCGCGATGCCGGCGATGGCATGCGGGCGGTGGACCAGCAGGTCGGCGAAGTCGGTGCCCACCGTCTGCTTGACCTTGCGCAGCGTCGGCGGGTCGAACTCGGCGGCCTGGGCGATGTGCTCCTCGGTGGTCAGCGCCACCAGATCCTCGGCGATCTCCATGATCTGCTGATAGGACAGGTAGTGGCGATAGGCTTCGAGCAGCGGCAACTGCCAGCCGAAGGCGATGTAGCGGGTCAGCTCGCGGACCTTGCGTTCCTCGATGGGATCGTTGCTGGCGCGCTGAACCTCGACCTGCTCCTTCTTCTTGAAGAACAGGAACGACTTGGTGGTGACGGTCTCGGTCACCGTCTCCATCGCCTTGTCGTGCTCGAACACCTTCTTGGCGCAGGTGCGCACCAGCAGGTGCTGGATCTGGTTGAGGCTGACGCCGCAGATCAGGACCTGGTCGTCGTCGCGCACCGGCCCGCTGCCCTCCTTGGGGCGGACCAGGGAATCGACCATGGCACGGTTGGCGATGAACGTCTCGACGAAATGGGTGAGAATCTGCGGTTCGGCGATCAGGTGCTGATAGACGACGTCGGCATGAACCAGCCCGGCCTGCTGGAAGGCGGCCAGCACGGCCTTCAGGCCGTCGATGATGGCCTTCTTGGTGTCGTTGTCGATATCGATCGGCGGAGGAAGCACTACTGCGGCCATGTCCCGCGTTGCCCATGAAATCCCAGAGAGTTCCGGTTTACTCCCTCACCCGGCCGGAGGCAAGGCTGGCCGTTTGCATTTGCGTCCCGACGGCGCCATCATTCGGGCCATGACCGAGCCCGCCGTCCGCCCCAATGTTCCCGAGTTCACCGTCTCCGAGATTTCCGGCGACCTGCGCCGCACGGTCGAGGAGCGGTTCGCCCATGTCCGGGTCCGCGGCGAGATTTCGGGCTTCAAGCGCCACGGCTCCGGCCACCTTTATTTCTGCCTCAAGGACGCCGACGCGGTACTCGATGCGGTGTGCTGGCGCGGCCAGGCGGTGCGGCTGGGCATGGCCCCCGAGGACGGCATGGAGGTGGTGGCCACCGGCCGCCTGACCACCTATCCCGGACGCTCGAAGTACCAGATGGTGGTTGAGCGCATGGAACTGGCCGGGCAGGGCGCGCTGCTCAAGCTGCTGGAGGACCGCAAGCGCAAGCTGGCCGCCGAGGGGCTGTTCGAGGCCGCCCGCAAGCGTCCGCTGCCGTTCCTGCCGGCGGTGATCGGCGTCGTCACCTCGCCGACCGGGGCGGTGATCCGCGACATCCTCCATCGCCTCGCCGACCGCTTTCCCCGCCGGGTGCTGGTGTGGCCGGTGGCGGTGCAGGGCGACGGCGCCGCCGCCCAGATCGCCGCGGCCATCGCCGGCTTCAACGCCCTGGCGCCCGGCGGCGCGGTGCCGCGCCCCGAGCTGCTGATCGTCGCCCGCGGCGGCGGCTCGATCGAGGACCTGTGGGCCTTCAACGAGGAAGTGGTGGTGCGCGCCGCCGCCGCCTCGGCGATTCCGCTGATTTCCGCCGTCGGCCACGAGACCGACACGACGCTGATCGACTACGCCGCCGACCGGCGCGCGCCCACCCCCACCGCGGCGGCCGAGATGGCGGTGCCGGTGCGGGCCGAACTGGTCGCCCAGGTGGCCGAGGCCGGGGCCCGGCTGGCCGGTGCCGCCACCCGCGGCCTGACCGAGCGCGGCCTGCGGCTCAACCATCTCGCCCGCGCCATGCCCCATCCGCGCATCGTCATCGAGGATGGCAGCCGCCGCCTCGACGAACGCGGCGAACGGCTGCGCCTAGCCCTGCCCAATCTCCTGCACCGCCGGCAGGCCGACCTCGAACGCCTGGGGGCGCGGCTCAAGCATCCGCGCGAGTTGCTGGCGGACAGGCGCCATGCCCTCGACAGCGCCGCCGCCCGCCTGCTCCATGCCCTCGACAAGGCGCGGGCGGCGGAGACGGCGCGGCTGGATCGGGGGCGCCTGCACCTCGATCAGGCCGGCGGACGGCTCGGCCCGGCGCTGGTGCGGGCGTTGGGCGAGCGCGCCCGCATCGTCGAGACGCTGGGGCAGCGGCTGGAGAGCGTGTCCTACCGCAGCGTGCTGGAGCGCGGCTCTGCGGTGGTCCACGGACCCGACGGCCGCCCGGTGTCCTCGACGGCCGACGCCCGTGCCGGGGAGCGCTGGGCGGTGGAGCTGAGGGACGGCAGGGTCGGCGTGGTGGTCGACGCCGCGGCCCCGCCGGCGCCGCCGCGCAAGGGCCCGGCCAGCCAGAAAGAACGGGAGCGCGGCGACGGGC
>JACRFY010000245.1 GCA_016212565.1 Magnetospirillum sp. | reverse complement strand
TGCCACCGGCAATGTCGGCCGCGAGATGCTCCAGACGTTGGCGCAGCGGAATTTCCCGGTCGACGAATGCGTGGCGCTCGCGTCCGAGCGTTCGGTGGGCCGCGAGGTCTCGTTCGGCGACGACACGATCTTGAAGGTCCAGGACCTGGCCAAGTACGACTTCAAGGGCTGCGACATCGCCCTGTCGTCGCCGGGGGCCAAGATCTCGGCGGCGCACAGCCCGCGGGCGGCGGCGGCCGGCTGCGTGGTGATCGACAACACCTCGCATTTCCGCATGGACCCCGACGTGCCCCTGGTGGTCCCCGAGGTCAATCCCGAGGCCATCGCCGGCTACACCAAGCGCGGCATCATCGCCAACCCCAATTGCTCGACCATCCAGATGGTGGTGGCGCTGAAGCCGCTGCATACGCTGGGCACGATCAAGCGGGTGGTGGTGTCGACCTACCAGTCGGTGTCGGGCGCCGGCAAGGAGGGCATGGACGAGCTGTTCGAGCAGACCCGCGCCGTCTATGTCAACGACCCGCGCGTGCCGGCGAAGTTCCCCAAGCCGATCGCCTTCAACCTGATTCCCCAGATCGACGTCTTCATGGACGACGGCGCTACCAAGGAAGAGTGGAAGATGACCGCCGAGACGCGCAAGATTCTCGACCCCGACATCGCCGTCCACGCCACCTGCGTCCGCGTGCCGGTGTTCATCGGCCATTCCGAGGCGGTCAACGTCGAGTTCGAGCGCCCGGTGAGCGTCGCCCAGGCCCGCGCCGCCCTGGCCGCCTTCCCCGGCGTGGTGGTGATCGACCGCCACGAGCCCGGCGGCTACATCACCCCCATCGAATGCGCCGGCGAGGATCCGGTCTATGTCAGCCGCATCCGCAAGGACCCGACCGTCGCCAACGGCCTGTCCTTCTGGTGCGTCTCCGACAACCTGCGCAAGGGCGCGGCGCTGAACGCGGTGCAGATCGCCGAGGTGCTGGCCAAGGATTATTTGAAGAAGTAGGACGGGTATTCCCTCGTCCGCTTGCGGGCGAGGGAACCTGCCGGGTGGCCCAGGTTAAGCCTCGCGCAGACCTCCCACAGCCGTCATCCCCGCGAAGGCGGGGATCCATGATGACGCGGCACAACGTTGAAAACAAAGAGTCTTTTTGTGGACACATGGATCCCCGCCTTCGCGGGGATGACGGTTCCCGGGGGGCTGGATTTTCCTCTCGAACCCGCTTTGCCCGTGCTATCCTCGCCGCCCTGCAACCGGAATGGAGCCGGGCGGCAATGGCGTGGAAGCTCCGCGACCCCCTTCCCTCGCGGCCGGACAGCGTCGACGATCTGATCGAGGGCGACCTCGACGAGGTGGTGGCGCTTGACCTTAGTTTCAGGCCCCTGGAGCGGTTGCCGAACGACATCGACCGCCTGCGGAACTTGCAGACCTTGGAAGTGGTCGGCAGTGGTCTCACCGAGATTCCCGAGGCAATCGAGCGGCTGACAGCGCTTGAAGAGGTTGATCTGGCGCACAATCTATTGGCGGCCTTTCCCGCGCCACTCCTCGCCGTGCCGCGCTTGAGGCGGCTCAATCTGGGTGCCAACCAGATCCGCACGCTGCCGCCAAAGATTGGCCGGCTGAGGCGGCTCACCGCCCTGTCTTTGGCCGGCAATCCCCTCACCGCCCTGCCGCCGGAACTGGCCGACCTGCCGGTCGACGGCCTGGGGCTGGCGAATTGGACGCCGGAAATCGCCGCCATCCTCGACCGCCTCGCCCCCCGCCTGCGTTCCCTGAGTCTGCACGAGATCGGCGCAGCGGCGGTTGAGGAGGTCCTCCGCCGCGTCCCCGCAATCGAGACGCTGCACCTGGTCAACAACGGCCTCGGCGACGTTCCGTCTGCGGCGCGGGCGCTTCCCCTCACCTATCTTTCCCTCAGTGACCAGAACCTGGCCCAGCTTTCCGATCTCCGCTCGATGAAATCCTTAAGCTATTTGGCCATCGCCCGATGCGGCCTGGAGGCGCTTCCCGATTGGGTCGGCGAAATGCCCGGCCTGAGATCCCTGTCTTTGTTCGACAATAAGCTCACCACCCTGCCGCCCGCCCTGGCCGATCTCGGCGACCACCTTGTCCTTCACCTCGCCGCCAACCCCCTCGCCCCACCCCTCAACGTCCTGGCGAAGCAAGGCACCAAGCCCCTGTTCGCCTATCTCCGCGGCCTGCGCGACGCCGCGGCGCCGGCCGAGGGGGCGCCGGAGGCCCCGGCGCAGCGGCCGGCGCCGCTGTCGGCGCGGGTCGGCGATGGCCGGCTGATGGTGGTGGCCGAGGCGCCGTCGCCCGAGGACCTGCGCGCCGAGTTCACCGCCCTCCATGCCCGCGTCCGCCGCTGGGCCGAGGACACCGCCGCCCGGGTCGGGGCCAACCACGCCGGGTTGCATGGGATGATCCGCGAACACCTCGACCTGCTGGGGGCCGAGGTGGCGGCGATGCAGCCGCTGTTGCTCGGCCTGGCCAACGACCGCCTGGAGCGGATGCTCCGCCACTACTACGAGGACGACGGCAGCAACCCGCTGGCGATGGACCAGCGCGGCATGGTCGACGCCCTGGTCGGCAACACCGGCCTGCTGCTGCGCGGCGAGAAGAAGTGGCAGGACTACATGGCCGGGATTGCCGACACCCCCGAGGTGACGGCCGCGCTGCTGACCGTCGCCGCTCAGGTGATGGCGCGGCTGGGCGAGGATCTCCGCCGCCATCCCGGGCTGACCGAGCCGGCGGTGCCGCGGGCGATGGGCGAGATCGCCGCCGCCGCCGCCGCCGCCGCCCCCGAGGGAGCGCCGAAGGTGGTCGCCCGCGGCACCCTCGACTCGCTGATCAACGTCCTGGCGGCGGTGTCGCAACACCTCCTCGGCCAGACCCTCACCGAAACCGACCGCACCGAGATGCGCAAGACCGTGGTGCAAATGGCGACCAAAGGCACCGTCCTCGGCAGTTTTGGCCTGGCGGCGTGGGGAGCCGCGGCCCTGGTCGGCAACGCGGCCGATCTCCTCACCCTCGCCGGCGGCCTGCCCGCCGATGCCGGCTGGCTGCGAGCGATGATCGCCGCGGTGAAGGCGATGATGAAGGGGGATTGAATACCCCCTCTTCCCCAACACGCCACTTGACGCCGATTTCCGCCTGCGCGAGAGTTCAGACTGTTAAACGGTCATTAAACTACATTTCGCGCACGGGGAATAGACCATGAGCACAGCCGAATTCCGCGGCCGCATCTACGATTCCATCGTCGACACCATCGGCGCCACGCCGCTGGTCCGCCTCTCCAAGCTGGCGGCGGCGGCCGGGGTCAAGGCCGAGATCGTCGGCAAGTGCGAGTTCTTCAATCCGCTGGCCTCGGTCAAGGACCGCATCGGCCTGGCGATGATCGAAGCCGCCGAACGCGATGGCCGCATCAAACCCGGCGCCACCCTGATCGAGCCGACCTCGGGCAACACCGGCATCGCCCTGGCCTTCGTCTGCGCCGCCAAGGGCTACCGGCTGATTCTGACCATGCCGGAGAGCATGTCGCTGGAGCGGCGCAAGATGCTCGCCCATCTGGGGGCCGAGATCGTGCTGACCCCGGCGGCCAAGGGCATGACCGGCGCGGTCAAGGAGGCCGAGCGGCTGGTGGCCGAGACTCCCGGCGCGGTGATGTGCCAGCAGTTCGAGAACCCGGCCAACCCCGACATCCACGAGCGCACCACCGCCGAGGAGATCTGGAAGGATACCGACGGCCGCGTCGATGCGGTGGTCTCCGGCGTCGGCACCGGCGGCACCATCTCCGGCATCGGCCATGCGCTGAAGGCCCGCAAGCCGTCGCTGCGCATGGTGGCGGTCGAGCCCGAGGATTCGCCGGTCCTCTCCGGCGGCGCCCCCGGCCCGCACAAGATCCAGGGCATCGGCGCCGGCTTCGTGCCCAAGATCCTCGACCGCGCGGTGGTCGACGAGATCCTGCAGATCAGCAACGAGACCGCCTTCGCCACCGCCCGCAAGGCGGCGCGGATCGAGGGCCTGCCGGTCGGCATCTCCTCGGGCGCGGCGATCGCCGCGGCGCTGGAGCTGGGCTCGCGGGCGGAGATGGACGGCAAGCTGATCGTGGTCATCCTGCCCTCGTTCGCCGAGCGCTATCTGTCGACGGCGCTGTTCGACTAGGATTGGTTTTAGCCACGGATGAACACAGATAGACACGGATATTAGTCTCCACTCCAAGCTTCCGGTCCGGAGACGCGTATTTTTTATCTGCGTTCATCTGTGTTCATCTGTGTCAATTTCCCTCTCCTGCCGGACCCGCGCGATGAATTTCACCGAGGAGCAGATCCAGCGCTATTCCCGCCACATCCTGCTGCCCGAGATCGGCGGGACCGGCCAGGCGCGGCTGCTGGGATCGCGGGCGTTGGTGGTGGGCGCCGGCGGGCTCGGCTCGCCGGTGATCCTCTATCTGGCGGCGGCCGGGGTGGGGACCATCGGCATCGTCGACGACGACGTGGTCGAGCTGTCCAACCTCCAGCGCCAGGTGCTGCACACCACCGCCCGGCTCGGCACGCCCAAGGTCGACAGCGCCGCGGCGGCGGTGGCGGCGATCAACCCCGATGTGCGGGTCGAGACGCTGCGCACCCGCCTCGACAAGGACAACGCCCGGGCGCTGATCGCCGGCTACGACATCGTCGCCGACGGCTCGGACAACTTCCCCACCCGCTTCCTGGTCAACGACGCCTGCCGGCTGGAGGGAAAGCCGCTGGTGTCGGCGGCGATCCTGCGCTTCGACGGCCAGTTGTCGACCTACAAGCCCGGCGGCCCCTGCTACCGCTGCATCTTCCGCGAGGCCCCGCCCGCGGGCCAGGTGCCCACCTGCTCCTCGGCCGGGGTTCTCGGTGCCATCGCCGGCACGCTGGGGGCCTTGCAGGCCACCGAGGTGGTCAAGGAGCTGCTGGGTATCGGCGAGAGCATGTCGGGCCGGCTGCTGATCGTCGACGCCCTGGCGGTGGCCTTCCGCACGGTGAGGGTCAAGCGCGACCCCGGCTGCCCGCTGTGCGGCGACGCCCCGACCATCACCGACCTCCGCGATCACGGGAGCACCGCCGATGCCTGCGGATAGTCCGGACCGCCTGTCGCTGGTGGTGTTCTCGGGCGCCTTCGACCGCGTCCACTACGCCCTGGTGATGGCGGCGGCGGCGGCGGCCTCGAACACTCCGGTGACACTGTTCTTCACCATGTGGGCCGGCCGCGCCCTGGAACGGGCGCTGCCCGGCGGCGCCCCGGCCTGGACCCGGCTGCCGGTCAGCGAGGGCGGACAGAGCGCGGCGGCGATGGACGCCGACTTTCGCGCCAAGGGGGTGGCCGGCTTCGAGGACCTGCTGTCGGCCTGCGTCGCCCTGGGCGCCACCTTCATGGTCTGCGAGATGGGATTGAAGGCCCTGGGCATGGACCCCGATACCCTGCGCCCCGACGTGCCGATCACCAAGGGCGGCGTGGTCACCTTCCTCGCCGATGCCTCGAAGCATGGGGCGATGGTGTTCGTGTAGGCGCTTGCCGGCAGGACGGCCGGAGACTAGATTGGAACCAGTCAGTCTAGTCGGAGGCGACCATGCTCCATACGTGGCAATTGCAGGATGCCAAAGCCAAATTCAGCGATGTGGTCCGGCTCGCCGCCAGCGAGGGCCCGCAGGTGGTGACCTGTCGCGGCGTCGAGACCGCCGTGGTGCTGTCGATGGCCGACTACCGCCGCCTGGAAGCCAGCCGCCCCTCGCTGGTCGACTATCTTCTTGCCGGGCCCAAGCTCGACGACGAGGCCGTCGCCGCGATCGGCCAGCGACCGGCGGATTGCGGGCGCGAGATCGAGCTGTGAGCTTCCTGCTCGACACCAACGTCGTTTCCGAAACGCGGCGCAAGGTGCCGGACGCCAATGTCCTGGCGTGGTTCGGCCGCGCCAATCCGGCGGACCTGTTCATCAGCGTGCTGACCCTGGGCGAAATCGCCAAGGGAATTGCCGCGGTCGGGCGGCGCGATGCGAACGCCGGCCGGGGACTGACCGACTGGCTGGACGGCCTGCGGCTCCATTTCGCGGATCGCCTGTTGCCCATCGACGCAACCACCGCCGAACAGTGGGGACGCCTTTCCGCCGTCCGCCCCCTGCCGGTGATCGACAGCCTGCTGGCGGCCACCGCTTCCGTGCATG
Organism: Magnetospirillum sp.; assembly: GCA_016212565.1. Taxonomy (GTDB): domain Bacteria; phylum Pseudomonadota; class Alphaproteobacteria; order Rhodospirillales; family Magnetospirillaceae; genus JACRFY01. Next base: position 1,476 of record JACRFY010000245.1, on the reverse strand, counting down.
GCCTGACCTTGGTGACCCGCAACCGCCGCGACTTCGAGGGCACCGGTATCGCCGTGGTCAATCCCTGGGAGGCCTAGCCCTTCCGCCCCCGGCGCCCCCGCGATCCGCCCTTCTGCTGCACCATCGCCCCCTTGGGCCGGCTCATCAGGTCGAGCGGCACGCCCAGTTCCTGCGCCTCCAGCCGGCGCAGTTCGTCGCGCAGCCGCGCCGCCTCTTCGAATTCGAGGTCGGCGGCGGCGGCCTTCATCCGCTTCTCGATCTCCGCCTTCACCTGGGCCAGCGACTTGCCGACGAAGTCCTTGGCCCCCGATCCGCCCGGGGCGACGGTGACGTAGTCCTGCTCGTAGACGCTGTCGAGCACGTCGGCGATGCCCTTCTTGACGCTTTCCGGGGTGATGCCGTGCGCGGCGTTGTAGGCCTGCTGCTTCTCGCGGCGGCGATTGGTCTCGCCGATGGCGAAGTCCAGCGAGGCGGTCATCTTGTCGGCATAGAGCAGCACCCGGCCGTCGAGATTGCGCGCCGCCCGGCCGATGGTCTGGATCAGCGAGGTCTTCGAGCGCAGGAAGCCCTCCTTGTCGGCATCGAGGATCGCCACCAGCGCGCATTCGGGGATGTCGAGGCCCTCGCGCAGCAGGTTGATGCCCACCAGCACGTCGAAGGCGCCCAGGCGCAGGTCGCGGATGATCTCGATCCGCTCCAGGGTGTCGATGTCCGAATGCAGGTAGCGCACCCGCACCCCGTTGTCGTGCAGGTACTCGGTCAGATCCTCGGCCATCCGCTTGGTCAGGGTGGTGACCAGGGTGCGATAGCCCTGCCCGGCCACCTGGCGCACCTCGGCGAACAGGTCGTCGACCTGCTTTTCCACCGGGCGGACGATGCACACCGGGTCGACCAGGCCGGTGGGGCGGATCACCTGCTCGACGAACACGCCGCCGGTGCGCGCCATCTCCCACGGGCCGGGGGTGGCGGAGACGAACACCGTCTGCGGCCGCATGACGTCCCATTCCTCGAACTTCAGCGGCCGGTTGTCGATGCACGACGGCAGGCGGAAGCCGAAGGCGGCCAGGGTGCTCTTGCGATTGTAGTCGCCGCGGTACATGCCGCCGATCTGCGGCACGGTGACGTGGCTTTCGTCGACGATCAGCAGCGCGTCCTCGGGCAGGTACTCGAACAGGGTCGGCGGCGGCTCGCCGGGATTGCGGCCGGTGAGGTAGCGGGAATAGTTCTCGATCGACTTGCAGTGGCCGGTGGTCTCCAGCATCTCCAGGTCGAAGGTGGTCCGCTCGTTGATCCGCTGCGCCTCGAGCAGCTTGCCCTCGGCGTTGAAGCGCTCCAGCGTCTCCTTGAGTTCGACCTTGATGCCGGTCATCGCCTGGGTGACGGTCGGGCGCGGGGTGACGTAGTGGCTGGAGGGATAGACCACCACCTCGGTCAGTTGGCAGGTGCGCTCGCCGGTCAGGGGGTCGAATTCGGCGA
>JACRFY010000244.1 GCA_016212565.1 Magnetospirillum sp. | reverse complement strand
CTCGCCGTCTGGCCCGACCGAGAGGCCATCATCAACGCATGTTGCGACGCCTGGAATGCCCTTATTGCCGACAGTGATAGAATCAAAAGCCTCTGCTATCACCCCTGGGTCCAGCGGGTCATTTCGTAGGTTCGCCGGTATAATTGCGTTCCAATAGGCCATCTGGTTATCATCCGACCATGACCAGTGGCGTGCGGGCCAAAGCGGAATCGGCCGTCTCCGGCGGACGGCAGCGTGTCGCGGCGCGACTGGCGCTGCCGCGGCTCGGGCGCGAGGACTGGGCGGCGACTCTCCTGGCCGGCCTGGCGACGGATGGCGCCCATGGCTGCGTGATGGTCGAGCGGTTGCGCTTCGGCCCGCCGGAGACCTGGGCCGGCTGGCATCCGGCCCATGGCCGGGTTGCGCTCAAGGTGTGGCCGCGGGCGGGCGAGGTCCCGACGCGGCTGGCCGCGGGTCTGGCGCTGCGGCATGCCGGCGTGGCGCCGCTGCTGGCGGTGGGCGAGACGTGGGCGGTGTGGGGCTGGGGCGAGGGCGAGACGCTGCGTCCGCCGCTGTCGCCGGCGGTCGTCGATGCCATCGCCGCCGCCCTGGCCGCCCTGCACGATGCCGGGTTGGCCCACGGCGACCTCAAGCCGGCCAATGTCGTCGTCGCCGCCGGCCGGCCGGTGCTGATCGATTGGGGCGAAGACGGAGCCGGCACGCCCGGCTGGCGCCCTGCCGCCGCGCATTCGGCCCGCAGCCGCGATCTGTGGGCCTTGGAGCGGCTCTACGGCCTGGTGGGCAGCCAGTAGACCCGCAGGTGAACGTCGGTGCCCAGCGGCCCGGGAACGATCACCTCGACCGGGCTGTCCTTGTGGGCCGGGACCTCGACGCCGGGATAGTGGTCGGGTGCGGTGTCCTGGCCGAGCAGTTGCGGCCCCTTGGCGGCCTTCTCGATCACCATCATGTCGATATTGGCATGGTCGCGGGCGGTGGCCAGGAACAGGTGCCAGCCGTCGTGGGCGATGGTGTAGGGCACCACGAAGGCCGGCACGTCGAGATCCGGCCGCGGCGCGGTGCGGCCGTCGACCGACAGGATCGGCGTCGGCGGCCGGGCGGCGCCGTGGCTGGCGGCCCAGTCCTGAAGGGCGATGTCGACCTCGGTCTGATAGCGCGTCAGGCGCCGCTGCCAGGTGCCCCCGCGCTCGGCGGCGCGCTGGGGATCGGCGCCGGACAGCAGCTCGCGCACCAGATCGGCGCGCTGGGCGAAATTGACGCCCACCCCCGACGGGACCCGGGTCCCCCAGCCGTCGATTTCGATCAGGTTGCCGCCCGACAGCACGCCGACCACCTGGCCGCGGTGGTCGAGAACCGGGCTGCCCGAGGCGCCGCCCTGGACCGGCAGCGAGTGCTGGAGCAACTGGCGGTCGGCGGTCTCGCTCTTGACCAGGAAGAAGTCGGTCAGCGCCGTCAGGCGGCCGATCTGCAATTGCGGCTGCGGATCGTCGATGTTGACGCCGCCGACCGCCGCGCTTTCGACGGGAAAGCCGACATAGCCGACCAGATTGCCCGGCTCCAGGGCGTCGAGGTCGGCATCGGGGGCGATGGGCAGGGCCGGACCGAGGGCGCCGGCATCGCGGTCGGCGACATGCAGCAGGGCGACGTCGTAGGCGCCGGCATCGGTGATGGTGCGGCTTTCGCCGCCGGCGCCGGCCGAGACCGGGCCATAGGCGCGCCAGGCCTCTTCGAAGCGCTGGAAATCGGGATGGAAGGTCACCGCGCGGACGGCGATGGTCTTGGCCGGGCCGCTGTGCAGGCGTACCACCAGACGCCCGCCGCGCGGCAACTCGCGGAAGCGGTCGGCGACATGGGCATTGGTCGCCAGCACCCCCGGCGCCACCACCCAGGCGGTGCCGATCGGGCTGATGCCGAAGGGGTCCTCGACCGCCACCAGGACCACCGAGGGCGCGGCCTCGCGCAGGCGGGCGGCCAGTTGCTCCTCGGTGCCGGCGGCGGGGGTGTGGTAGGCCCCGGACAACAGCTGGGCGAGCTCGCGGCGTTCCTCCCATTGCGCCCAGCCCAGGGCGACGGCGACCACCGCGACCACCGCGCCCAGGGCCACCACCAGGCGGCGGACGTCGCGGCTGATGCGGTCGGCGGCCCCGGCCAGACGGCCGGGGGAGAGGTGACGGGCGTAGCGCTCGGTCAGCGGCAGGTCGTCGTCCTCGATGGTCTCGACCCGCAGCGCCGGGCCGTCGGGATGGCCGAGGGTCACCACCGCCGCCAGCGGCAGTTCGTCGCCCTCGAAGGCCTCCTCGCCGTCGATCCACACCGGGTTGTCGGCCTGCATGATCAGCCGGTAGCGGGCCAGCTTGCGCTCGAAGGCAAGGTGATAGCGCGACACCGCGATCAGGTCGGAGGGGAAAACCACGTCGCAGGAGGGGTGGCGGCCGACGGTGACCATCGCCTTGTCGTCGGGAAAGACGAACGCCCCGCCGCCTGGCTGGCCGCCGAAAGAGCCGTCGGCGATGGAGATGTGGATGGGCATGGCCAGGCGAGTGTAGCGAAAACGCGCTCGCGCGGCTAGGGCCCGGTCGCCGTCGTTTTACGCCGTTCCCGCGCCGGTGGGGCAACGGGGAGCGTCGAGGACGAAATCGACCCGGCGCTTCAACTCCGCGCCGGTCACCGGCTTGAGAAGGAAGGCGTCGACGCCCAGGCGCCGGGCCTGACGGACCGTCTCGGCCTCGGAATGCGACGAGAGGAAGATCACCGGCGAGGGCCGGTTCATCCGCACCGCCTCGCCGCGGAACGCCTTGAGGAACACCAGGCCGTCGATGGGCTCCATCTCGACGTCGCAGATGACCAGATCCGGCCAGGCGCGTCCGCAGGCTTCCAGGCCGCCGGCGCCGTCGGCGGCCTGGCGAATCTCGGCGAAGCCCATGCGGTCGAGCATGGTGGCGACGGCGCGGCGGACGAATTCCTGGTCGTCGATCACCAGCGCCCGCTTATCGGTATAGGTCGGCATTGACATTCTCCCCGAACCACCGGGTCCCGCTCACCCCAATGAGTGGGATTTCCCGCCCCTGATTTGGCACTCGTGCCGGCGGAGTTACAATTGAGGCGGATGGGGGAGGCCGGCGCGCCAAAGAATACCCCCCCGGCCGCAGCGGGCCGGGGGGTTAATCGATTGGAACCGGAGGGGCGACCTTGGGCGGAGGCCGCCTACTCCTCGAACAGCGCCCACACCTCGGGCGCCCGCCACAGGCGCGACTTCAGCAGCTCGCGTTCGAACAGCAGTTCCTTGGGCAGGCGGTCGAACAGGCGGTCGAACAGCTCTTCCTGATTGCGGGCCTCGGCGACCCCGGCCTCGCGGTCGATGCTCATCAGTTCCTGGAACTTCTCGCGCGGATAGTCGAGCCCCGCCCATTCCAGGTCCTCGTAAGCGGGGACGAAGCCGAACGGGCTCTCGATGGCATGGGTGCGGCCGCGCACGCGGTCGACGATCCAGGTCAGCACCCGCATGTTGTCGCCGAAACCCGGCCACATGAACTTGCCGTTGCCGTCCTTGCGGAACCAGTTGACGCGGAAGATCGGCGGCGGATTGGCCACCTTGCGGCCCATGTTGAGCCAGTGGGTGAAATAATCCGCCATGTTGTAGCCGCAGAACGGCAGCATGGCCATCGGATCGCGGCGGATCGCCGCCTGGCCGACCGCCGCGGCGGTGGCTTCCGAGCCCATGGTGGCGGCGAGGTAGACGCCGTGCGCCCAGTTGAAGGCCTGATAGACCAGCGGCATGGTCTTCGACAGACGGCCGCCGAAGATGAAGGCCGAGATCGGCACGCCGGCCGGGTTCTCCCAGTCGGGATCGACCGACGGGCACTGGCGGACCGGAGCGGTGAAGCGGGAATTGGGATGGGCGGCGGGAGCCGCGGAGGCGGGAGTCCAGTCGTTGCCCTTCCAGTCGATCAGATGGGCGGGAACCTCCTTGGTCATCCCCTCCCACCACACGTCGCCGTCGTCGGTCAGGGCGACGTTGGTGAAGATCGAGTTGGCCGCGCACGAGGCCATGGCGTTGGCGTTGGTGTCGGCGCCGGTGCCGGGGGCGACGCCGAAGAAGCCGGCCTCGGGATTGATGGCGTAGAAGCGGCCGTCCGCACCGGGCTTGATCCAGGCGATGTCGTCGCCGACCGTCCAGATCTTCCAGCCCTTGAACGAAGCCGGCGGTTGCAGCATGGCGAAATTGGTCTTGCCGCAGGCCGAAGGGAAGGCGGCGGCGACGTAGGTCTTCTCGCCCGTGGGGGTCTCGACGCCGACGATCAGCATGTGTTCGGCCAGCCAGCCCTCGTCGCGACCCATGGTCGAGGCGATGCGCAGCGCGAAGCACTTCTTGCCCAACAGGGCATTGCCGCCGTAACCGGAGCCGTAGGACCAGATGGTGCGGTCCTCGGGGAAATGGGAGATGGCGATGTTGTCGGGGTTGCACGGCCAGGGGACGTCGGTGGCGCCGGGCGCCAGGGGCTGGCCCACCGAGTGCAGGCATCTGACGAAATCGCCGCTCTCGCCGAGGATTTGCAGCACCGGTTGGCCCATGCGGGTCATGATGCGCATGTTGGTGCAGACATAGGGGCTGTCGGTGATCTCGACGCCGATATGGGCGATGTTCGAGCCCAGCGGTCCCATCGAGAACGGCACCACATACATGGTGCGGCCCTTCATGCAGCCGTCGTAGAGCGCTTCCATCCGCGCCCGCATCTCGTGAGGGTCGACCCAGTTGTTGGTCGGGCCGGCTTCGGACTTGCTGTGCGAGCAGATGAAGGTTCGGTCTTCGACCCGGGCGACGTCGCGCGGATCGGAGCGGCACAGGTAGCTACCCGGCCGCTTGTCGGCGTTGAGGCGGATCATCGTGCCGCTGGCGATCATCATTTCGCACAGCGCGTCGTATTCGGCCTGCGAGCCGTCGCAGACGTGGATGCTGTCCGGCTTGCACAGCCGCGCCATTTCGTCGACCCAGGCCAACAGCTTGGCGTTCATGGTCGTCCCGCCCGGAATATCCAGTTTGGTCATGACTTCGCTCTCCCTTTCTCGACCCCCGTCGCGGAAGCGTGCGAGGATAGCGTCCTACCCGAGTGGGGGGCAACGGCAAAGGTGAGGGACGCCTTAGCCGCGTCCGCTTCCTTCGGCCAGCTCTTTCAACGCGGCAATATCCAGCAGGGTGGCATGCCCGGGACCGGGCAGGCCGATGGCGCCATCGCGCTTGAGGTGGGTGAAGGTGCGGCTGACGGTCTCGATGGTCAGGCCGAGATAGTCGGCGATGTCGGCGCGGCTCATCGGCAGCGACAGCGGCGAGGGCGGCAATCCCTGGATCTGGGCGCGGCACGACAACTGAACCAGGAAGGTGGCCACCTTCTCCTTGGCGGTCTTGCGCCCCAGCAGCAGCATCTGTTCCTGGGCGGTGACCAGATCCTTCAGCGCCATGGCGAACAGCTTCTTCTCCAGGCGCGGGATCTCGTCGCGCAGCGAGTCGAGCTTGCGGTGGGCAAAGCGGCACACCTGGGTGGGGCTGACGGTCTCGGCGGTATAGGCGTAGCCGCCGTCGACCGCCAGGCCGAACATGTCGCCCGAGAACAGGAAGCCGATGATCTGGCGCCGCCCGTCGCTCATCAGCTTGTAGAGCTTCACCGCCCCGGTGGAGATGGAGAAGACGTGGTCGGCGAGGTCGCCCTCGCGGAAGACGGTGAAGGCGGCGGGCAGTTGGGCGTGGCAGCGGATCGAGGCCAGACGGCGGACCTCGTCATGGGACAGGGCGGCGCAGAAGGCGATCTCGCGCACCACGTCGCAGTTCTTGCACGGCGGGCCGTTGGGATCGGCGGGCTCGCGCTCGATGCGGTGGTCGTCGAAGTCCAACGGCGGCATCGGCACTCCCATGGCGGACCTAGTCCCCTTGCTTGGGGTCGTCGTCCTCGAACAGAATGCGGTGCGCGGCCCCGTCGAGGTCGTCGAACTGGCCCGAGCGCAGGGCCCACAGGAAGGCGCCCAGTCCAAGCAGCCCCAGGACCAAGGCCACCGGGATCAGCATCAGGAGATTGTTCAATGGCCTCTCCGGCGTGACAGGCGCAGGGCGTTGGAGATTACTACCAGCGACGAGGTGGACATGGCAATCGCGGCGATCAACGGCGTCACCATTCCCGCCACCGCCATCGGCACGGTGAACAGGTTGTAGCCGAGCGCCAGGGCGAAGTTCTGCATCACCAGCCGGCGCGAGCGGGTGGCGACGTCGAGGGTTTCGATCACCGGATTGAGCCGGTCGCCCTGGAACACCACGTCGGCGGCGGTCTGGCTGACGTCGACCGCCGAGGACGGCGACATCGAGACGTGGGCGGCGGCCAGGGCGGGGGCGTCGTTGAGGCCGTCGCCGACCATCAGCACCGTGCGCCCCCCGGCCCGCAGCGCCTGGAGCCGCTCGACCTTGGCCGCCGGCGAGCAGGCGGCCCGCCAGTCGGCGATGCCCAGGGCCGCCGCCGCCTGGCGCACGGTGGGCTCGCGGTCGCCCGACAGCAGCTCGACCGCCAGGCCGCGGCGCCGCAGGGCGGCGACGATCTCCGCCGCATCGCGGCGCGGGGAATCGGTGAAGGTGAAGCGCACCGGCGGCAGTCCCGGACGGGACAGCCACAATTCGGGGCCGGCAGCCGCATCATCGGCGACTCCGACATGCGCCCGGCTGCCGAGGCGGACCGGACCGGCGGTCATGCCGCGGCCGGGCTCCTCGGTGGCCGTGACGGCGACGGCGACGCCCGGGCAGGCGGCGGCCAGGGCCTTGGCCAGGGGATGGCGGGAGGCGCCGGCCAGGGCGGCCGCCTGGCGCAGCGCCGCCTCGTCCCAGCCGCCGTCGGCGACCAGTTGCGGGCGGCCCAGGGTCAGGGTGCCGGTCTTGTCGAACACCACGGTGTCGACCTCGGCGAACCGTTCCAGGGCGGTGGCCGACTTCAGCAGCACGCCCTGGCGCAACAGGCGGCCGGAGGCGATCACCTGAACCACCGGCACCGCCAGGGCCAAGGCGCAGGGGCAGGTGATGATCAGCACCGCCACCGCATGCAGCAGCGCCACCTGCCAGGCGAGGCCGGCGCCGAAGACCCAGCCGAGGAAGGTGGCCAGCGCCGCGACATGCACCACCGGCGCATACCAGCGGGCGACCCGGTCGGCGAGGAAGACGTGGCGGGCGCGGCCCTGCTCGGCGACCTCCATCATGCGCACGATCTCGGCCAGCAGGGTGCGCTCGCCCACCGCCGCCACGGTCAGGCGCAGCGGGCCGGAGAGGTTGATGGTGCCGGCGAACACCCGGGCGCCGGTCTCGACGGCGCTGGGCACGCTTTCGCCGGAAATCAGGCTGGTGTCGACGTCGGAGCGGCCGTCGGCGACCACACCGTCGACGCCGATCCGCTCCCCGGCGGCGACCAGGACGGTGGCGCCGGGCTGGACCCGGTTGGGCGGCAGCGAGCGCAGGGTGCCGTCGGCCTCGACCACCGTCACCGCGACGGCGTCGAGCGCCAGCAGGTGCTCGGCCGCCGAGCGGGCCCGGCCGCGGGCGCGCGAATCGAGGTAGCGGCCGATGAGGAGGAAGAACAGCAGGGTGATCGCCGAGTCGAAATAGGCGTGCTCGCCGTGATGCATGGTCTCGGCCAGACTCATCCCCGAGGCGAGCAGCACGCCGAGGGTGATCGGCACGTCCATGTTGGTGCGCCCGGCGCGCAGCGCGGCGAAGGCCGAGCGCATGAACGGACGCACGCAGTAGAGCACCGCCGGCAGGACGATCAGCGCCGACACCCAATGCATGAAGTCGCGGGTGGCCACGCCCATGGTCGAGAAATGGCCCGCCCACACCGAGACCGACAGCAGCATGACGTTGCCGGCGGCAAAGCCGGCCACCACCATGGCCTTCAGCAGGTCCTTCTCGACCCGCTCGGTCTCGCGGGCCAGCAGGGCGGGGGCGTAGGGAACCAGACGGTACCCGACCTGGAACACCGGGGCGAGAATGGTGCCGGGATCGGTCTCGGCCGGGTTCCAGCGCACCACCAGACGGCGGGTGGTCATGTTGACCCGCGCCTTGGTCACCCCCGTCCGGCGGCCGATCAGCGCCTCGATCAGCCACACGCAGGCGGCGCAGTGGATGCCCTCGACCATCAGGTGCATTACCGCCTCGTCGCCGTCGCGGGCGACATGGGCGGAGAAATCGTGGGCCGCTTCCAGCTCGCGCTCCTCGGGGCGGAGGATGCGGGCGGCGGGGTCGAGGCAGCGGCGCTGGTAAGAGGTGTCCAGCCCCAGGCCCTGGACCAGGGCGTAGGCGCCCTCGCAGCCGCGGCAGCAGAACGATCCGGCCAGGCCGGCGGGAATGGCGCTGCCGCAGTGCAGGCACGCGGCAGCGTTGGTCCCCATCGAACTCACTTGGCGACGAAGCGCTGGGTGAGCTGGTAGGTGCCGGCGGTGCCCGAGGCCACCGCGTCCATATCCCACACCCCTGTGAGCGGCAGGTCGATGACGGCGCCATAGGTCCCGGCGCCCTTGGCCGGCAGGACCACCTGGTGGTCGTAGCCGGCGGTGGTGGGACGCAGCATCTGGGCCTTGACGTCGAGACCGTCGACCGGCTGGCCGGTGCGGTCGCGATAGGTGACGGTGATGTCGACCCGGGTCGGCGAGAGCGGCGCGAACGCCGCCTCCACCGCCCATCCCATCTCCTGCTGGGCCTTGGCGGCAGCGAGGTTCCGATTGTAGGCCAGCCCCTTGTCGTAGGCCTGCTCGGTCTCCAGGCCGGTGAAGGTGGTGGTGGCGAAATAGGCCAGCGCCCCGTTCACCGCCAGCACGACGCCGAAGACGCCGACGAAGATCCACGGATACCACCACCCACGAGCGCGCTGCTTGGCCATGTTGCCTCCCTATTTTTCCGGACCGGCGAAGACGCTGGTGTTCCGGAGCGTGGTGTTCCGGCCGCCCTGTTCGGTCAGCACGAAGGTAACGGGCATCTTGGTGCCGGCCGACGCGGCGTCCGGTGCCGAGACGAAGATGCGGAAGGTGCCGACCTGGTCGCCGGGAACGGCGAATTCGGTGCGGGCCACGCCCTCGTCGCCGCCGATGACGTCGATGGTGGCGTTGTCGACGCCCACCGTCTCCAGCCGGAAGACCCGATCCTCGCGAACCATGTTGAGGATCTTGTAGGTGTAGCCGTTGCGGATCGAGCCGTCGGACAACTGGACGAACAGCGGCGTGCGCTCGTGCAGGACGTTGACCTCGACGGTCGAGCGGAGCGCCAGCCCGACGACGATGGTCGCGGCGATCACCGCCAGGAGGATGGCATAGAGGATCGTGCGCGGGCGCACCACCCGAATCTTCGACGGCTCCCCTTTTCCGCGGGCGTCCTGATTGGTGATCGAATCGTAGCTGATCAGGCCGCGCGGCAGGCCGAACTTGTCCATGATGGCGTTGCAGGCATCGACGCACAGGGCGCAGCCGATGCAGGCGAGCTGGCTGCCTTCGCGGATGTCGATGCCGGTCGGGCACGACTGCACGCACATCCGGCAGTCGACGCAGTGGCCGCGGCCTTCGAAGTTCTGGTTCTTGAAGGCGCGTCCGCGCGGCTCGCCGCGCCACGGCTCGTAGGACACCAGCAGCGAATGTTCGTCGAACATCGCCGCCTGGAAGCGCGAATAGGGGCACATGTAGATGCACACCTGCTCGCGGGCGAAGCCGGCCAGGAGGTAGCAGCCGCCGCCGACCACGGCGATGGCGCCGTAGGTGCCGGCCGAGCCTTCGAGGGTGAAGATCTCGCGCAGCATGTCGAAGGCATCGCCGAAATACAGGGTGAAGCCGATGCCGCAGGCGGCGGAAATCGCCAGCCACGCGGCATGGATCAACGCCTTCTTGGCGAACTTCCGGGCGAAGGGCTTCTTTTCGAAGGCGATGCGCACGTTGCGGTCGCCGATCACCCAGCGTTCGACGGCGACGAACAGGTCGGTGTAGACCGTCTGCCAGCAGAAGAAACCGCACCACACGCGGCCGGCCAGGGCGCTGACGAAGAACAAGGTGATGGCCGCGAACAGCAGCAGGCCGGTCAGGTAGTAGATTTCCTGCGGCCAGATCTCGAGGAAGAAGAAGTAGATCCGCCGTCCCTCCATGTCGAGGAGGATGGCCTGGTCGGGTGCCCCCGGACCGCGATCCCAGCGCATGAACGGGGCCAGATGCCACCACGCCAGGGTGGCGGCCATCGCCCACCACTTGAGTTGACGGAAGATGCCGCGGACGTTGCGCGGCTGGATCTTCTTGGTGTCGGCGTAGAACTCCTCCGCGGGAGCGGGGGACGGGGGGGTGACGATCGCCATGTCGACTTCACGCATCCGTTGGTTCGAGGGTGATGGCAGTCTATCGGCGGCCGCAGGCCCCCGGCCGCTCAAAATGACATAACGGGGATGCACCGATTTCTCGGCTCCCCGTCGGCCTTATAGGATTGGTCTGAATACGATCAACAGGAAAATTTTCTAACCGATTCAAGGAGGCAGGGTGCGCCGCCGTCCGACGACGCACCCCAACCCGTCTTTACTTCTTGGTCACACCCAGCTTGCTGACATAGACGGCCAGCAACTTGATGGTGGCGGGGTCCAGACGCCCACTCCAATCCGGCATCGAGCCGTGCTTGGGCTGGGTCACCTGGGCCACGATCCCATCCTTGCCGCCCTT
>JACRFY010000242.1 GCA_016212565.1 Magnetospirillum sp. | reverse complement strand
CTCGCCGTCTGGCCCGACCGAGAGGCCATCATCAACGCATGTTGCGACGCCTGGAATGCCCTTATTGCCGACAGTGATAGAATCAAAAGCCTCTGCTATCACCCCTGGGTCCAGCGGGTCATTTCGTAGGTTCGCCGGTATTAGAGTCTGACTCGAAATTAAACTATTATATATCAATGCATTAGCGGTCACCCCCCCCGCGAAGGCGGGGGCCATGGCACAGATGGAACGCTGCGGCCGGCATGGAGTCCCGCTTTCGTGGGAATGACGGCTGAAGTGCTTTAACGCATTGAATTCAATTGGTTTCATTTTTCGGTCAGCCTCTGACAAAACAAATATAGGATCCAGCCTTCCTTGGGAAAGGCCAGATCCCGTCATCCTTGGGGCAGGCACTGGCCGCCCGCGTGGGAGCGTTTATTTGCGGTCGTGGGGCGCCGCATGTTCGGGCATGTTCAGGTGGGCGCGGACGACGTTGAGATATTGCTCGGTCTCGACCGTCTTGCCTTCCTTGCACTTTTCCTTGGCGATCCGCAGGCTGTCGGTGGCAGAGCGGTAGGTGGGATTCTTCGGGTTGTCCATGCCCATGGGATACATCTTGTCCCACTTGGCCTGGACCTCGTTGAGGGACGCCTCACACGGGGCATCCGCCGCGCGGGCGGCGGCACCGAAGCCGATCGCCAGGGCCAGAGCCGGAACGGCGACAAGAGCGATTTTCTTGAACATTGTCTTTCTCCATCAGTCCCGCCGCTCCATTCGCGGCATAGGCCTATTGGACGCCCGCCCCGTAATCGGCCGATGAACGGCCCGGTAAACCGATGTAAAGAAATGTAACTGGGACCCGGTGGCCTGACCGGCCCCATCGGTCGTCCGCGACCCGGGCACGGAAAGCGGCTCTATTCCACGTGAACCGTGGCTGCGGGCGATATGACTGTTCCGTCCTCGGTGGCCAGTTCGAATCGGTGGATGCCCGGCGCCATCGTCCACGCCACCGGCTCGCGCGGGTCGGCCACCCGCCACGGCCGGCGGTCGACCAGCCACAACACGCGCTTCACCTCTGGTCCCGCTGCCGCGCGCAGATTGAGCCGGTTGGCTTCCGGCGGGGTCTCAGGATTGCGTACCATGCGCAGGCCATCGCGCGGGGCGAGCACGCGCAGGCCGGTTGCCGGCATGGCAGAAGGGCGGGACGGCGTCCGGATGCCGGGCCGGTCGAGTGGACTCAGTTCCGTGGGCGGCGGCGGCAGTTGGTTGGCCTTGCCCCAAGCGGCCTGGTCCGCCGGCAAGGTCGCGAAGGTTCGCTCGGCCGTGTAGCGCGCAGGCGTCCACGGCGCGGCCAGCAGGCCGTTGCGAAGGTCGATCCGCGCCAGCTGAAAGACTTCGTCCTCCTCGGGCGTGCGGCCTTCGGCGAACCACTCGCTCAAGCTCTGGGTGCAGCGGCCGGCCGAGCGCAGTCCGGTCTGCGCGCACAATTCGACCGCCCTCCATCCATCGGGCGGCGGAAAGCCGGCCGGCGGGCGCTCGCCCTGCAGGTCGACGAGGATGTCCTGGGCCAGTTGGGCCGAGGACGAGGCGCCGGTCACCGCGCGCATGGACGTTCCGCGCGCCCGCCCGGTCCACACCCCCACCAGGTAGTCGGACGTCCATGCTACGGCCCAGGCGTCCCGGTAGCCTTGCGAGGTGCCGGTCTTGATCGCGATCGGCATACCATCGGCGGTGGCGCCGAGGCGCGGGAAAGTGGGCAGGCGGGCCGCCGGATCGGACAGGAAGAGGGTGACCTGCCTGGCCGTGTTCGGCGACAGGATGCGGATGGCGGGTGGCCGCTCCTGGCCGCCCCACCATTCCAGGTCGAGCAGGCGGCCGTCGTCTGCCAGGGCGCCGTAGGCGCGCAACAGGCGCTCGAGCGTGGTCGGCAGGGCGCCGACCGCCAACACCAGTCCGTAGCGTGCCGCCGAGCGGCTGTTGTCGTGCAGGCCGAGATCTGCCAGGAACAGGTGGGTCTCGTCGAGACCGGTGCGGCGCAGCACGACGGCAGCCGGCACATTGCGTGAGGTGGCCAGGGCCTGGCGCGGCAGCATGGGGCCCAGCCAGTTGCGATCGGCATTGTCGATGCCCCATTGCGCCTCGGGCAGGTCGGCGAGCACCGTGTTGGCGGTGATGGCGCCGCGGTCGAGCGCCAGGGCGAAGATGAAGGGCTTGAGCGCGCTGCCCGGCGAGCGGATGACCGCGGTGAAGTCGATGGCGCCAGCGGCGGGCGAGAAATAGTTGGCCGATCCCACCCATGCCACCACCCGCCGCGTGGTGCGCTCCACCACCACGGCCGCCACCTGTTCGGCACCGCGGCGGCGCCAATCGTCAAGGTGGCGGTGGGCGATCGCCTGGATGCGGCGCTGGGCATCCAGATCGAGCGCGGTCGTCACCACTCCCCAGCGCCCGGTCCCGGTCAATGCCTTTTCCAGCCGCAGGATGGCGTGCAGCGCCTCGGTCGGGCGGCTGGACCGGTCGGGAATGCGCAAGGCTTCGATCTGCCATTCGGCCAGGGCGAATTCATGGGCATCGATGACGCCGCTGGCGCACAGATGGGCCAGAATGCGGTGGCCGCGCTGGACGGCGCGGGCCCTGCCCGCGGCAAGGAACGGATTCATGCGTCCTGGCGCCTGGGGGATGGCGGCGAGGAAGGCGATCTCCGCCCAGCTGAGGTCGCCGACCGGCTTGTCCAGATACCAGCGTGCGGCATGGGCAATGCCGTGGCTGCCATTGCCGAACGGCACGAGGCGCAGATAGTGGCGCAGCACCGCCTCGCGGCCATGGCGCAGAACCAGCATCGCCGCGGTCACGCTCTCAGCCAGTTTGCGCGGCAGGGTGCGCCGACCGGGGGTCTGCATCCGCGCCACCTGCATCGCAATGGTGGAAGCGCCGGATCGCCCGCTCCCGGTCAGCCGTTCCCCGATGGCGCGGGCGGCCGCCAGCGGATCGATGCCGGGATGGGCGGCGAAACGCCGGTCCTCGATGGCGAGGATGGCTGCGGCCACGCGTTCCGGGATGGGCTCCACTGGCCAATAGCCCCAGCCGGTGCCTTCGCCGCCGCCGGTCTGCGCCAGGAACGCCCCATGGCGATCCAGCAACATCAGGCTCGGTGGCGGTGCCACCAGTTCGGAACGCGACCAACCGAACCCGGCCGCGACGAGAAGGAGCCCCGCCAGCGCGGCCAGCGCCAGGCGTTCGGCACGGATCACGGCCGTGTCACCACCACGACGGCGCCATTGCCGTTGCCGTTGACGGTGTCGTCGTACATGGCCTTGGCTGCCGCCGGCGGCTGAATGAAACGGCCCGGCACGGTGGCGCGACTACGAACATGGACGTGATAGGTTCCCTTCGGCAACTCGTCATAGAACCACGCCACGTTGTCGTCCATGTAGGCGACGTAGGTGGGAGCGCGGGTCGGGGGCTGGGAGGGCTTGGCCTCCGGCGAAGCGGTGGCCAGGCGCGGGTTGAGCGGCTCCATGCCGGCGGCCAGGGGCAGCACGATTGCGACGTGGGCGCGGTCGGTCTGGTTGACCACCACCACGTGGTCCTCGACCACGTCCCCGACCTGGAGGGTGATGGTGGTGGCGGGCTTCTCCAGCCCCATCCGCGTGGGAGCCGAGCCGTCGGACGGCACCTTCCACTGCTCACGGTCGACGGCGAAGCCGCGGGCAGCGGACGCCACCTGTGCCCCGTCCGCCTGCGGCAGGTAGGAGGTGCGACTCCACACGGCGAGCGGTTCGGAACTGGGCTGTACCAAGCTGACGGCAACCTCGGCTGGGCCCGAGGACGTAGCCTGGGCCAGCGGTACGCCGCCCGGCAGGGCGAGCGTCCGACGGTCGGCGCCGAAGGCCACCGTGACGGTGCGGTCGGGCCCCTTGGGGGCGGAAGCGACCCAGTCGACCAGGGCCAGCATGGCTTCGGCATTGGCATTGGTACTGCCCCAGCCATCGCCGCCCCCCAGGCCCAGCAGGGCATCGGCGAGCAGGCGGTTGCGCGGTTCGTCGCGCTGCCCGGCCAGCGACGCGCGTAGCACCTGGGCCACCGCGCGGGTCTCGGAAGGCAGGATCAGCGGGCTCGGGGCCCCGTTCTCCTGCAGCCCGCCATAGACTTTGCGCCCATGGTCGAGCTTGGTGATCACCGTCCCCCACAGACGCTTGTGCAACTCGGCCTTGGTGCTGGCCGGGGTCGCCGACGAGCGTGCCAGCGCCCACGCCACCTGGGCGACGTTCTCCGCCGACAGGAAGGGCGACTTGCGCGCCAGTTCGGCGGCATAAGCGGGGTCGCCCTGGCCGGCGGCAGTCAGCGCCGCCAACGCCCAACTGCGCTCGGCCGGTCCGTTGCCGTCGACGAAGTCGCGATAGTCCGAGCGCAGCGACTGCTTGAGGGCGAGCGTCAGCTTGCCCAGCAGGGCGTCGTCCACCGGCAGGTTCGCCGCTTTCGCCTCGACCAGCAACTGCACCGCCCAGGCGGTGACCGCGACATAGCCGCGGCCGCCCGGCCAATAGGCCACCAGCCCGTTGTCGCCCATGGCCGAGGCGATCCATTCCTGGGTGGCACGAAACGATTCGATCAGGCGGTCGCCTTGCGCGTCCCGCCCCATCAGCGCCTCGCCGAAACGCTTGCCGGCCACGTTGGCGCGCAACTGGCTGATACGCTGTTCGGTGCAGCCGAAGGGATAGGCGCGCAGGTAATCGAGGCCGCCGGCCAGGGCGGCCAGTTCGCGGCTGGCGATCAGGACGCGGCGCTCCAACGTGCCGGGGCGGATCGGCTCGGCAACCGCCGGCAGAACCACCGGCTCGGTGCCGCTCAGCGCGGCGACCGCCCGGGCCACCACCGGATCGCGGTCGGGCAGAACCGGCAGGGCGACCTGGAAGGCGTCCTTGGCGCCGTCGACGGTGCGGTCGACGGCCAGGGTGATCTCCACCTGGTTGCCGCCATTGGCCGGCACGGTGACCGGGAACGCCAGCCGTACCGGCGCATTGGGGCGCCAGTCGATGCCGCGCTGGTCGCTCCCCGAAAGCTCCAGGCCCTTCAGCCGGACCTGGGCGCGGCCGGGGCCGTCCTTGCCGTCAACCACCCGGCCGATGGCGGCCAGCTCGAAGCTGTCGCCGGGACGGAGGAAGCGGGGCAGCGCCGGCTGCACCAGCACCGGCAGGCGCACCTGCATGTCGCCGGTGCCGTAGCCGAAGCGCGAGGGACCGCTGACCGCCTTGGCGCGCAGCTTGAAGTTGGTCAGCGAATCGGGAAGGGTGACCTTGACCCTGGCGATGCCGTCCGGCCCGATCTGCAGGCTGGGTTCGTAGAGCGGCACCGGAGTGAAGTTTTTGCGCACCGTCACCCGTTCCAGCGGGCTGCCGTCGTCGCCCTCGTCGCCGCCCGGCTCCTCCTGCAAAGGCAGCAGGCCGAAGGCCATGTTGCGGGTATCGCGCAGCAGGGTGCGGCTTTCGCGGTTGACGATGAATTGCGGCAGGGGGTCGAGCCTTGCCTCCTTGGCGAGCGCCAGCACCGCCTGATCGACCATCCACAGCGTGGCCTCGCCGGCCAGCGGCTTGCCCTGGTCGTCGTTCAGCCTGACGGTGATCTCCACCGTCTGACCGGGCTGGGCCTTGCGCGGATAATCCAGCTCGACCTTGGCCGTATGCTTGGCCGGGGTGACGGTCACCCACTGGGTGGCGGCCAGCGTTGCCGGCTTGCGCAGGTCGGCGTGGCTGGTGACCTGGTCGTCGTCGCCCTTGATGCGGCCGCGCATCAGCACAAAGTGCACCGGCACGCGCGGCAGGTATTCCCGTTTGATGGGCATGGCGAAGGTGCCGTAGCCGTTCTTCACCGACACCCATTCATAGTGGTTGTGGCCGCTGGGGTCCTCGATCACCGCCAGCGCCTGAGCGGTCTGGAAGGGGCTCTGCAGCACGATCTTGGCGGTCTCGCCGGGGGCGTAGGCGGTCTTGTCCGGGGTCGCCGAGAACACCTCGGCGGGCGGGCGCGACCAGGTGGCCGGGCGTTCGCCGCCGGCGAACAGGTCCACCTTCACCGTCTGCAGGCGACCCAGCTTGTCCTGCGCGTCGACCTCGATGATGAAGACGCCGGCGCCTTTGATGGGGAAGGAGACCTTCTCCGGAGCGCTGCCGCTGGTGAAGGTGGTCTCGGCCACCTTCTCCTCGATCACCTCGGTGACGTACTTGGCCGAGCCCTGGGTGAAGTCGGTGGCCTGCAGGATGGAATTCCACTGCCGCCGCATCAGGCGGACGGTGACCTTCTGGCCGGCCATGGCCTTGCCTTGGGCGTCCTCGACCGCGATCAGCGGCTCGATACGGTCGGCCTTCTCGAGGAACCGCGGCACCTTGAGTCCGAGGACGAAGGGGGGCAGGGCCAGCACCTCGTGGGTGTTGGTGACGGTCTGGTCGTCGTCGCCGACCACGGTGGCCTCGACCACGTATTTGCGCGGCTGGGCGGTGGGCTCGATGGTCGGGTCGAGCGTCAGCGCTGCGCCACCCTGCACGTCGGTCTTGGCTTCGCGTTCGAGCACCGGCGAGGCGCGGAAGCCCTGGCTGCTGGAGAACCGGCTGTCGGCAGAGAAGACATAACCGGCCTTGGCCTTGGGCACCCAGTTGAACGGCACCTGGGTGACCCGCCAGCGCACCGGCCGGTCCGCCACCAGGCCGCCGGCATAGTACTCGGCGGTCAACGCCACCTTGAAGGGAGCGTCGAGGCCGGCGGATTGCGGCGCGTGCAACTGCACCTCGAAGCGCGGCAGGCGGTAGGCCTCTTTCTTGAAGCGGGCGACATGGCAGGCCCTGGCGGGTGCGCCGGGCTCGGCGGTCTCGCCGCCCTCTGGCGAGTCTTCGGAGGCGGGCTCGTCCTCGCCGTCCTCTTCGCGCGTCGACATCGACGGCGAGGGCGTCGCCTTGTGTTCGAGCCAGGCCTTGTAGGTGCCGGTGGCGGCGGTCTTGGCGTCGAACTTGTGATAGAAGCTGCCGAACTCGTTCAGGGTTACCGGATAGCGCCATTCCGCGCCGCCCGGTCCCGCCACCACCAGGGTCGCCGGGTCCTTGGAAAGGGCCAGCTTGCCGGCCTCCCAGTGGCGCATGTAGCCCTTGATGTGGACGGAATCGTCGGGTCGGTAGATCGGACGCTCGGTGAAGATGTGGCACAACTCGGCCGGGGGAATCTCGCGGCCCGCCAAGCTTCGCGTCGCCCAGTGCAGCCAGTTGTAATAGTCCGGGTCGCGCCAGCCGCCCTCGCCGTAGACGCGCGGCGGCTTGGCAGGGTCGAGCACCAGCCGGTCCTCGCCCTTCTCCACCACCAGACGGCGCAGGCCCTGATTGCCCTCAGAACCGGGAGCGTTCCACTCGGCCATGCCGGTGGCGTCGGTGACCATTTCCGCCAGCGTCCCCCAACCGCCCTTCACCTCCCCCTCCAGACGAATGGTCGCCTTGTCGACCGGCAGGCCGGTGGACAGCGACGTCACCGCGAAGCGCACGCGGTCGGTCTCCTCGACCGCCGTCAGGCTGAGGTCGGTGACCTGCAGGCGCATCCAGTTGCGCTCGCCTTGCGAATCGAGGCGGCGGATGCCGATCAGATAATGGCCGGGCCGGTTCTCGCCGGCGATGCGGGTGAGGTGCGGCCGCAGGTTCAAGCCCAGCGACGCCGATGCATCCCCCTGGGGCAGGTCCAGCTTCACCAACTGCGACACGCTGGGCGATCCAAATGCGGCGACGTGGCGCGCAATGGTGTCGGACGACGCCGGATGGCGCTTCGAGTACGCCTCGGGCTCCTCGCCCGGGCCCGGCGGCCGGCGGGTGTCGTCGGTAGACAGCGAAGCGGGGAAAGGCCAAAGAGACCGATCCAGCGGGTCGATGGGATGGATGCGCATGTCCACCCGTTCGACGCCGCGGGCCTTGAGCGGCACCATCTGCGGACCGAAGCGTTCGGCGATTCCCTCGCCGGCCTGCCAGCGCACGAAGCCGGCCCGTCCCGGGAAGGACAGATACAGCTGGCTGGCCGCCTTCATCTCCAGCCGGCGGCCCTTGACGTCCTCGATGGCGGCCGGCTCCAGCCGGACGTGGTACAGGGTGTCGGCGACGAAACGCCCCCGCACCACCAGCGTGTCACCCACGGTTTCGAAGCGCAGATCCTCGACCTGCGGCGACAGGCGCACCAGATTGCGGGCCTCGACGGCGGACGGCACCTTCAGCGCCTGGGAAAACGAGACATGGATGGCGCGTTCATCCGCCTTGCAGCGCAATGCCCGCTCGCGGGCGTAGGAGGCGCCCTCGGGCGTCGCCGGGTAGCGCTCGCCCGGGCAGCCGAACCGCACGGCGTGAAAGGGGGCGGCGGTGGCAAAGGACAGCCGCTGCTCCTCGTGCCCCGACTCGTCAGGCGCCAGGCGCAGGCGCAGGACGGCGCGCATTCCCCATGGGATGGGATGCCGCAGGTTGAGGACATAGGCCGCAGGGTCGCCGGGGCGGGTGCGCTCCGTCACCTTGACCTCGAAGTCGCGGCGGTCGAGCGTGCGCGTGCCCTCGGACCCGATTCCCGGGGCGGGCCGCTGTTCGATGGTGACGAGGCGGGCGAGAACCTCGGGGTCGATGGGGTCGCGGAAACGCAGGGTAATGGCCTGCACCGGGTCCAGGTTCTCCTGGCCGTCCTGCGGCTGCGATGTTTGCAGCCCGGCCATCAGCGTGGTCAGTTCCGACGTTCGCCCCTGCACCTGGAACTGGAAGCGCCCCATGGGAGGCCAGGCGACGGCGGGGCGGAACTGCAGCGTGCGGGAATCGAGCCAGGTAAAGGCGCCGGGATGGGCGGGCGTCATGGTCACCAGCCTCTCCGGCCGGTCCTCGGGGCCGCCCTTGGCCGGACCGGCGTCGGATTCGAAGAAAATGGTGACCGGGTCCCAGCTGCGCAGGAAACGGTCGGGCACCAGCGCGGCACCGGCCGGGCGGCGCACCGTATCGGCAGCCGCGGCGGCGACAGGGGCGGCAAGCGCCAGGACGAGGGCGAGCAGCGCCAGCAGGCGGGGGAAGCGGGCCAGGGCCATGATCAGCGCACCTCTTGCTCGTCGGACACCATTTGCCAGTAGCGGCGCTTCACGTCCTCCGGCGGGCCGGTATCGGGGCGGGTCGACCCGACCAGGGCGGGCTGGACCTCGACCGCGGCGGCGTCGGGCCGGTTCTCCACCTGCAGGTAGTAGCGGCCCGCCGCCAGCTCGGTCATGGTCACCGCTCCTTCGGCGAGGACCTTGCCCGCTTCGTCCATCAGCCTTGCCCGTGCGGTGTCGGCGCCGCCGCGCACGCCGATGCCGATCGGTCCGGATGCGGCCAGGGCGAAGGAGAACAGGCGGGCGTCGCCGGGGGCGAGGCGGACCTTGGGCCCCAAGCCCTCGCCGATTGCCACCGGCGGGCTGGTGGCCAGGCGCGCTGTGCCGGCCAGCGGGCCCTCGTGCAGTGGCCTGAGGCCGACCACATTGAGGCCGCGTGGAAGAAACAGGTGGGCCGCCGCGCCGGCCGGCCACGGCGCGACATCGGGCGATGCACCCGGGCGGCGGTGGCCGACCACGACCGGGTTGCTCGTGGCGAGATGAAGCAGCGTCGGTTCGGTCGCGTTCAGGCGCCAGGGGTCGGGTTTGAGCTCTACCGAGCCGGGCAGTGCCGGGGCCTCGGTCCCCCCATCGGTCCGCGGCCACGCCATCGCGCTGTCTTCGGTGTCTGCCCAGGCGGTGACCAGGCCGGCGCGGTGGCGGATGGCGATGACGGCCGGGCCATCGATGCCGAGGCGGGTGCCGGTCAGCATGCGGCCGTCCGCGAGCATCGCCCGGACGGCTTCCACCGCGCCCGACAATTGCACGGTGACCGGGGAGCTGGAGGCAACGTCGAGGCGCACCGTGCCGCCGGTCGGCAGCCAGCGACTGGTCAGGCCAGGGGAGGCGAGGCCCCCGATCCGGTTCGGCGGCGACGGCGACAGGTCGATGGTAAAGCGGCCTTCGTGGCCGGCATTCAGCAGCATCAGCCCGTCGGCCTGGTTCTCCAGCGCCTCGGTTAGCCCGGCACGGCCGGCCCACACGGTGGCGTGCGGCCGGCCGCCTTCGGTCAGCACCGCCGCCGTGTCGGGGGGAAGGGTCAGTCGCATTTGCTTCGGTCCCTCGGGCAGGGCGAAGGCCAGGGCGGACCCGGCCGCCAGCGCGCCGTCGGTAAGGCCGGCCTTCAGCCCGGTGCGCGCCGGGGAGGGAAACGAGATCCGCCGCAGGGTAAGCGGCAGCGCGCCCGGGCGGTCGGCCCGCCACAGCCGCATGATGGCGCCCGTGGCGGCGGTCGCATCGGTCAGCACGGCCACCGCCTGGCCGTCGCCCCATCCCGAGGCGAGGGGGGCGCCCCCCGCCGGCGCGATGCCGGGTTGGCCGACGCGCGAATCAGCCAGCCACAATTGGGGGCCGCGCCCGCCATCCACCGGCACAGCGCCCTCTTCGCCCTCGGGCAGGGTAAGGGCGAGCACGCCTTCGGCCGGCGGCACCGCTCGCCGCGCCTTTACCGTCGCGCCGGCTTCGCCCAGCAGCCACAGGCGGCCGCCGCTGGTCGAGACGGTGCCGTCGAGGGGCGCCAGCACGCGGGTATCGGGCGAGGCCGACCACGCCAGTCCGGCCGGGGCGGTCTCGAATTGCAGCAGCCCGGGCCGGTTCAGCTTAACGGCAGCCGCACCGAGCGACGGTTCGAGCGGGCCCAGCGGGCTGAGGCGGAAACCCTCTGCCAGACGGGATTCCGACGCGGGGGGAGGAACCAGCCGGTGGGCCGTGACGACCAAGGGTGTCGCAGTGTGGTCGAGCGACCACGCGCGCAGTCGATAACGATCCTGATGCGCGGCCGTGCGAGCGACCGCCAGACGAGGCGCCCGTCCGGTGGAGCTGCCCAGCACGGTCCAGCCGCCGTCGGTTCCCGCACGTTCGAGCGCGAGGCCGGCTTCATCCTCGGAGCGGGCGGCGACCACCACCAGATCGTCGGCAGCAGCCATGTCGAGGGCCATGAGATGCATGGCGCCGTCGGCCAGGGTGCGCTCGGTCCCGCTTGCCAGCGGCGGGTCCTCGACCTCCTTCTGCTCGCGCATCCGGACCACGGTCTCCGCCGAAACGCGCCCCACCGGCTCCAGATCCAGCCGGTAATCGCCGGCAGGCAGGCGAGTGGCGATGGTGAAATTCCAGTCGTTGGCACGGTCGTCGGCACGGGCGATCACCGTTCCGTGGGCATCGCGCAGGGTGGCGCGGACGTCGTCGCGCCCGAACGAGGTGATGTCCACCAGGCCGCCCGCTCCCACCGAGACCGGTACGGTTGCCGGGGCGCTGATTCGGCGCTCCGTGCCCGCGACCAATTGGCGGATGCTGGCCGTGATGGTGTAGTCCAGCCGGTTGTTGGGCTGGAGGCTGCGAACAGCCAAGCGGTAGGCGCCGGCCTCCAGCCGACGTGCCAGCGGGTGCAAATGGTTGAATTCGGCGATCGCCGCGCCGTCCCGCTCCAGTCGGCCCTCCATGCCCTCGCCGAGCGTGAAGCGCAGGTCTGCGTCCGCCGGTAAGGTGAATGCCCAACTGTCGGCGGTCCGTTCGCCGCCGGCTGGTGGCTCCTCCCAGCGATGGCTGAGGGTCTCGCCCAGCGGCAGCGGATGGGGGCCGTGGCCGTGGCGCGCAACTGGCACCGCGACGCGCGCGGCCAGCGTGACCACGCGGGCCGGCAAAGGCTGCGGCAGCACGACCAGACGATAGCGGCCGGGAGCCAATTCGCGGGCCAGCGTCCCCCGTGGACCGGGGTTGGTCAGAGGCCAGCCGTCGCTGTCTTCCAGTCGTAGCTCGGTCGGACCAGCCAGGGTCAGGGCTTCGAACCGGTAGCTGCCAGCCTCGGTCACGGTGAAGTCGTAGGCGATGCCCTCGCCCGCCCCCAGACTGGCCCGCACCGGCACCTCCGCCGCCAGGGTTCCCCCGGTGCGCAGTTCCGAGGCGGTCACCACCATTCCGAGATGTCCGGCCGATTGGTTCTGGGTCGATACGGTGAGCTGGTAGAGGCCTGGACGCAGGTACTGCTGCAGCAGGAAGTTGCGGCCCGTGCCGTTGCTCGTCGCCCGGGTCAGCGACGGCCGGACCTGGGTCCGCAGGTTACCGGCGGTCTGCAGAAGCCCGGTGCTCTCGACGCGGTAGAGCGCGGGCTTGTCCACCTTCAGGGCGAAGGTGGCCGAGTGCTGGCGGCCGAGGTCGAGGAAACGTGGGGCGTGCGCTTTCAGCAGCGGAAACTGGGGCAGACGCGACAGGTCGGCGGGTGGAGGCGCGGCTTTGAGCCTCGCCTGGGGCACGAAGCGCAGGTGCGCGCGGAGCGGGGCCTTTCCTGGGTTGGCGAGAACCGCCGTGCGGACCCCCGCTTCGACGTTCGGATTCGGCGCGGCCGGCTTGCCGTCAACCGACAGCGGCAGCGGCGAACCGTCCTCGGCCACCAACTCCAGATGGCCGGGCCAGCCCACGCGCAACGCCGCCTCGCGACGCTCTTCGGGCTTGAGCGTCACCGGCAGGTCGCCGACTTCCAGTTCCACGGGCATGGCCTCCCGCACCTGCGCGCCAGCGATCGTGCCCGTCTGGTTGATCATCAGGCGGTACGACCGCTCGGATTCCAGCCATATCTTGGGGAAGTCTATGCCGGCGACGGCGGGTGCCGGCTCCATGGGGATTTTCCCCTTGGGGCCGTTGATGGACAGGGTGACGATTCCCCGTCCTTCGGCGCGCGGCCACAGGGTGATGACGTGGAAACCGGCGTCCAGGTCCCATTCGCCGCCCCCCACCTTGGAGGGTGGGGCCTTGTAGCCCTTCCCCTTCACGAAGGGTTCGATGGTGACCTCGGCGTCGACGTTGCCGGTCCGCAGGGCATAGCGGCCCGGCGTCACGATCTCGACGAACATGGTCACTGTGCCGAGCAAGTTGAAACGGCGCATCCAGCCCGTCTCGGAGGTCAAGCGGAGGGCGCTGGAGGCCACCACCGTCTCGCCCCATGGCGCCGATTCGACGAGAAGCGCGCCCACATCGACGTCGTCGCCCGTCCCCGCCGTGGTGACCGCGATCGATTGCCAGCCGGGGCCACGGAAATACCGGGTGCGGGTGCTGTTGACGTTCTGGAGAACGTAGGGGGCTCCTGCGCTGCGCGTGACGCTCACCAGCGTTCCGCCGGCGATTGTCGTCGCCGCAAGGTCGCCGGCCGGAACCCGCGAATTCTTGTCGATGGAGACGCGCTCGCCGGCCGTGACGGTCCCGGTGAAATTGGCGACGACCTCCATGGCGGCTTGGCCCGGCTCGGGCAGCTCCAGCCGGAAATGGGTCGCGCCCTTGTGGACCAGCCAGCGGTCGAGGCCGAACGGCCCGGCCACCGCGGAACGGCGGGCCCCCTCGCCCAAGGTCGGGATGCCCATGCGGAGATGGAGCGGGGTCTCGGCGCCCTCTTCCGTCCAGGGGACGCCTGGGCCGCCATAGGCGGTCAGCCGGTAAAGGCCGGGATCGAGCTCCAGCGCCAGCCGCATCATCTGCAGCGGCCGGCCCGGGCGCGGGACCACCTGCTCGACCATCGGCTCGGCGTCCACCAGCCAGGTGCCGTCCTTCCACAGTCGAAGATCGGCCAATTTCCGCCCGGCGGCTTCGATGAAGACGGCGCGGCGGGTCGGCACGTCGAGCCAATACGAGCGCTGCTCCAGGTCCTGCAGTTCGGTCGACAGTTGGTCGAAGTCGCGAAGGGCCGGCGCCGGTTCGTTGCGCTCGACGAAGGCATCCACCTTGAGTTCGACCGGGCCGTCCGCCTTGTCCGGCAGGGTAAGGACGGCCTTGTGCGGTCCGGGGTCCAGGAAGGTGTCGATGCGACCGTCCTTCTTGCCCGGAACGCCCTCCTCACCGCCCGGCCCAGCCATGACGTCGACCAAGTGCAGGGAGGTGCCGAAGGGGCTGACGGCGCGCACGGCATAGCGGCCGAAGGCCGGCGCGTCGAAGATGCGCTCGGCGCGACGGGGCGTCGCAGGCTTGTCGGATTGGATGCTTGCCGGCTCACTCGCCGGGACCTGTGTCGGAGGTGCGGTCGATTGGTCGGTCACCGGTGTCGGGGACTTGGGCCACCGCGCCACCGCCAAGCTGATTGCCGCGACAGCGACGATCGCCAGGATCGTCACGTGCCGACGGAGGGCACGAGTGGAATTGGCGTTCACGGCATGCCCCCCCCTGACGACAGCGAGACCAACTCTACACCGAAAGATGGCGGCGCTCCAGGCCACGGTCGAGCCGGGCAGGGCTCCGAACTCGGGTTAACGCGGTTTACGGCTTGCCGTGGCCGCGATTTTCCGAATCACCCGCTTCGGAGATGCCCGATGTCCCTGGCCGCGCTGGCCTTTGGCAAGAAGTCGCGGCTGGAAGCGTGGGATGGCGCGGCAGCCCGGTCTGCTTGATCAGCGCATAGAGGGCGGGGATGACGATCAGGGTGAGGATGGTCGAGGAGACCATGCCGCCGACCATCGGCATGGCGATGCGGCGCATGACCTCGGAGCCGGTGCCGGTGCTCCACATGATCGGCAGCAGACCGGCCATGATGGCGACCACCGTCATCATCTTCGGCCGCACCCGCTCGACCGCCCCCTCCATGATCGCCTCGTAGAGGTCGGCCCGGGTAAACTCCCGGCCCTCGGCGTCCCGTTTGGCCTTGAGGTCGTGGAGGGCGTGGTCGAGGTAGATCAGCATCACCACGCCGGTCTCCGCCGCCACCCCCGCCAGGGCGATGTAGCCCACCGCCACCGCCACGCTCATGTTGAAGGCGAGCGACCATTGCAGCCACAGCCCGCCGACCAGGGCGAAGGGCAGCGACAGCATGACGATCAGCGTCTCGGTGACCCGTTTGAAATTCAGGTACAGCAGCAGGAAGATGATCAGGATGGTGACCGGCACCACGATCTTCAGCTTTTCGATGGCCCGTTCCATGTACTCGAACTGGCCCGACCAGGTGACGAAATACCCCGGCGGCATCGGCACGCTGTCCTGCACCGCCTTGCGGGCGTCGGCGACGTAACCGCCGATGTCGCGGTCGCGGATGTCGACGTAGATGTAGGCGGACAGCAGGGCGTTCTCGGTGCGGATGCCCGCCGGTCCCTTGGTCAGGCGCACCGCGGCCAACTGGCCGAGCGGGATCGAGGTGCCGTCCATGGTGTTGACCAGGACCCGGCTGGCGATGGCCTGGGGATCGCTGCGGAACTCGCGCGGATAGCGGACATTGACCGAGAAGCGCTCGCGGCCTTCGACCGTGGTGGTCACGGTCTCGCCGCCCAGCGCGGTCAGGATCACCTCCTGCAAATCGCCGATGGTCAGACCGTAGCGGGCCAACTGGGCGCGGTCGGGCTGGATGTCGAGGTAGTAGCCGCCGCCGATGCGCTCGGCATAGGCGGAGGTGGTGCCGGGAACGTTCCTGACCACGGTCTCGATCTGCCGCGCCAGCCGCTCCATCTCGTCGAGGTCCTTGCCGAAGACCTTGATGCCGATCGGGGTGCGGATGCCGGTCGACAGCATGTCGATGCGGGCGCGCAGCGGCATGGTCCAGGCGTTGGAGACGCCGGGCATCTGCAATGCCTGGTCCATTTCGGCGATCAGCGTCTCGGTGGTCATGCCCGGCCGCCATTCGCTCTCGGGCTTAAGGTTGATGATGGTTTCGAACATCTCGGTGGGGGCCGGATCGGTGGCGGTGGACGCGCGGCCGGCCTTGCCGAACACGGATTTCACCTCGGGGAAGTTCTTGATGATGCGGTCCTGCAATTGCAGCAGTTCCGCCGCCTTGGTGATCGACAGCCCCGGCAGCGTGGTCGGCATGTAGAGGATGGTGCCCTCGTTGAGGCTGGGCATGAACTCCGAGCCGATGCGGGTCAGCGGGTAGACCGAAACGCCCAGCGCCGCCACCGCCGCCACGATGGTCAGCACCTTGGCCTTCAGGACGCCGCGGATGGCCGGGCGATAGACCCAGATCAGGAAACGGTTGATGGGGTTCTTCTGCTCGGGGAGGATTCGCCCGCGGATGAACAGCATCATCAGCACCGGCACCAGCGTCACCGACAGGAACGCCGCCCCGGCCATGGAGAAGGTCTTGGTGAAGGCCAGCGGCTTGAACAGCCGTCCTTCCTGGGCTTCCAGGGTGAATACCGGCAGGAACGAGACGGTGATGATCAACAGGCCGAAGAACAGCGACGGGCCGACCTCGATGGCGGCGGCGATCAGCGCCTCGGCACGGCTGTCGCCCTCCTTCATGCGCTCGATGTGTTTATGAGCGTTCTCGATCATCACGATGGCGGCGTCCACCATGGCGCCGACGGCGATGGCGATGCCGCCCAGGCTCATGATGTTCGAGGTCATGCCCAGCCAGTCCATGACGATGACGGCGATCAGCACCCCGACCGGCAGCATGATGATGGCGACCAGGGCCGAGCGCACATGCAGCAGGAAGATCATGCACACCAGGGCGACGATGATGCTCTCCTCGATCAGCGTGTGCTTGAGGGTCTCGACCGCGCGCAGGATCAGGTCCGAGCGGTCGTAGACCGCCTCGATGCTGACCCCCTCGGGCAGGCCGGTGGAGATTTCGGCGAGCTTTTCCTTGGTCCGCTCGATCACCGCCAGGGCGTTCTGGCCGAAACGCTGGACGACGATACCGCTGACCGCCTCGCCCTCGCCGTTGTATTCGCCCAAGCCGCGGCGCTCGTCCGGGCCAAGCTCCACCCGGGCGACATCGCGCAACAGCACGGGCGTCCCGGCCTGGACCTTGAGGACGAT
>JACRFY010000241.1 GCA_016212565.1 Magnetospirillum sp. | reverse complement strand
GTTCAGGGGGCAGCACCACCTTCACGGTGACGAACAGATCGCCGCCCTTGATGCCCTTGCCCTTCAGCCGCAGCCGCGTGCCGCTATTCGAGCCCGGCGGCACCGTCAACGTCACCGTTCCGGACGGGGTCGGGGCGGGAACGCGGCCGCCGTCGATGGCCTCGGCGAGACTGACCGGCAGCTCGGTGAAGACGGTGTTGCCGTCGCGACGGAACAGCGGATGGGGCGCGACGTGGACCTCCAGCAACAGGTCCCCGGCCACGCCGCCGCCGAGACCGGGATCGCCCTGGCCTTTCAGCCGCAACACCTGCCCGTCGCCGAGGCCGGCGGGAATGGTCACGTCGAGCGAGCGTCCGTCGCCGAGGGTGATCCGCCGCCGGGCGCCGTTGGCGGCGTCGAGGAAGTCGACGGTGACGCTGTGGCGGCGGTCGAGGCCTGCGCCGCGCCCGCCGCTGCCGCCGAAGCGGTCGGCGAACAGGTGCGAGAACAGGTCGCTCAGATCGTCGGCGCCGCGGGGATGGACGCCGGCCTCGAAACCGAACCCGGCCCCGGGGTGGGCGCGGCGATGGCCGTGGGCACCGGCGGCGGCATGGGCGAAGGTCTCGTGGCCCTCGGCGTCGATCTCGCCGCGGTCGAAGCGAGCCCGCTTGTCGCGGTCGGAGAGCAACTCGTAGGCGGCGGAAAGCTCGCGGAAGCGCGCCTCGGCCTGCTTGTCGCCCGGCTTGAGGTCGGGATGGCATTGTTTGGCGAGCCGACGGAAGGCTTTGCGGATCTCGTCGTCGCCGACATTCCGCTTGACGCCCAGGATGTCGTAAGGGTTGCGCATGGGGACCTCGGTCGAAAAGCGTCCACGCCTCGCCGATGCCGCCCTGGGCGGAAACACGGAGCGCGCCCGCCCCGGCGGCACGCGACCGGAACCCGCATACGGCATCCCGGTGTAATGGATGTGGGGGCGAAAGGCGCGGCGTCAAGAACGCCGCGCCCGCCGGCCTATTTGGCCATATGGCCCATGTGATCCATGGCCGCAGCGGGAGCCGCGGTGGCGGAGACGCTGAGTACCGGGACCTCGACGGTGATTTTGCCTGCCTTCTCGAACGACAGGGTCACCGGCACCTTCTGCCCTTCCTTGAGCGGCGCGATGAGGTCGATGAACATGATGTGGTCGCCGCCCGGCTTCAACTCGGTCTTGCCGCCGGCGGGGACGGCGATCGACTCGACCTGGCGCATGCGGAAGATTTCGCCGTCCTTGATGTGGGTGTGGAGTTCCACCCGCTTCGATACGTCGGCGCTGGCGCCCATCAGGCGGTCGGCGGTGGCGCCGGTATTGGTGATGGTGACGAATCCGGCTCCGGCGTTGGCCACCTTGGGCGAGGCGCGCAGGAAGGCGTCGCTGACCGAGAGGTCGGCGGCGCAGGCAGGAGCGGCAAACAGCAACGCGGCCGCAATGGCGGTCATGGTTTTCATGGCAAGAATCCTTCGAAACGAATCCGCCTCCCCCGCACACACAGCGGGTCCCCCGTCGCGGCGCGAAGGCGGAAGAATGAGCATGGGTCGGATGATGAAGGGGGCGTCAGGCCTGGGGCGGCGCGCGGGCGGGCAGCAACAGGAAGGCCGGACGAGCGGCGGCGGCGGCCTGGGTGGCGGCCGACATGCCGGGGAGGGACGCGCTCTCGGTGGGTTTGTGAAGCGTCGGGGGCGCGGGCGCTCCGGCGGCCAGCGGCGATGCCTGGCAGACCAGACAGCATTCGGTTCCGCTCGCGGGGGCCTTCCCCGGCGTCAGGGGATCGAGGTGATCCCATCCCGACGCCAGGCACAGGGCCTGCGCTGCGTTCGGGTCCAGGGTCGCCTGGGCGGCGAGGACCAGATGCAGGGCAGGGGAGGTGGATTGGTAGGTGACGGTGAAGACCAGCAGCCATGCCGCGAGCCGGCGCAACATGGCGCGCCGCCCGGGAAATGCTGCCAAGTCGTCAGAATCCGCCATCGTCGCTCGACCTCCGGGATCAGTGTCGCCGTCGATTGGGCCACAATGCTTTGACCGCGGTCAAGAGCTTGCACCGGGCGGCGGCAGCGGCTATCACCCTGACTGAACTGGGCCTTTCGGCAGAGGGGAAACGACGGTGGACAACGCGCCCGGCTTTTATGCCTCGTATGCCAGCCACAAGCGTTACCGCACGCCGACGGTGGGGCCCAAGGAATGCCGGCGGTTCGATGCCGACATCTGGCAGCCGGCCGGCTTCACCGCGGCGATGAGCGTGCTCGAATTGGGCTGCGGCACCGGCGCCTTCCTCGACTATCTGCGCCAGAAGGGCGTGGCCCGCGTGCGCGGCATCGACCACGACCCGGCGCTCGCCGCGGTGGTGCCCGAGGGCGTGCGGGCCGGCTTCTCCTGCGGCGACCTCGGGCAGGCCCTGTCCGACCCGGGGCTGGGGAGCTTCGACCGCGTGGTGCTGCTCGACGTCCTTGAGCATTTTACCGCCGACGAGGCCTGGCGCCTGCTCGACGCGGTGCGCATGCGCCTCGCCCCCGGCGGCAAGGTGGTGGTCAAGGTGCCCAACGCCGCCTGTCCGTGGGGGCTGTCCTATCAATTCGGCGATCTCACCCACCGCACCGCCTTTGCCCCCGAATCCTTGCGCCAGTTGGCCGATGCCGCCGGCTTCACCGCCGTGGTCCACGGCCAGCGCCACGGTTCGGCGCGGCGGCGGCTGACCGATGCGGCGCTGCATCGCCTGCTGTCATGGGCGTTGCTGACGCCGCCGGAACTGTGGAGTGCCAACATGGTGGCGGTGCTGACCCCGCGCGAGACGCGCCCGTGAGCCGCCGCGACCATCTGGCCTTGCTGGTTCTGCCGGCGGCGGCGGTGGCGATGCTGGGCGGAATGCTGGCGGCGAGCCTGCCGCTGTGGCAGTCGTTCAACCTCGATCCCGACTACTACTACCTGCTCAACGGCCTGCGGCTGGTCGAGGGGCTGGCGCCCGTCGATGTCAGCCATCCCGGCACCCCGGTCCAGGTGCTGATCGCCGCGGTGATCCGCCTGCTTCATCCCGTGGCCGAAACCGGCGCGGTGGTCGATGCCGTGCTGGCCGATCCCGAGCCGCCGCTGATCGTCGCCGCGCTGACCATCCACCTCCTGGTCGGAATCGGCTTGTGGCTGCTGGGCCGCGCCGCCTATGCCACCTGCGGCGGATTGATGCCGGCCCTGCTGGCCCAGGCGGCGCCGTTTGTGACCCGCATCGTCGCCAAGTCGGCGCTGCATCCCAAGCCCGAGCCGCTGCTGCTGCGGGCGGTGTGCCTGCTGGCGGCCGTGGCGCTGGCGGCGGCGCGCGAGACGCGGGCCGGCGATCGCCATGCCGTCCTCGCCGGCGTGGCGATGGGCTTCGGCATCGCCTGCAAGATCCACTTCGCCGCCCTCGGGCTGGTACCGTTGCTGCTGTTCGACCGGCGCCGCCTGGTACTTTACGCCGGAACCAGCGTGGCCGCCTTCCTGGCCTTCGTCGCCCCGGCGATGCCGTCGTGGGAGATCTGGGTCGACTGGCTCCGGCGCATCGCCTTGTCCAGCGGCGCCTATGGCGAGGGGGCGCAGACGGTGATCGATCCCGGCCGCTATCCGCGCGCCGTGCTCAGGCTGTTCACCGGCCGCCCGGCGATGAGCGCCGGCATCGTCGCCTCGCTGCTGGTGCTGGTCGCCTATGTCCGGCTGCGCCGCCGCGGGTTGCTGGCGCAGGATCGCCGCGTCCGCCTGCTGGCCGGCATCGTTCTCGGCCAGGTGGCGGTGGTGCTGTCGACCGCCAAGCAGCCGGTGGCCCACTACCTGATCCCGGCCCTGGCCCTGACCGGTCCGGCCCTGGCCATCCTGTGGGCGATGACCCGTCCGCTGTTGCCGGCCGCGGCCCATCTGTGGGGCTGGCGGGCGGCGGCGGCCGGCGTGGCGGTGGGAGTCGGCGTCTCCGCCGTGGCCCAGACCCTGCAACTGGCCGGGTGGAGCCGCGCTGCCGCCTCGATCCCCATGAGTCGCTTCGACGGCTGCGCCAAGGTCTATTTCGATGCCGCCTCGGCGCCGTCCTATGCCTTTCTGCGTGCCGACCTCAACGCCCACGGCCGCTACTCGGCCAGGTTGTCGGCGCGGTTTCCTGCCGACGAATACGCCTGGTTCATCTTCGATCACACCTGGTGGAAGAAAGGGGTGATGCAATGGGGCCGCCGCCTGGACCTGGCCGAGGTGCTGGACGCCCATTCCTGCGTCGTCTTCCGCGGCAATCAGATCTGGCTGCTGGAGACCCTCAACAGGACACAGGCCTTCGCCCCCGACGACATGTGCATCGCCGGTGAGGAACGGATCTATACGCGGGGCGTCGATTGCCGGGGGCAAAAGAAATGAGGGGGAGCGTTGGGGGCGCTCCCCCTCTCGGATCCCCCACGGTGCTGGGGTTCGGGGACGGACCGTGGAAGGACCTTTCGATGAACCTTGCAAATGGGCTCGGGTTCTGGTGCTACTATACCAAAGCGTTATTAACGACGTTCGGGGTCCATATTTACGCACGGTAAACGGGGCAACAACGTGTCTCAAATAGAGGCCGGGGGGGATGGGTGAGCGCAACCGTCAAACCGCATGTGCTGGTGGTGGAAGACGAGCCGGTGACCCGGGCCAAGCTTGCCGCTTGTCTGGTTGCGGAAGGCTTTCAGGTCAGTGAGGCCGCCGACGGCAAGGATATGAAGGCCTGTCTCGCCCGCCAGCGGCCCGACGTGGTGCTGCTGGATATCGGCCTGCCCGACGAAAGCGGCCTGATGCTGGCCCGCGATCTGCGCGCCCGTTCGTCGGTGGGGATCATCCTGGTGACCGCCCGCCAGGACGAGACCGACCGCATCGTCGGCCTGGAACTGGGCGCCGACGACTACGTCACCAAGCCGTTCAACCCGCGCGAATTGGCGGTGCGGGTGCGCAATCTGACCCGACGGGTGGCGCCGACCCTGGCCGCCGAGCGTCAGGCGATGGGGGTGATGACCTTCTCGGGCTGGACGCTCGATTCCGATGCGCGCCTGCTGCTGTCGCCGGCCGGCGAGTCGGTGCGGCTGACGCGGGGCGAGTTCGACGTCCTCGCCGCCCTGGCGCGCAATGCCGGGCGGGCGCTCACCCGCGACCAGTTGCTGGACATGACGCCGCACGATGCCGAGGCGGTGATCGACCGCACCATCGACGTGCTGGTCGGCCGGCTGCGGCGCAAGATCGAGGCCGACCCCAAGCGCCCGGCGGTGATCGTTACCGTCCACGGAGTCGGCTACCGCCTCAATCCCGGGTGAGGGGCCGGGATTACACGCAATACGGTTCAGTTAAGAGGTAAATGCATTCGTTCCAAAGAGTTAGCGTCATGCCCGGACTTGTTCCGGGCATCCACGCCGATCCCCAATTTCCACCGTTATCGGGAATGGCACCGCGTGGATGGCCGTGACAAGCAC
>JACRFY010000239.1 GCA_016212565.1 Magnetospirillum sp. | reverse complement strand
CGCCGTCTGGCCCGACCGAGAGGCCATCATCAACGCATGTTGCGACGCCTGGAATGCCCTTATTGCCGACAGTGATAGAATCAAAAGCCTCTGCTATCACCCCTGGGTCCAGCGGGTCATTTCGTAGGTTCGCCGGTATCAGACCATTGCCGATGCATGAGCGCGGCAGATGGAGGTTGCGGTCGACCGCAATCGGATATCACCGACACCGAGGCCCCGGCGGGCGGCACGGGAAAGGCCTTTATAGCCCCCCAGACATACCACGGGCCGCGCCTTCCCCCGAAGACGCGGCCCGTAGCGGCTCGGGTCCGCTTGCCCCCCTGGACTATTTGGCCCGAGCGGTCACGCAATCGGCGGGGATCAGGTGCTGGTGCAGCGCCGCGTCCTTCACCGGGTCCAGTCCCATGGCCACCGCCATCAGCTGGGTATAGAACACCACCGGGAAATTGAAGTCGGTGCCATACCGCTTGTTGATTTCGGTCTGGTACATTTCCAGGTTGGTCTGGCACAGCGGGCACGGGGTGGTGACCACCTCGGCGCCCGAGGACTTCACCTCGTCGAGGATGTCCTTCATCAGGTGCATGGTCTTGTCCGGGCTCATCACGCTGACCGAACCGCCGCAGCACTTGGTCTTGCCCTTGAACGGCACCGCCTCGGCGCCGCAGGCGGTGATGAAGTCGTCGAGGAACTGGGGATCGTCGTAGGTCTCCCACATGCCGCCGCGGTCGGTCTTGGCGAACGGGCGCACCGTCTGGCAGCCGACCCAGCCGGCGACCTTGAGGCCGGTCAGCGGCTTGGTGACCTGCTGACGCACGTTGTCGACGCCGACCTCGTTGACGATCACTTCGCAGACGTGGCGGACGTGCAGGGAACCGTCATAGGACTTGCCGGCCACCGCCAACGCCTCGTTGGTATCGGCGCGGATCTTGTCGTCCTCGCGGATCTTTTCGTTGTGATAGTGGGTGTTGAGGTAGCAGGCGGCGCACGGGGTCATCACATCCTCGGGCCCGGCGGCGCGGGCATTGGCGAGGTTGCGGCCGTTCAAGGCGAACATGCCCATATGGCCGCCATCCATGTGGCCGACCGAGGCCCCGCAGCAGTTCCAGTCCTCGACGTCGCGAAGGGTGACGCCCAGCTTGGCCATCACCGCCCGCAGCGAGGTGTCGAGATGCATGCCCGAGCCTTGCGAGCTGCAACCCGGATAATAAGAAAGGGTCTTGGTCATGACGGGTCTTCCCTCGCTTAACCGTGATTGCGGGCTTCGATCTCGGCCGCCTTGGCCAGGATCTTGGCGAGTTCGCCGGTGCCCTTGACCTTGTGCGGCATGCCGATATGCATGCGCTTGGTCTTGACCATGCCCATGGCGATCTTCTGGTTGGCCATGCCGCGCTTGATGAAGCCACCGAGGCCGAACGACCAGTAGTACTTGGCGGTGACCAGACGCTCGTCGGTGCGGCCGTACTTGGCCGCCGACCACCAGAAGGCGCTGCCGAAGCGGGCGTTGTCGCTGGCCTTGGCCGCGGCGTTGCCTTCGCGCAGGGCCACGGTGGCCAGATCGTGGAGGATGTAGGTCACCGGCACCTTGCGCGGGCAGCGCACGACGCAGTTGTAGCACGACACGCAGTTCCAGATGGTGTCCGAGGCCAGGACCTGATCCTTGAGGCCGGCGCGGATCATCATGAACAGCTTGCGCGGGCCGTGGTCCATCTGGGCGCCGATCGGGCACGAGCCCGAGCAGGTGCCGCACTGCATGCACAGCGCCATGCGGTCGCCGCCGTCGACATTGGCGTAGACCCAGCGGGCGAAGGCGAGATCGTAGGCCCCGGTGGGAGTGGGGGAGGCGCTCATGATCAGAACCCCTTGAACGGATTGAAGCCGATCTTGGTGATCTGGGCGACGAAGTCGTCGATCACCGTGGGCAGGCGGTCGGAATCGGCGATGGAGGCTTCGACCTGCACCACCCGCTCCGGCTCCAGCATCATGCTTTTGAGCGTTTCGCCGACCTTCGACAGACGCTCGGCGGCCATCGCCGAACCCTTGACGAAGTGGCACTGGTAGTCGTCGCCGGGCTTGCAGCCCATCAGCATCACGCCGTCATAGCCGACCGACAGGGCGTCGGAGATGCACAAGAGGCTCACCGAGCCCAGGCAGCGCACCGGCAGGACGCGAACATGCGCCGACCAGGTGTGACGCTTGATCGCCGCCTGGTCGAGCGCCGGGATGGCGTCGTTTTCGCAGGCGATCAGCAGCAGGCGCGGCTTGCCGGAGAACTCGTCGGGGATCTTGACCGTCTTGATCTGCGAGGTCAGGAACTCGACCGAGTAGTTGTCGAACGAGATGGTCCGCACCGGGCAGGCGCCCATGCAGGTGCCGCAGCGGCGGCAGCGGGTCGGATTGACCTGCGGGTATTCCTTCTCGTCCTCGTCGATGGCGCCGAACGGGCACTCGACGGTGCAGCGCCGGCACTTGGTGCACTGGTTGAGGTTGATCTTGGGATAGCCGAGATCGCCGACCCGCGGATGCAGCGCCGCGCCGGCCGACGCGGAGCGAACCGCCTGGACCGCCTTCAGCACCGCGCCCTGGGCATCCTCGGCCGCCTCGGACCAATCCATCGGCCGACGGACCGGGCCGGCGGTGTAGATGCCGGTGCGCCGGGTCTCGTAGGGGAAGCAGATGTAGTGGGAATCGGCAAAGCCGTCGTGCAGCACCGGCAGGTGCGGGCCCTGGCGGTATTGCAGGTTCAGCAGCGGACCGCCTTCCGGGGTGCACTGGGCGCGCTTGGTGTAGTCGGCCGGAGCCTCGCCGGCATAACCGGCGACCTTGATCGGGGCTTCGGGATCGACGTCGCCGATCAGCTGCTCGGGCCCCTTGTCGGAGGCCTCGGCATCGGGATTGGTCGAATTGGGCACCATGCCGGTGGCGAGAACCACCAGGTCGAGGCCCTTCAGCGGCACTTCCTGGCCGACCAGTTCGTCGGCGACGGTGACGGTGAGATCGGCGCCGACGCCCTTGACCTTGCCCTTGATGAAGATGACGCCGGCCTTCTGGGCGGTGCGATACAGCTCCTCGGCGACGCCGGGGGTGCGCATTTCCTCGTAGATGACGTAGCAGCTGGTGCCGGGATCCTTCTCGATCAGCTCCAGGGCCTGCTTCAGCGAGGTGGCGCAGCACACCGACGAACAATAGGGCAGGTGGTCGGGATCGCGCGACCCGGCGCACTGGATGAAGGCCACCGCCTTGGCGCTCACCGAGCCGGTCTTCAGCATCCCTTCCATCTGGACGTTGGTCACCACCTTGGGGGAGGCGCCGTAGCCGAGATGGCCGAGCTTGGTGGCGTCGTAGGGACGCCAGCCGGTGGCGATGATGATCGCGCCGACGTGTTCGATGGACTCGTCGGCGAAGGTCACCGCGAACTTGCCGGGCATGCCGGCGGTGCGGGTGACCACCGCGTTCATCTTGACGCTGACATGCGGGCTGGCCTTGACCGCGGCCAACAGCGATTCGATGTCGTTGTCCTGCGGCTGGGCGTAGGGCGGGGTGTGGGGCAGACGCTTGGAGGCCTCCAGCGCCCGGCCGCCGAGGCGGTCGGACCGCTCGACCAGCAGCACCTCATGACCCAGCGCCGCCGCCTGGGCCGCGGCGGTCAGGCCGGTGACGCCGCCGCCCAGCACCATGATGCGCTGGGAGTAGTCGCCATCGACCCACGGCTCGGGGGCCTTGACCTTCGGCGCCGAGGCCAGCGCCATGCGCAGGTAGTCCTCGGCCAGCATCTGGGTGTCTTCGTCGCCGGCCGGATGGCTCCAGGTGGTCTTCTCGCGCAGGTCGGCGCGGAGCGTCATCACCGGCTCGAAGGCGAAGCGGTCGACCATCACCCGCGACGAACAGGCGGCAACCACCACCTGATTGACGCCGCCGTCGATGTCGCCCTTGATGAGGCCGACGCCGTCGTCGTTGCACAGGCAGGCGTGCGACTTGGGTTCCAGCTTGAACTCGGTCTTGGCGATCGTCTCCAGCTTGGACATGTCGACGCTCGCGCCGATGCCGCAGCCGCTGCAGAGATAAACGCCGGTCTTCCTCTCGGTCATGGTCTTCTCCCTTTCCGGCGTCAGTGGGCGGTCGTTACGGCGCGGATGGCCTTGCAGGCGGCGGCGGTCGCCGACTGCACGGACATCGACACGTCGAGCGGACCGGCGGCGACGCCGGCCGAGATGTCCTCACCTTCGGCGAAGATGAAGCCGTACTCGTCCACCCCGCCCAGATCCGGCATCTCGCCCTCGGCGACCGAGGGCTGCATGCCGGTGGCGAGGACCACCAGATCGTAGGGCTTGGCATAGATCTCGCGGGTCAGCGTATTCTCGCCGCACACCACCGGATTGCCGTTTTCGCCCGCCTCGATCCGCGACGGCTTGGACTTGATGAAGGCCACCTGGGGATCGCGCTTGAGGCGCTGGACGAAGGATTCCAGCTTATCGTGGGCGCGCAGGTCGATGTAGTAGACGTCCACCTGGGCGTCGGCATACTGCTCGCGGACATAGGCGGCGTGCTTCATCGACGCCAGGCAGCAGATGCGCGAACAATAGCCGAGGTGGTTGAGGTCGCGCGAGCCGGCGCACTGGATCAGCGCCACCGTCTTCGGCGCCGCCCCGTCGGAGGGACGGACGATCTTGCCCTTGGTCGGGCCGTCGACGGAGGCCAGGCGCTCCATCTCGACATTGGTGACCACGTTGGGCAGATCCGACCAGCGATAGGCGGTCAGGTTGGCCGCCGGATAGGGACGCCAGCCGGTGGCCCACACGATGGCCCCGACCTGAAGGTCGAAGCTGTCTTCCGTCTGGTCGAGATCGACGGCGCCGACCGTGCAGGCTGCCTTGATCGCCTCGCCCTCGGGGGTGCCGGCGACACTGGGGTCGACGACGTAGCGCATGGGGAAGGCCATGCCGTGCGGCAGGTAGGCGGCCTTGACCGTGTTCATGCCGTAGTTGAAGGGGTTGGCGACCTCGGTCTCGGCCACCTTGGCGCAGTCGCCGCAGGCGGTGCAGTTGGGCTTGACGTGCCGCGGCTTGGTCTTGACCGTCACCGTGTAGCCGCCGGTCTTGCCGGCCACCTTGGCCACGGTCGACATGGTGTAGACGCTGATGCGCTTGGACTTCTTGATCCGCTGGTAGTTGATCTCAAGCCCGCAGGTGGGATGGCACAGCTTGGGGAAGTAGCGGTTCATCTGCGCGACGCGCCCGCCGAGGGTCGGCGTCTTTTCGATCAGCACCACATCGAAGCCGGCTTCCGCCGCTTCGACAGCGGCAGTGATGCCGCTGATGCCGCCGCCCACCACCATGATGGTCCGGCTGCCACTTGGGTTGGTCATGCTCCCTACTCCAGCGTCAGGGTCTCGTTCGCTTCATTCTCACGGATCAACCCCCCGCTCCGGGACGGGGCGGGGGGCAGACCGGGATCTTATATCACTTATTCAGGCTTGCGTAATATTCCTGCAGGATCGCCACCACTTCGGGGCGGCTGAATTCCGGCGGGATCGGCTCGCCCTTGGACAGCATCTCGCGCTGCTTGGTGCCCGAGATGTTGACCTGATGCTCCTTGCCGTGCGGGCAGGTCTTGGCGGTGGCCATGCCGTAGCACTTCTTGCAATAGAAGGTGATGTCGATCTTCAGCGGCGCGGTCTCCAGCGCACCCGGCCACAGGGTGTCGAAGATGTGCTGGGCGTCGAAGGGACCGTAGTAGTCGCCGACGCCGGCATGGTCGCGGCCGACGATCAGGTGCGAGCAGCCGAAGTTCTGACGGATCAGGGCATGGATCAGCGCCTCGCGCGGACCGGCATAGCGCATCTCGATCGGATAACCGGCCTGGATCACCGTGCCGGGGACGAAGTAGTTGTCCATCATCGCCGCGATGGCCTTGGTGCGGGTCTCGGCGGGGATGTCGCCGTCCTTGAGCTTGCCCAGCACCTGATGGATGAACACGCCGTCGCACACCTCGACGGCGATCTTGGCCAGATGCTCGTGGCTGCGGTGCATGGGATTGCGGGTCTGGAAGGCGGCGACCTTGGACCAGCCCTTCTCGGCGAACATGGCGCGGCTTTCGGCCGGGCGGAAATAGAGGCCCTTGTACTTCTCGGGATACTCGCCTTCCGACAGGCAGCGGACGCGGCCGGCCAGGTTGACGGCTTCCTGGCCCATCACCTTCTGCACGCCGGGATGGGCGGGGTCGGTGGTGCGGTAGACGTGCTGGCACTCGAAGGCGCGGTCGATCTCGTATTTCTGGGTGACTTCCATCACCGCCATGATCTCGCCGGTCTCGCCGTCGACCAGGGCGACTTCCTCGTCGAGCTTGATGCTGTCGGCCAAGCCCTTGCCGGCGGACAGGGTGATGGGGATCGGCCAGAACAGGCCGTTGGCCATCTTCATGTTGGCGCAGACGCCTTCCCAGTCGGCCTTGCCCATGAAGCCGTCGAGTGGGGTATAGGCGCCCATGGCGAGCATGATGACGTCCGAGGTCTCGCGGCTCGTCATCGGCACCTTGGTGAGCGATGCGGCGCGCTTGAGCTCTTCCTTGCGCTCGATCTCGGGCATGAGCAACGGCTTCAGCGAGCCGCCACCGTGCGGCTGAACCAGCTTGGACATAGGTTCCCTCTCCGATCTGCCGAGGGCTTGGTCGCCCTTCGTTTCGCGTATCATAAATCGCTAATTTGCCCGGCCGACGCCACAAGAATCTCCGGGTGAGCGGAAAAATTCTCCGGATGGCAACGGTGGGGGGGGACACGATCGTCCTTGACGGCATGCTCGCTGATGGCGATCATCGGCGGATGGCGCAGCTCATCCCGCCCCCGGTGTTCAAGCAACTGGCAAAGATGCCGAAGGTGGATGCGGCGCGTCTGCTGGATCGCTTGGAAAAGATCGCCGAGGCCCCCGAGGCCACGCACGCCAACGTATTGCCGCTGGTCGGTGAGGTCGGGGTGTTTCGCATTCGCCAAGGGGACTGGCGGGCCGTGTTTTCGATCGAGGGTGACGACGTCATTCTCGACCGTGTTGCTCATCGCCGGGAGGTGTACCGATGAACGCCATCAAGATTGTTGCCGAGACCCAGGATACGGTGACGGTCAGCCGCGAGGATTGGGCAGCCCTTCTCGCCGAACTCGAA
Organism: Magnetospirillum sp.; assembly: GCA_016212565.1. Taxonomy (GTDB): domain Bacteria; phylum Pseudomonadota; class Alphaproteobacteria; order Rhodospirillales; family Magnetospirillaceae; genus JACRFY01. The sequence continues at coordinate 2,238 of JACRFY010000239.1, read as the reverse complement.
GATTCGCAGGACCGCGCCGCAGTCGCCGAGCGCCGGGCGCAGCCGGATGCCCGCCGCCACTATTTGACTGCCGCCGAGGTTCGCCGCCTGCTGGGTGGCGAGCATCCGCTCAAGGTTTGGCGGACGAAGCGCGGCCTGACGCAACGCGGCCTCGCCAAATCGGCGGACGTATCGGTCAGTTACTTGGCGGAAATCGAAACCGGTCGCAAGCCGGGCAGCGCCCAGGCCATCGGGCGGCTGGCACGGGCGCTGGAGATCCGTATGGAGGATCTCGTCGTCGACGGCGCCGAGTGACTCCCCCTCACTCCAGCGCGTCGTACTTGGTCGCCCGGCCGCGGCTCTTCTCCACCGGGTATTTGGCGTCGTTGACCGCGATCTTGGCCGCCGCGGCGCGGGCGAGGTCGATGCCCGCCTTCTCGGCGAGCAGCAGCAGGTAGAGCAGCACGTCGGCGCATTCCTCCGCCAACCTGGCCTTCAGTCCAGGATCGGCGAGGCGGGCATCGACTTCGGCATCGGTCTGCCACTGGGCGATCTCCAGCAGCTCGGCCGCCTCCAGGGCCAGGGAAACCATCAGATTCTTGGCGGTGTGGAACTGCGCCCAGTCGCGCCGGTCGCGGAAGGCCAGCAGGCGGGCGGTCAAGTCCTCCAAGCTCGGGGCTGGGGACGAATCTTTCGTAGTTTCCACCGCTTGCGTCACGACATTGTTCCCGTTCCAGGTTTCACGAAATTGTCTTTGCCGTTCGAGGTACGTCGCCGATTGCAAATATGTCAAACACGTAATATGAATGGGGCCAAGCTGTGGCCGGAACCGGGGCGCAAGCGGCTCGTCGTCGCCGCCAACATCGGACACCAGGCCATGCTCGAGAGGAACCCGCCGCAAGGCAACAGGGGAGGCAATGATGCCCACGTTTGTGCATACCGATAAGTGTGACGGCTGCAAGGGCGGTTCGGTGACCGCCTGCATGTACATTTGCCCGAATAACCTGATGAAGCTCGACACCGTCCGGATGAAGGCCTTCAACCAGGAGCCGGATCAGTGCTGGGAGTGCCAGTGCTGTGCCAAGGCTTGCCCGCAGCAGGCCATCGAAGTGCGCGCCTACCAGGACTTCGTGCCGATGGGCGGCGCCGTGATCCCGATGCGTACCGATTCCGCCATCATGTGGACCATCAAGTTCCGCGACGGCGAAGTGAAGCGCTTCAAGTTCCCCGTCCGCACCACGCCGGTGGGCTCGATCGACCCCTACGCCGGCAAGCCGGCGGCGGCGGATCTCGACAGCCCGCTTCTCTTCACCGAGGTCGGCAAGACCCTGACGACCATCTGAGCCCGGCGTAAGCGAGCAAAAAGGATACAACGATGGCTGAATATTCTTTCGGCAATCCCGAGATCATCGAGATTGAGACCGACATCCTTCTGATCGGTGGCGGCATGGCCTCCTGCGGCGCTGCCTACGAGGCGAAGCGCTGGGCCGGCGACAACGTCAAGATTACCCTGGTCGACAAGGCCGCCATGGATCGCTCCGGCGCCGTGGCCATGGGTCTGTCGGCGATCAACACCTACCTCGGCCCGGATCGGGATCCGCAGGACTACTGCCGCATGGTGTCGGCCGATCTCATGGGCATCACCCGTGACGACCTGGTCTACGACGTCGGCCGTCACGTCGACGATTCCGTGCACCTGTTCGAGGAGTGGGGCCTTCCGGTGTGGAAGGACAAGGGCTCCGAGGGCGTGGCGCTGAAGGACGGCGGCAAGCCGGTTCGTTCGGGCAAGTGGCAGATCATGATCAACGGCGAGGGTTACAAGACCATCGTCGCCGAAGCTGCCAAGAAGGCCCTGGGCATCGAGAACATCATCGAGCGTTGCTTCATCGTGAAGCTGCTGCTCGACCAGAACGAGCCGAACCGCATCGCCGGTGCGGTGGGCTTCTCGGTCCGCGAGCACAAGCTTTACGTCTTCAAGGCCAATGCGATCCTGAATTGCTGTGGCGGCGCCGTGAACCTGTTCCGTCCGCGTTCGACGGGCGAGGGCAACGGCCGCACCTGGTACCCGGTGTGGAACGCCGGCTCGACCTACGCCATGGCGGCGGAAGTCGGCGCCGAGCTGACCATGATGGAAAACCGCTTCGTCCCCGCCCGCTTCAAGGACGGTTACGGCCCGGTCGGCGCGTGGTTCCTGCTCTTCAAGTCGCAGGCGGTCAACGCCTTCGGCGAGAACTACGTGACCAAGAACGCCCACATGCT
>JACRFY010000238.1 GCA_016212565.1 Magnetospirillum sp. | reverse complement strand
CGTGCGCCGCTGTCAACGGCGACAAGCGGTTCCCTCGACATTGTTGCGTCAGATCGCTTGCTGTAGGCTTAACGCAGCCATTTTCGCCGAGGGAACCCCCATGCTGATCGAGGCCGCCCACTCGAGTTTGCTGATCGTCGACGTCCAGGAGGGCCTGCTGCCGGTGATGGCCGATCCGCGCCGGGTCCTGCGCGGCTGCGACATCCTGCTGCGCGCCGCCGCCCGCCTGGCGCTGCCGGTGCTGGTCAGCGAGCAGTATCCCAAGGGCCTGGGCCGCACCATGGGCGAACTGCTGGCCTTGGCCCCCGCGGGCGCGGTGGCGGAGAAGCTGCACTTCTCCTGTGCCTTCGACGCGCCGCTGAAGGCGCGCCTCGACGGCCTGGCCCGCCCGCAGGTGGTGATCGCCGGCATCGAGGCCCATGTCTGCGTCCTGCAGACCGCCCTGGGGCTGAAGGCGGCCGGCTATGCCCCGGTGGTGGTCGCCGACGCCTGCTCGTCGCGCGACGCCGCCAATCATCAGGCGGCGATGGCCCGCCTGGCCGCCAACGGCGTCGAGGTGGCGACGGTGGAAATGGCGGTGTTCGAATGGCTGCACTGCGCCGGCACGCCGGACTTCAAGGACCTCTCGCGCCTGATCAAGTGAGGAAACGCCGATGACGACTCTCGTCCTGCTGCCCGGCCTGCTCAACGACGCCCGCCTGTGGGCGGATCAGGTGGCCGCCCTGTCGCCCACCGCCACGGTGATGGTCGGCGACCTCACCCGGGACGACAGCGTCGCCGGGCTGGCGCAGCGGGTCCTCGCCGCCGCCCCGGCCCGCTTCGCCCTCGCCGGATTGTCGATGGGCGGCTACACGGCGATGGAGATCCTGCGCCAGGCCCCCGAACGGGTCGAGCGTCTCGCCCTGCTCGACACCACCGCCCGGCCGGATCTGCCCGAGCAGACCCAGCGCCGCCGCGACGCCATCGCCGTGGCCCAGTCGGGCGGCTTCGGCAAGATCATGCCGACCATGCTGCCGCTGCTGCTCCACCCCGACCATCTGGCCGACGAGGCGATCACCGGGCTGTGCACGGCGATGGCGGCGGCGGTGGGGCCGGAGGCGTTCGTGCGCCAGCAGACCGCCATCCTCGGCCGGCCCGATTCGCGGCCCAGCCTGCCGGCGGTGCGCTGCCCGACGCTGGTGCTGTGCGGGCGCGAGGACACCCTGACCCCGCTCGACCGTCACGAGGAGATGGCGGCGCTGATCCCGGGGGCACGGCTGCAGGTGATCGAGCACTGCGGCCACCTGTCGGCGATCGAACAGCCTGCGGCGGTGACGGCGGCGTTGCTGGGGTGGTTGGAGGGGTAGCGGGCGGAAGCCTGCTTGCGGCCCTCAAAGGCGCCGCCTATCCTCGGAGAATTGCCGCAGGAGGGTTCCATGCCCGCATCCCTGTTTGCCGATGCCTCCGCTTTGGCTTCGGTCTGCCGACGCCACCATATCCTCCGGTTGGCCCTGTTCGGCTCCACGCTCAGGGGCATCGACCGTCCCGACAGCGATGTCGATCTACTGGTGGAGTTCGAGACCGGCTGCGAGCCAGGCCTGCTGGCATTGGCCGCCATCGAGGCCGAGCTTTCGGATTTGATCGGTGGACGGCTCGTCGATCTGCGTACCGCACGGGATCTGAGCCTCCTCTTCCGTGACGAGGTGGTTCGAACGGCCGAGGTCCAATATGCGGCCTGACGACACCAACCGCATTCGACACATGATCGAAGCGGCGGAGACGGCCCGGCAGTTCGTCGCCGGGCGGCAGAAGCGCGACCTCGACTCCGACCGCATGCTGCTGTTCGCACTGGTTCGTGCGGTAGAGATCATCGGCGAAGCAGCAACCAGGATCTCACCGGAAACGCGCGCTCTTGCCGCGGCGGTCCCATGGGCCCTCATCACCGCCATGCGCAACCGGCTTGTCCATGCCTACTTCGACATCGACCACGGCATCCTGTGGAAGACGGTGACCGAGGAACTTCCACCGCTCGTGCTGCTGCTGCGCAAGGCGTTACCCGAAGATTAGGCGCGGCTCGCCCCCCTCACGCCTCGCCGCCTTCGTCCAGCGACCAGTCGATCGTCTCCGCCGATTCGCCCAGTCGCGCCCCCATGCGGCGGAAGACCTCGCCGACCTCGGCCCAACTGCGGTGGTGAATGGCGGTGCCGAGCAGGAACCATTGCGCCTTGATCAGGGCCAGGTCGACCTCCAGCTTGTCCAGCAGATCCTTGTCGCTCATCGCCATTTCCTCTCCGCCACGGGTGCCGCCCCACCATAGCGAGACCCCACGCCCCCGGCAAATATCCCCGACAATTTTATCGGTATTGTGCGCAGAGTTTCGTGCCGCACCAATATAGCCATGGATATGGCACGATACCCCGGCTTGACCTATATTGACGAGGAAAGACAAGGGAGGGTGTCGTGGGCTCCCGCGGGCCAAAACATTTGCGCCGAACCACCAATACGGTGCTCGACGCCCTGTTGCAGGCGGCGGCGGCGGCGTATCGGGAGCAGCCGATGGGCTATAATGCCCTGCACGACATCGTCGAGGGACTGAAGGCCTCGTCCGATTTCGATTCCTTCTACCGCCGTGCCTACCGCGAGATGATGGACATCGTCGAGACCGAGAAGCTGGAGATGAAACGCTCCAACGCCTTCGGCCGCATCCTCGTCCATCCGTTGGGCGAATTGTTCGACCGCGGCACCTTCAGCCGCGACCTGCTGCCCAACATCTTCTCGTTCGTCCATCTGGTGCTGGGCGACGACGCCGAGGCCTACGGCGAGCAATGCCATGCCATCCTCAAGGACCTGCGCGACCGGTTGGACGAGGATTTCAGCTGGGATGCCGTCTACGCCTCGCCCGAGGCCAAGCGCATCCACTGGCAGACGCTGATCCGCATCGCCGCCTCGTTCAAGCGCTGGGACATCCGCAAGGAGTGGTTCATGAAGCTGATGCAGTACACGCCCAACAGCGTGTCGGTGGCCTCGAATGCCTTCGTCGTCAAGGACAACCACGACCACGAGCCGGCCGAGCCGCGCATCTTCGGCGAACGCGAATTCTGCATGTTCTTCCAGGCGCTGTTCAGCCCGCTGACCGAAATGTCGCCGGCCGACCAGGGCCTGTTCCGCCAGTATTTCGGCGACGACCCCCATCACCGGCTGGGGCCGTTCCTCGTCCACCTGGCGGCGTGCCCGGTGTGATCGTCAATCCAGGCCGCGGCGGGATTGGACTTCATGCTGCAGGCGTCTTCGCAGCTTGTGCTTCTGCGTGGCATAGGCGAGGCGGACCGGCAGATTTGGAAGCTGGTCCAGGTCGGCGATGGTCATTGGTTGCGCGCCGGTCAACAGCGACTGCAACACGTCGTCGTCCCCGGGCCGGCTAACGGCGGCGCAGCCCTTGATGCTCAATGGCCAGAACCTGTCCATCCAATCGCCGACCCGTACCACGGCGGCCTGACTGAGGAACTCGTCGAGGGCGAGCAGGAGGGCCGTCATGTCGCCGTCGACCCACCAGCGATGAAGCAACATCCGCTTTGCGGTGGCGATGGACTGATAGGCATCGTGGGGCAAACTGCCGAGAAGCCGCAGCAACGTCGGCATGAGATCGATGGCCGCATCCTCGTCGGGATCCGACGTCTCCGCCGCCACCGGCGGCGAGAGGTTGGCCTGCAAGTATTCGTGCACGTCGCAGGAATGCTGGCGCGCGAAGGATTCGTGATAGCACGCGTTATAGATCGAATAGATACGGCCGGCCATGACGGCGGCGGTGCCGTCGTGATCGGCAATGAAATTCCGGAAAGCGAGGTCGAGCGCACTTCGTGACGCGTCCCCCATGAAGGCATCGGCGAGGCTGCCGAGGGCGCGAATTTCCGCCGCCGGCAGGGTCCCCGCCTCGATCCCCGCCTTCAATTTTGCCAGGTTCGCCGTCAGGTCGGATCGGAAGGCTTCGCCGTCACGCGGGGCCCACGGCACCCAGCGCACCTTGCCCGTCTCCGCCGCTTGCTGCCAGTTCCGCCAGCCAGATTCGATCCGCTGCACATTTGCCTTGTCCATGCCGATCACCGCCAGGGTCCGCAGCAAGTCCGGCGGTGAGGCAACCGAGTCGGCTGATATCGTCTTCAGCTCCTTGGAGATATGATCCCGCATCGATGGGTCGGCCACGGAGGAAAAGATGAACCCGGCCAGCCTATCCGCCCCCGCGGACTTGACGAGACCGAGTATGGCCGCATCGACCCCGGAGGCGCGGGAACGAACCTCGATGGTCGGCATGTCGTCGGCAAAGCGCGACAGCGAATCGAGGACACCCGTGCCGCCGAGGAAAAACTCGCCGTCGAGTACCTGGGCGTCGGTCAAGACAACCGCTTCCGTCAACAACGTATCGAGGCGAAGCCGACCCAGATAAAGCGCACCCGCCTCCACTTCCGACGTTGCCGCCATGCGCGCCGCCGGAAGGATGTTGCGCTGCTGGACGGTGTCGTAGAAGTCGGAAAACAGCCGCCGGTTGGGTCTGCGGGGGCGCGATTGTGTCCCGAAGGTGACCTGCCGGCCGGCCAGGTTTATCGGCGGCCGACGCGGCCGGCCAAGGATGGCGCCAATCAGGCTCTCCCACTCCTCCTCTTCCCCGAGGTCAGGACTGTGCCCGCCGGACAACAGCGGCGGGAGGTCGCAGTGACGGAAGTCCTTGCGCGCCACGATCAACGTCACCCGCTTGTCGAGCGAGCGGCCGAAGACGCCGTCCAACTCGGCGTTGACCCACGCCTTGTTGCTGTGGGGAGACGCAATGTAAAGGAAATGGGTGCACCCGATTATCCCGGCGTCGATCTTCTGCCGGACAGAGTCGCCGGCGCTGATGTCCCATTCGTCGAAGAACACCTCCGCTCCCGCCCGTCGGAGATCGTTTGCCAAGTCTCGGACCAGCCGCTTGTCCTCACGGGCATGGCAGAGGAAAACGATGGGGGACTTAGGCGGCTCGGTCATGGGGACCTCCAATACGGGGGGGCATCGCTACTGGCCTGCGGATACGCCCCGCAGAAGCGAAGCGGTTACAGCAGACCCCGGCTCTTGGCTTTGATGAGGGCCGAGAGGGTGAAGCCATCGCTGATGGCATCGGTGGCGATCTCGGCCATCAACTCGGCTTCGCTCACCCAGCGAATGGAGTGGATCTCCCCGGGCTGGTCCGGCAGGGAAACGGCTTGAGGCGGACACAGGGCGGCGAACATCCGCACTTCCGTCTCCACCATGCCGGAATCGGGGTGGTGAACGCCAAGGTCAATCAATTCGGCCGCAGTCTCGCCCATTTCCTCGAACAATTCGCGGCGAGCATTGACGGCGGCATCGTCGGACTCCCCGAAGCCGCGGGGAAGTTCCCACATCCAACGTCCGATAGGATAGCGGAACTGGCGGGCCAAGCCGATTCGCCCCCCCTTCAGCGGCAGAACCACCACTCCCGGGTGACCTCCGCCAGCGACCAGGCGGTTGTAACGCCCTTCGCGGCCGTCGGGAAAACGAACGCGGTCGAAATAGAGCTCGACCCACCGGTTGGCGGGATCGGAGTAGGCCAGAACCACTTCAAGGCATTCGATTTCTGCCGAGAACAATTCTTACCTCGCCTATGCTTAGGACGCCCGCCCGCCGTGCAGGGTCGACCACTGCATCGGGTCGTGGAGAAAGCTGCGCACCGCGTCGATGGTCTTCTTCTCGAACTGGCCTTCCTGCTCGGCCACCTCCAGCACGTCCCACCAGTTGGCGAGATAGGCCAGACGCACCCCCATGTCGTTGAGGGTCTTCATCGCTCCGGGGAAGACGCCGTAGAAGAAGACGACGAAGGCATGGTCGATCAGCGCCCCGGCCTCGCGGATGGCGTTGCAGAAATTGACCTTCGAGGCGCCGTCGGAGGCCAGATCCTCGACCAGCACCACTCGGGCGCCGGGCTGGAAATCGCCCTCGATCTGGGCGTTGCGGCCGAAGCCTTTGGGCTTTTTGCGCACGTAGAGCATCGGCAGCATCAGGCGGTCGGCGATCCAGGCGGCGTAGGGGATGCCGGCGGTCTCACCCCCGGCCACCGCGTCCACCGACTCGTAGCCGACTTCGCGCACGATGGCGGCGGCGGCCAGTTCGCTGATCTTGGCCCGGGCGCGCGGGAACGAGATCACCTTGCGGCAGTCGACATAGACCGGGCTGGCCCAACCGGAGGTCAGGATGTAGGGCTCTTCGGGACGAAAATTGACCGCGCCGATCTCCAGGAGGATGCGGGCCGTGGTCAGGGCCGCCTGCTTCTGCTCGGGAGTGCGGGAGAAAGTTTGCATGGTGGGGGTCCCTGCTGGATCGCTTGCCGGTCATCGGACCTATAGGCACAATCGCCGTCGCCTGCAACATTCTCGAACGCGAGATGCCCATGACTGCCCCCATCGACCTGCGCATCGACGGCGCCATCGCCACCGTGACGCTCAACCGGCCGGAGCGGATGAACGCGCTCAACCTGCCGATGTGGCAGGGTCTGGCGACGGCGTTCGAGGCTCTGGCCACGGATTCCGCCGTCCATGCGGCGATCCTCCGGGGGGCGGGCGGGAAGGCCTTCGCCCCCGGCGCCGACATCGAGGAATTCGCGTCCCTGCGCGCCACCGCCGATCAGGCCAAGGCCTACGATGCGACGATGCGCCGGGCGCTGGATGCGGTGCGGCAATGCCCGCTTCCGGTGGTGGCGATGATCCTCGGCCCCTGCGTCGGCGGCGGACTGGAGCTGGCCTGCTGCTGCGATTTGCGCATTTCCGGGACCTCGGGCCGCTTCGGCGTGCCGATCAACCGCATCGGCGTGGTGATGGCCTATCCCGAACTGGCGGCCATCGCCCGCATCTGCGGCCCGGCGGTGGCGGCGGAGATCCTGCTCGAAGGCCGGGTGTTCGACGCCGCGGAGGCCCTGGCCAAGCGTCTGCTCCACCGGGTGGTCGAGGACGACGCGGTGGAGGCCGAGGTG
>JACRFY010000240.1 GCA_016212565.1 Magnetospirillum sp. | reverse complement strand
GTGTCCGCCAACCTCTATCCGCCGCTGCGCGACGCCCTGCTGTCGTCGCATCCGTGGAACTTCGCCACCGGCCAGGTCGGCCTGCCGCGCCTGGTCGCCGAGCCGGTGGCCGACTTCGCCTATGCCTACCAGTTGCCCGCCGACTTCCTGCGCGCGCTGTCGGCCGGCATCGGCGGGCGCAGCTTCGGGCTGGTCTACCGCATCGTCGAGAACCGCCTGCACGCCGACGCGGAAGACGTGGTGCTGACCTACGTCTTCCGCCCCTCGGAGACCTCGTTCCCGCCGTTCTTCGATCAGGCGCTGATCGCGCGGCTGGCCGCGGAGTTCTGCGTGCCGCTGACCGAAAGCACCACCCGGGCCGAGATGCTCTACAAGCTGGCCGAGGACGAGTTCCGCCGCGCCAAGCTGATCGACGGCCAACAGGACGTGCCCTCGGCGATCACCGACTTCCCCCTGGTGGACATAAGGCGATGAGCAAGATCACCCTGACCAAGACCAACTTCACCGCCGGCGAGTTGAGCCTCGACATGCTGGGCCGCGGCGACCTGACCGCCTATGCCAACGGGGCCAAGACGCTGACCAACGTCCGCATCGCCCCGGTCGGCGGCGTGTCGCGCCGCGCCGGCCTGCGCTACATCGGCACCCTGGCCGGGCCGGGGCGGCTGGTGTCGTTCGAGTTCAACACCGAGCAGAGCTACCTGCTGGCCTTCAGCGACCGGCGCATCGACGTCTTCGCCGACGACGCCCACCTGACCTGGTTCGCCACCCCGTGGACCGTCGCCCAATTGGCGCAGATCAACTGGACCCAGACCGCCGACACCCTGCTGGTGGTCCATCCCGAGGTGGCGCCGCGCAAGATCACCCGCACCGCGCACACCGCGTGGACGGTGGCGCCGTGGAGCTTCGCCGAGACGGACGGCGTCCTCTTCCAGCCTCACCACAAGTTCGCGGCGGAGGCGGTGACGCTGGCCGCGTCGGGCACCTCGGGGACGGTGACGCTGACCGCCTCGGCCGATCTGTTCGTCGCCGGCCATGTCGGGGCCCGCTTCCGCCTGCAGGGCAAGGAGGTGGCGATCACCGCAATCGCCTCGCCGACCACGGCCACCGCCGAGACCAGACAATCCCTGGCCGGCACCGCCGCCACCGCGGATTGGGAGGAGCAATCGTTCTCGGATGCCCGCGGCTGGCCGCTGTCGGTGTGCTTCCACCAGGACCGCATGGTGATCGGCGGCTCCCGCGACCTGCCCAACCGGATGTGGATGTCGAAGTCGTCGGACCTGTTCAACTTCGACCTCGGCGACGGCAAGGACGACGAGGCGATCGAGTTCGCCATGCTGTCCGATCAGGTCAACGCCATCCGCGCCGTGTTCTCCGGCCGCCACTTGCAGGTGTTCACCTCCGGCGCCGAATGGATGGTCAGCGGCGATCCGCTGACGCCGACCAAGGTGCAGGTGCTGCGCCAGACCAGGGTCGGCTCGCCGGTCGACCGCACCGTGCCGCCCAAGGACGTCGACGGCGCCACCCTGTTCGTGTCGCGCAACGGCAACGACCTGCGCGAATTCCTCTTCACCGATGTCGAGCAGGCCTATCGGTCCAGCGACCTGGCGATGCTGGCCAAGCATGTGATGCTCCACCCGGTCGACCAGGATTACGACGCCGGACGGCGCCTGTTCCATGTGGCGATGGCCGACGGCCGCCTCGGCACCGTCACCATCTACCGCGGCGAGAAGGTCACCGCCTGGACCCAGTCGGTCACCGACGGGCTGGTCAAGGGCGTCGCCGAGGTCGAGGGCGAGGTCTTCCTGCTGGTCGAGCGCGAGGTCGGCGGCGCGGCGAAGACCTTCGTCGAACGCTTCGACGACGGACTCAACCTCGACTGCGCCCTCGACGGCAGCGGCGACACCCCCAAGACCACCTGGACCGGCCTCGACCACCTGGAAGGCCGGACGGTGCGGGTGCTGGCCGATGGCGGCTCGCTGTACCAGCTGACCGTCGAAGGCGGCGCCATCGTCCTGCCCGAGCCGGCGACGACGGTGCAGATGGGCCTCGCCTTCACCCACGTCATCGAGCCGCTGCCGCCGGTGGTGCAGGGCGGCGGCAGCACCGGCCTCAAGGCGCGGCTGGTGCGGGCGGCCTTCCGCCTGCTCGACACCCAGGCGTTCCACATCGACACCGGCCGCGGCCTGACCCCGATCCCCTTCCGCCGCTTCGGCACCACCCGCTACGGCGAGGCGCCGCCGGCCTTCTCCGGCGACGTGCAGATCCGCGCCATCGGCTGGACGCGCGATGCCTTCAAACCGCTGTGGCGGGTGGCCCAGGACGTGCCGCTGCCCTGCACCGTGCTCTCGGTCGCCACCGAGATGAAGTTGACCGAGTAGCGGGCCGCGCCCCTCTCGTCCGGCCGCCGGCCCGCTTGCCGGCCTGCCCCACCCCGCCCGTCGTGGCGGGTTTTTTGTTGTCCTCGCTCCCTGGAGAATCGTCATGACCAATCCGACCTTTCCCGTTGCCGCGCAGCCCGGCCGCACCCTCAAATGGGCGGCCGACGGCTCCGAAACGCTGATCAACAGCGAATACGATCCCGATCTGGTCGCCGCCGGCGCCGCCCAGTCGGCCAGCCAATCCGGCCTGTCGGCCGCCGCCGCCGTCGAGGCCGCGGTCTCCGCCAAGTCGGCGGCGTGCATCGCCGCCACCAAGGCCGCCGAGTCCCTCGGCAGCGCCAACCAGGCGGCCACCTCTGCCGCCCTGGCGACCACCAAGGCCGCCGAGGCGGCATGCAGCGTCACCGCGGTGACCACGGTGGTCGACGAGGCGGTGACAGCCGCCGCCGCCGCCGCCCAGTCCGCCGCCCAGGCGGAGGGCGCGGCCGCCCCCGCGGGTTCTTCGGCGTCTTCCGCCGCCGGATCGGCCGCCAGCGCCGCCACCGCCGCCACCGAGGCCAGCGCCGCCGCCACCCAGGCGAGCGGCTTGGCCGCCGCCGCGTCCGGTTCGGCCACCACCGCGACCACGGCCGCCACCCAGGCGGCCACGTCGGCGGCTTCGGCCTCCGGCTCCGCCACCGCGGCGACCACCGCAGCGAGCGACGCCGCCGGCTCCGCCACCCTGGCGACGACTGCCGCGGCCCAGGCCACGACTGCGGCGGTGTCGGCGTCCGCGGCTGCCTCCGCCGCCGCGGATTCGGCACAGGCGGCGGCACTGAACTTCGGCACCTCGCTGCAGAAGGCCATGAACCTGGCCGATCTGCCCGATCCGGCGGCGGCGCGGGACAATCTCGGCGTCTACGCCAAGGACGAAACCGACGCCGCCATCGCCGCGGCCGGCATCAGCCAGGCGCTGCTCGACCGTCTGGGCTTCCTGGAGACCAACCTCGCCGTCACCGTGCTGCGAAGCCAGATCGATACCGGCTGGTCGGTACTGAAGATGGTCGACGGCGTCAGCGACGAGTTCGAGGATCAGACCGGCATCGCTTCGCTCGGCGGTGCCACCTATGACGCAGCCAATGACTACATCCACAATCCCGGCGCGTCGGGCGGGTACAGTCAGGAACAAACGAGCCGTGTCTCTGGCTGGGGTGGCGGGGATGGCCCCAACTTCGGCCAATCGTTTCAGGTGCAGACGACGGAAGCGATCTCCAAGGTCAAGTTCTGGGATCATGCCGGATTTTCCGGGACCTGGGACGTGCGGATCGAAACCAACTCCGGCAGCGCCCCCTCTGGAACGCTCGTCGCATCGACGGCGAAGAAAGATGACGTGACCGGAGCGGGGACCGGTGGGTGGATTGAAGTGACGCTCGACGCGCCCTTTACCCCAACACCGGGAACGACCTATTGGCTGCGCCTCAATATCGCCAGTGGCATGCCGTATTGGGGCGTCAGCAACACCAACACCTATGCCTATGGCAATGCCTGGACAAGCAGCTTTGGTCCAAATTCTGCCTGGGTTTTCGCCTTCGGCATCTACCAGGATGTCGCTTTCCCGGCCGACACCACCATCGTCTCCACCACCACCGTCGCCGCGGCGCAACCGGATACCGCGCGCCTGGCGATCCTCCATCAGCCGGTGTCGGCGGTGACGCTCGACACCGACCTGATCGCCGAGATCAGCCGCGACGGCGGCACCACTTGGACCGCCGCCGCCCTGGCATCTGCGGGGGCCTTTAACGCCACCACGAACATCCTTACCGGGATGGCCGATCTTTCCGCCCAGCCGGCGGGGACGGCGATGACCTGGCGCCTGCGCACCCTCAACGCCAAGGAACAGCGCATCCACGGCGTGTGGCTGCAGTGGCGATAAGCCTCGCCTGAACTGGCCTTGCGCCCCTCTCCCGTCCACGGGGGAGGGGCGTCGCCTCATTCGGGCCTCATCCTGAGGAGGCCCGCGAGGGCCGTCTCGAAGGACAAGGCCCGTGGCACGCTGTCTTTGGCCCGCCTCGTCCTTCGAGACGCCCCCGAGGGGGGCTCATGATGAGGCTACACGGAAAGTGTTCGCCAAAGGTAGCGCCTATGCCGGTCCCCCCACCCGCCCGTCGTGGCGGGTTTTTGTTGTCCCCTCAACACCTGGAGAACCTCCATGACCAATCCGACCTTTCCCGTTGCCCCGCTTGCCGGCCGCACCCTCAAATGGGCGGCCGACGGCTCCGAGACCCTGATCAACAGCGAGTGCGATCCCGATCTGGTCGCCGCCCAGGCCTGCCAGTCGGCGGCGGCGGCCGTCGAGGCGGCGGTGAGCACCAAGACCGCCGCCTTCGCCAGCGGCGCCAAGGCCGCCGAGGCGGCCGGCAGCGCCGCCCAGGCGGCGGCCGCCGCCACCCTGGCGACCACCCAGGCGGCCGAGGCGGCGTGCAGCGTCACCGCGGTAACCACGGTCGTCGACGAGGCGGTGACCGCCGCCGCCAACGCCGCCCAATCCGCCGCCCAGGCGGAGGGCGCGGCGCTCTCGGCGGGGGCCTACGCCGCGACCGCCGCCGGCGCGGCATCCCAGGTGACCGCCGCCGCCAGCCAGGCGGCGGATGCGGCGATCTCGGCCGGCAATGCCGCCGACGCCGCCGCAGCCTCGGCCACCCAGGCGGCGGGGTCGGCGACCTCGGCCACCGGTGCGGCCAGTACCGCGACCACCGCCGCCGCCGTCGCCGGTGCGGCCGCGGATTCGGCGGTCCAGGCGGCAAGTGCGGCCGAGTCGTCGGCCGGTGCCGCCCAGGGTTCGGCGACCCAGGCCTCGGGCTTGGCGACCATCGCCATCAACGCCGCCACCGAGGCCGCCGGTTCGGCCACCCAGGCAGCGGCCGCGGAATCGGCGGTCGCCGCCTCGGCCGGCATCTTCGCCAACGAGGCGTCGGCCGCCGCGGTCCAGGCGCTCGGTTCGGCGCAGAATGCCGCCGACTGGGCGACCAAGATGGACGGCCCGGTGTCCGGCGGCGAGCACTCCGCCAAGTGGCACGCCGCCAGCATCGTCGGCCTCGCCGGCCGGGTGCGGGTGTCGGACGCCGATACCACCGGCGGCTTCCTCGGCGCCAAGGTGGTGCCCGGACCGTTGCTGTCGGCGAGCGTCGACAATCCCGGGGCCAACGAGCAGGTGCGGATCGGCGTCGACGAACCCGGGCTCACCGCCTTCGCCCAGGAGGTGGTGGGGACGATGATCGTCGGGGCCGGCGGCACTTACGACGGTGGCGCCGGGACCATCGCGTTGCCCTCGGACCAGGCGATCCTCGACCGCCTGGCGACCCTCGAAACCAACCTCGCCGTCACCGTGCTGCGCGACCGGATCGACAGCGGCGGGTCGGTGCTGAAAATGGTGAACGGATGGGCCGACGAATTCGAAGATCAAAGCGGCATCGATAGCGCTGCATCGATCAACGAGACCTATGATCCCAACGGCGACTATTACGGCACCGCCACCGGTGCGGCGAATTTGACCCCAGCCATGCTGTCCTTCGGCGGCACCGGCATGGAGTACAACGTTATGTCGTCGTGGTCGGCGGTCGCCGCCGCCCTGCTCAACGGCGATCTCAGTACCAATGAGGGATTCGCTCTCTACGGTGCGTCGTCCGGTTCGGCGTATGTTCAGATCGACGCCGGAAGCCCGGTCGGTCTCGCCTCTGTCGGCTTGCACCATCTTGGTGGCGCGGATATCGGAGCGTGGAAGGTCTATCACTCCGATGACGGATCCGGCTGGACGGACACCGGAGCGACCTTCACCACCGGCAGCCCCGGCTGGGGCGACACCACCGCAGCGGCGGCCGCCGGAAGTCATCGCTATTGGCGCCTGGTGGCCCAATTCGATGGCGTGGAAAGCGGCGGTTTCAACGAAATGCGGGCCACTCTGTCCGCATCGGCCTCCGACATGACGCTGGTGTCCAATGCCGTTCTGGCTGCGCAGACGGTGCCCGCCGAGGCCCGTCTGGTCGTCCTGCATCAGCCGATGACGGCGGTGACGCTCGGCACCGACCTGACCGCCGAGGTCAGCCGCGACGGCGGCATCACCTGGACGGCCGCCGCCCTGACCCACCAGGGGGCCTTCGACGCCACCACCGCCATCCTCACCGGCACCGCCGACCTGTCCGCCCAGCCGGCGGGCACGGCGATGAAATGGCGCCTGCGCACCCTCAACGACAAGGAACAGCGCATCCACGGCGTGTCGATGCACTGGCGCTAGGCCCTCCTGCCAGCCCCTCCTCCGCCCGCGGGGGAGGGGCCCTTCTTTCCGGAGTCCCCGATGAGCGATCACATCCAGATCGGCGCCGCGGCGCCGCGGGCCCAGTACGTGGCCAGCGGCGCCCAGAGCGCCTTCACCTATCCCTTCCCCATCTTCAAGCCCGCCGACCTCGAAGTGTGGCTGGACGCCGTCTTGCAGAGCGGCGGGTACAGCGTCTCGGGCGCCGGAATCTCGTCGGGCGGAACGGTGATCTTCACCGCCCCGCCGGCCAACGGGGTGGTGGTGACCCTGCGCCGCCGCCTGATCATCGCCCGCACCTCCGACCTGCAGAACGACGAGGTCATCCGCGCCAAGGTGATCAACGACGAGTTCGACATCCAGACCGCCGCGCTGCAACAGGTGGCCGACGATCTGGCCCTGACGGTACGCCGTGCCCCCACCTCGTCGTCGACCGCCGATCTCACCCTGCCCGAGCCGGAAGCCGGACGCTACCTGGCGTGGAATGCCGCCGGCACCGGGCTGGCCAACGGCACCGCCGACCTCGAAACGGCACTGCCGGCCATCGAGACCGCCGCCGGCCATGCCGCCACCGCGATCGCCAAAGCCGCCGAGGCTGCCGCGAGTGCCGCCCAGGCGGCGGCAGCGGCGGCCAGCGTCGGCAATCCGCTGCACCGCGGCCAGAACCTCGCCGATCTCGCCGACACGGCGGCGGCGCGGGTCAATCTCGGCGCCGCCGCCGCCGCGCACACCCACGCCGCGGCCGAGGTCGCCGACCTCACCGCGGTCGCACGGGACGTGGTCGGCGCCATGATCGTCGCGGCCGGCGGCAGCTACGACGACGCGGCGGGAACCATCGCCCTGCCCGCCGCCGCCGGCGCCGCGCTTCTCGACCGCCTGGCCTTCCTCGAAGCCAACCTCGCCGTCACCGTGCTGCGCGACCAGATCGACAGCGGCTGGTCGGTGCTGAAGATGGTCGACGGCGTTGCCGACGAGTTCGAGGACCAGACCGGCATCGACACCGCAGCCTCGACCAACGAGACCTACGACAGCAGCGGCGACTACTATCACGCGCCATCATTTACGGGGGCGATCCCGCAAGGTACCGGGGCTCCCCTCGGCAACTTGACCAATGGCGGCGGGCTGGCGGCTGCGTTCGACGGTGTTGGAGCTCAGACATACGCGGCCAGCGCGAATATATCGACGTCCGTTGGCGGCCTGGGAAACGTGATTGGAAAGGATTTTGGAAACGTAGTGGCTATTTACCGGATCGTCGCCACGGCGAGTACGACTTATCCATTCTTGGCAGTCAGCGGCAGCGTAGCGTATCAGGTCGAGTACTCATCGGACAATTCGACATGGTCCGTTGCTGCCGGCGGAGCGACGGGTGGGGCAGCGGGGGAGGTTCTTGACGTCTCGTTTGCATCACAATCTGCGCGCTATTGGCGCCTGAATATCAGTGGCAATGGCAGCAACGGCGTCGGCGTTGCCGAGCTGGTGTTCTACGGCGTGGTTGTTGACGCTATGACCTTGGTGTCCATCGCGTTCACGGCCGAAGCCGTTCCGACCGATGCCCGGCTGGTCGTTCTTCACCAGCCGGTCGATTCGGTGACCCTCGACACCGACCTGATCGCCGAGACCAGCCGCGACGGCGGCACCACCTGGACCGCCGCCGCTCTGGCCAACGAGGGCGCCTTCGACGCCTCCACCGCCATCCTCGCCGGCACCGCCGACCTGTCCGCCCAGCCGGCGGGAACGGCGATGAAATGGCGGCTCAAGACCCTCAACACCACGGAACAGCGCATCCACGGCGTGTGGATGCAATGGAGGTAGCCATGCCGCCGTTTCCCATTCGTCCCGGCACCAAGCCGGTCAAGGAGCCCAAGAAGCCGGAGCCCGTGCCGGCGCCGTGACTCCCGCACAAGCCCCGCCACGTTGTCGGGGCTTTTCTTTTCGAGGAGTGGAACCGCCATGCCCGATGACATCGACTCCCTCCGGCGCCGCCTGCTGGGGGCGCTTCCGGCCCGCATCGACGCCGCCCTGGCCGGCTACGAGACGTTCGCCGCCGCACCACCACCCGCCGACGCCAAGGGCTTCGCCGCCTGGCATGCGGCGGCCAAGGCGGCGCTGGCCCACATCGAACTGCTGGTCAAGCTGGCCCGCTGGGCCGAGGGCAAGGCCGACGATCCGACGCCGACGGCCGTCGGCGATCCCGGCCTCGACTGCCTGCTGGCCGAAGCTCGCGCGGCCCTCGACGGCTTCGACGACGACGACGAGGACTGCGAATCATGATTCCCATCGACTTCCCCGAATTCGCCTGGATCTGGAATCGGCGGGTGGGGCTCGGCACGCCGCGCCATCACCGCCGCATGGCCCGCTGGCTGGCGGCGCGCTGGCGTCACGGCCCGCGCGAACTGCTGCTGATGGCCTTTCGCAGCAGCGGCAAGTCGACCATGGTCGGCCTGTTCTGCGCCTGGGTGCTGATGCATGATCCCAACCTGCGCATCATGGTCCTGGCCGCCGACTTCGCCCTGGCCAAGAAGATGGTCCGCAACGTCAAGCGGATCATCGAGCGCCACCCGCTCACCCCCGGTCTCAAGCCGGCACGGCGCGAGCAGTGGGCCGCCGACCAGTTCACCGTCAACCGCCCCGGCGAGCTGCGCGACGCCTCGATGATCGCCAAGGGCATCGGTGCCAACATCACCGGCAGTCGCGCCGACATCGTCATCTGCGACGACGTCGAGGTGCCCAACACCTGCGATTCCGCCCCCAAGCGCGCCGATCTGCGCGAACGCCTGGGCGAGATCGAATACGTCCTGGTGCCGGGCGGATTGCAGCTCTACGTCGGCACCCCGCACAGCTTCTATACCATCTACGGCCGCGAGGCCCGGCTGGAGGCGGGCGAAAGCCGGCCGTTCCTCGACGGCTTTCGCCGCCTGGAGATCCCGCTGCTCGACCCGCGCGGCAAGAGCGCCTGGCCGGAGCGCTTTCCCGCCGAGCGCATCGCCGCCATCCGCAGGCGCAGCGGCCCCAACAAGTTCGACAGCCAGATGATGCTGCAACCGGTCAACATCGCCGACGGCCGCCTCGACCCCGACCGCCTGCGCCTCTACGACGACGAGCTGGTCTACGCCGAGGGCAACCGGCTGGCGGTGTTGTCGTTGGCCGGCAAGCGGCTGGTCTCGGCCTCGTGCTGGTGGGATCCGGCCTACGGCGCTCCCGGCAAGGGCGATTCCAGCGTCGTCGCCGCCCTGTTCACCGACGAGGAGGGGGGCTATTGGCTGCACCGGGTGCGCTACCTCACCCACGACCCAGCCCTGGCCGACGTCGACGAGGCCACCCAATTGTGCCGCCACGTCGCCGCCTTCGTCCGCGACCTGCACCTGCCGGCGGTGACGCTGGAGACCAACGGCCTGGGCCGTTTCCTTCCCGGCCTGCTGCGCCGCGAATTCGCCGCCGCCGCCATTCCGTGTGCGGTGGTCGAGGTGTCGTCGACTCGCGCCAAGGACCAGCGCATCGTCGACGCCTTCGACGCCGTGCTGGCGGCCGGGGCGCTACGCTGCCACCGCAGCGTCTGGACCACGCCGTTCGTCGCCGAGATGCGCGAGTGGCAGCCGGGCGGCAAGGGACGCGACGACGGCCTCGACGCCGTCGCCGGCTGCCTGCTCGCCCAGCCGGTGCGGCTCAACCGCCTCGGCGGCGTCCGCGCCGAGCGCCGCGACTGGCGGCCGGGCGGCGGGGTGGCGGCGGAGACCGAGTTCGAGGTGTAAGACATCGCGGTGCAAGACCACTTGCCCCGTTGCGCGAAAAAGGGGGAGGATAAGGCATGCGCCGCCTCTCCCTTGCCGCCCTGCTGGTCCTGCTGCCCGCCACCCTGCTGCCCGGGATCGGCCACGCCGCCTGCCCCACCCCCGAGCGTGCCCGCGTCACGGTGGAGACCGAACTGGCGCCGCTATCGGGCAACAACCGGCTGTCGATCGACGACCTCACCGTCCGGCAAAGCCGCAATCGCAAAAGCATCCTCGGCCGCGACGCCCACGTCCTCGGCCTGTCCGAGGCCGAGAGCGGCCTGCGGCTGGAAATGCGCACCTCGGTTCGCCGCAGTCCCGATGGTCGCCTGTGTGCCGCGCCGGCCCAGGTGCAGGCGAAGATCAGCATTCCCATCCGCACCGTCTTCATCGCCCGCGAGGTGATCGCCGATTCGTGCCTGACCGCCGAGGTTCGCGCCCACGAGATGCGTCACGTCGCCACCGACGAGACCTATCTCGCCGCCGCCGCCTCGCGCATGGGCCGCCAGCTTGCCGACGAGGTCGCCCGCCTGGGCTCCGTCGAGGGCCGCGACCAGCAGCATTTGCAGACGATGCTGTGGGCCAGCGTCCAGGCGGTGGCCCGGCGCACCTTCGACACCGCCATGGCCGACCGCCACGTCGCCCAGGCGAAGATCGACACGCGGGAGGAATACGAGCGGGTCAGCCGGGTGTGCGGCGGGGCGGCGGGGCGGGTGCTGCGGGGACGACGGTAGCCCGAGAGACGTCTCCGGCGGTTCGCGCCGTCATACCGCCGAGCCACTGACGTGACTCGGCTGATTGCCCCTCGCCGGGCGGGCGCGTCCGCGCCCTTGGCCGCGGCCGCAATGGCCGCCGAATACCGGCGAACAGGTCATTTCGAGCGTTCGCCGTCAGCCGACCAGAAAGCGCCGCTCGCCACCCTCCAGAACCAGGGCGGTCAGCAGGCCGGTGCGGTAGGCGCCGGTGTCGATGCCGATCCGCCACGGACGCACCTCCGGGGTTGGACGAACCGAATGGCCGTGCACCACCACCTTGTCCATCGGGCCGCCATGGGCGAGGAAATCGTCGCGGATCCACATCAGGTCGGCCGGGGCCTGGTCCTCGAGGGCCACGCCGGGGCGGACGCCGGCGTGGACGAACACGTAGTCGCCCTCGCTCCATGACAGCTTGAGCCGCGACAGGAAGCGCAGGTGCGCGGGCGGCAGGGCTCGCGACAGCAGCAATTGCAAGGCCGCCATGTCGCCTTCCAGCCCGTCGGGAATGGCCCCGGCATAGGAGCGCACCGTCTCCAGGCCGCCGTTGTAGCACCACGCCTTGCCATCCGCCCCGCCATCGAGGAAGCGGAGCAGGAAGTCCTCGTGGTTGCCGCGCAGGCACACCCATTCGGCCCCCGCCAGCGGCCCCGACGGCGGCCCGGCGGCCAGACGCTCGACGACGCCGCGGGAATCGGGACCACGGTCGACGTAGTCGCCGAGGAACACCACCACCAGACGCTCGGGGCGGTCGACGGCAACCTCCTCGGCCATCCGCGCCAACAGCAGATCCAGCAGGTCGGTGCGCCCATGGACATCGCCGACGGCATAGACCCGGGTTCCGGCGGGGACGCCGGCGACGGGGAAGGAGGCGGGATCGGCACCGGCGGTCTTCATTTCGTTCTAGGCTCGTCCTCAAGTGCGATGTATGTTTTTCACAGGAATCGACTTTGCCCGTTTCATGGCCGGGAAACAACGGCGGCGGGCGAGGGCGAATGGGCTACGGGAACGGAAACGAGATGAACGCGACGGCGTTCGGTGGACGGCCGCAGGAAGTGGTCACGCCCGAAAGCATGCTCTACGACGCCGCCGAGCGCGTCGGGCGCATTCGCGAAGGGCGGCTGGCCCTGCACATCCATCTTTCCCGCCTGCTGCCGCAGAACCGCGAGGAATCCAAGGTCCGCATCGCCTTTCGCATGTTCGAATCGATGGTCGACCTGTATCGCGGCCAGATGTTCCTGCTGACCAATTTCGACATCGCGCTGATCTGCAAGGATGCGCGGCTGGCCGACCTCGACGCCATCGTCTTCAAGCTGCGGGCACTGTTCGCCAAGGACCCGCTGACCTATGCCGAGGGCGCGGACGGCGAGGACCGCTTCGCCACCTTCTACGATCTCGAAAGCGAATACGACGAGTTCTTCGTCGTGGTCGGCCAATTGGTGGTCGAAGCGCGCAAGCGCATCGCCAGCGAGCGGATCACGCCCAAGGCCGTCGACATCAATTCCAAGAACCTGTCGCGGCTGCTCGAACGCATCGCCAGCACCGACATCGCCGGCGTGGTCCGCCGCCAGCCCTGCGTGCGCATCACCGAGAAGAACATCGCCGAGGTGGCGTTCCAGGAATTCTACATGTCGATCGGCGACCTGCAGAAGGCGCTGGCCCCCGACGTCAATCTGCTGGCCAATCGCTGGCTGTTCCAGCACCTGTCGCAGGTCCTCGACCTGCGGGTGCTGTCGGTGCTCCAGGATGCCGGCTTCCGCAAGATGCCCGCGACCTTCTCGGTCAATCTCAACATGTCGACGGTCGAGACGGCGGTGTTCCAGCAGTTCGAGCAATCGATCCGCGGCCGCGCCAATCTGGTGGTCGAGTTCCAGTTGATCGACATCTTCGCCAATCTCGACGGCTTCTTCCGCATCCGCAACCACCTGCGCGCGCACGGGCACAAGACGGTGCTCGACGGCATGAGCCCGATTACCCTGCAGTTCATGGACGCCGAGCTCTACGACACCGACTACGTCAAACTCAGCTGGAGCCCCGACATGGCCGATCCGCTGCAGACCTCCGAGGTCGCGCATGCGCTGGGGCCGGTGGGCTTCGACCGCGTCATCCTCACCCGCTGCGACGCCGAGGGCGCCATCGCCTGGGGCCTGGCCCGCGGCATCCGCCACTTCCAGGGCCGTTTCCTCGACGCCATGGTCGGCGCGGTGACCATGGCCATGTGCCCGAAATCCTCGGCCTGCACCCTGCCGCAATGCATCCAGCGCCATTCGGTGATCTCGGGCCGGGTGCGCGCCGAGTGCGGCGACAACGACATGCTCGACGCCTTTCCCCCCCTCAAGGCCTTCCGCTAGGGCGCCCGCATGCTCAACGCCCCGCCCGCCGGTTCGCAGCGCACCGCCAGCCAGGAAACCCTGCTGCTCGACTACCTGCACCGCCTGGAGCGCCACCGCGCCGACCGCCGCGCCGTCCAGGTCCACCTGTCCGGCCTGGCGGTGCAGAATCGCCGCGAGCATCACCTGCGCATGGCCGCCGGCACCTTCGACGGCCTGGTGAAGATGCTGCATGCCCAGGTCTTCCAGCTCGGCAACGCCGACCTGATGCTGGTCTACAAGGCCCAGGTCCAGGAAGAGGTCGAGGCGGCGATCGTCAAGCTGCGCTTCCTGTTCTCCGACGACCCCCTGGTGGTCGACGAGGGGATGGGTACCACCTTCTGCACCTGGTTCTCGCTCGACCGCGAATACGACGTGCTGATGGCCCTCGCCCAGGGCCTGGTGCAGGAGGAACAGTCCAAGCTGCGCGCCGCCCAGGAGCGCGCCGGCCTGGAAAGCCGCGCCAGCAAGCCCAAGGGCAGCCCGTTCACCCCCGAGCTGCTGGCCCGGGTCGAGGCCGGATTGGGCCAGGCCGACCTCTCCAACCTGATGCGCCGCCAGGCGGTGTGCGCCCTGGTGGGCAGCGCACCGCCGCAGCCGGTGTTCCACGAGCTGTTCATCTCGATCGCCGACCTGCGCCAGGTGATGCTGCCGTCGATCAACGTCGCCTCCAGCCCGTGGCTGTTCCAGCAATTGACCGAGACCCTGGACCGCCGGGTGCTGTCGATGCTCAACAAGCACGACGACCGCACCCTGGAAGGCGACATCAGCATCAACCTCAACGTCTCGACCATCCTGTCGCCCGAATTCCTGGTCTTCGACGACAACGTCAAGGCCGGCATGCGCGGCACCATCGTGTTGGAATTGCAGAAGGTCGACATCTTCGCCGATCTCGGCGCCTACCTGTTCGCCCGCGACTTCGCCCACGACCGCGGCTACCGCATCTGCGTCGACGGCCTGACCTATTCGATGCTGCCCTTCGTCGACCGCGAGCGCCTGGGCGCCGACCTCATCAAGCTGGTGTGGGAACCCAGCCTGACCGAGGAGAAGGACAAGAAGACCGACGCCTTGAAGCGTATCGGCGTCACCCGCATCATCCTGTGCCGCTGCGACACGCCGTCGTCGATCGAGTACGGCCACTCGGTGGGCATCACCCTGTTCCAGGGCCGCCACATCGAGAACATGCTGCTGCACGACATCCGCCGCCGCGGCATCGCCCGGGCGCGCCCGCGCAGCTATTGACCCCGCGTTGCCAAAGGACCCTCATGAGTGAAAATTCCGTTCTGGTCGAGCGCCTCGCCGGCATGAAGGGCGCCCGTGTGCTGTGCATCGGCGACGTCATGCTCGACCGCTTCGTCTATGGCACCGTCGACCGCATCTCGCCCGAGGCGCCGATCCCGGTGGTGCGCATCGAGCGCGAAAGCGCCATGCTCGGCGGGGCCGGCAACGTGGTGCGCAACCTGGTGGCGGTGGGCGGCAACCCGGCCTTCGTCTCGGTGATCGGCGACGACGTCGCCGGCCGCGAGGTCACCCGCCTGGTCGGCGAGCATGGCGAAATCGACCCCTGCCTGGTGGTCGAGCCGGGGCGGCAAACCACCATCAAGACCCGCTTCTTCGCCTCGTCGCAGCAGTTGCTGCGCGCCGACCGCGAGACCAATGCCCCGCTCAGCGACGAGATCCGCGACCAGGTGCTGACCCGCGCCGAGCGCCTGTTGCCCGAGGTGGGCGCACTGGTGATCTCGGATTACGGCAAGGGCGTGCTGGCCTCGCCGGTGACTCCCGAGCTGATCCGCCGCGCCCGCGCCGCCGGCCGCCCGGTGGTGGTCGATCCCAAGGGCATCGATTACGCGATCTATCGCGGCGCCAGCGTGCTGACCCCCAATCGCAAGGAACTGCACGAGGCGACCAAGATGGCCGTCGACAGCGACGAGGCCATCGTCGCCGCCGCACGCCATCTGATCGCCACCTGCGGTGTCGGCGCCGTGCTGGTGACCCGCAGCCAGGACGGCATGACCCTGGTCGAGGAATCCGGCACCGTCCATCACCTGCCCGCCGAGGCGCGCGAGGTCTACGACGTCTCGGGAGCCGGCGATACCGTGGTGGCGACCCTGACCGCCGCCATCGCCTCCGGGGCGACGCTGCTGGAGGGGGCGCGGCTGGCCAACGTCGCCGCCGGCATCGTCGTCGCCAAGGTCGGCACCGCGGTGGCCTTCGCCAACGAAATCGTCTCGGCGCTGCACCACGACGATCTGTGGGGCGCCGAGACCAAGGTGGTGGGCGTCGACGAGGCCCTCGACGTGGTCGGCCGCTGGCGGCGCAAGGGACTGGCGGTGGGCTTCACCAACGGCTGCTTCGACCTGCTGCATCCCGGGCACGTCTCGATCCTCGCCCAGGCCAAGGCGGCCTGCGACCGGCTGGTGGTGGGGCTCAATTCCGACGCCTCGGTGGGCCGCCTCAAGGGTCCCACCCGCCCGGTGCAATCCGAGGCGGCGCGGGCCACGGTGCTCGCGTCTCTGGCCAGCGTCGATCTGGTGGTGATCTTCGGCGAGGATACGCCGCTGGCCCTGATCGAGACCCTGCGCCCGGAGGTGCTGATCAAGGGCGCCGATTACAGCCTCGACACGGTGGTCGGTGCCGATCTGGTGCAGGGCTGGGGCGGACAGGTGGTGCTGGCCGCCCTTGTCGAAGGCCAGAGCACCACCAATACCATACGCAAACTGACCGCCGGCTGAGGGCCATGGAGCCGATTCTGACCCAATTGGGACGCAGCACGCCGCTGCCCGCCTGCCCCGACGAGGCGGTGCTGGAGACGGTGCCCAATCCCCATCCCGGCACCGTCTATCTGGTGCGCTTCAGCGCCCCGGAATTCACCTCGCTGTGCCCGATCACCGGCCAGCCCGACTTCGCCCATCTGGTCGTCGACTACGTCCCCGAGGCGTCGCTGGTCGAATCGAAGTCGCTGAAGCTGTTCTTGGGCTCGTACCGCAACCACGGCGCCTTCCACGAGGATTGCACCCTGGCCATCGCCAAGCGCCTGATCGACGCCTGCGAACCGAAATGGCTGCGCATCGCCGGCTATTGGTATCCGCGCGGCGGCATCCCCATCGATGTCTTCTGGCAGACCGAAACCCCGCCCGAGGGTTTGTGGCTGCCCGATCCCGGCGTGGCGGGATACCGGGGCCGGGGGTAGCGACTCGTTGACCTTGGGACCGATACCCGGTTAATATCCGGATTAACGTTTTAAATTCGGCGCGCAAGGATTTCAAATGCCAGGCCGAAGCCGTGAGAATTCCGAGGTCCGGGCCTTCATTCTCGCCCAGGTCCAGGAGCACCCGGAGACCATTGCCGCAATCACCGCCGAGACGTTCGGCCTGTCGCGCACCGCGGTCGGACGCTACCTCAAGCGTCTGAGCGACGAAGGCGTGCTGATCGCCTCCGGCAAGACCAAGGACCGCCGCTATCGTCTGGCGAGACTGAGCTTCCGCATCGAGGTCGGCGCGTGGCTCGACGAGGACGTGGTCTGGCGGTTCCGGGTCCTCCCCCACTTGGCCGACGTAAAGCAAAACGCCCTCGACCTATGCCAATATGGATTCACCGAGATCCTCAACAACGTCATCGATCATTCCGGAAGCCCGGATGCTTATATTCAAATCGCCAACGACGGCGCCGGACCGATCAAGATGATTGTGCACGACAACGGCGTCGGCATCTTCGAGAGAATTCAGAGAGATTTTCACCTTCCCGACGCCCGGAGCGCTCTCCTTGAGCTGTCCAAGGGACGAATCACCTCAGACCCTGCCCGCCATGCCGGCGAGGGCATTTTCTTTACGTCACGGATGTTCGACCGCTTTTCAATTCAATCATCGACGCTCTTCTACCACCGTCAGCGGCAGGCGGATGACGAATGGCTGATCGAAGTCGAGGAAGACGACTTCATGCCGGGCACAACGGTCGTCATGGAGGTGTCCCGCGATGCCGCCTGGACGACACGCGATGTCTTCGACACCTATCGGCAAGACAGCATGCGGTTCCGCCGCACCCACGTTCCCCTCAAGCTCGGGCGCTATCCGAACGAGCAACTGGTGTCGCGCTCGCAGGCCAAGCGCGTCCTCGCCCGTTTCGAGCAATTCGCAGAGGTGCTGCTCGATTTCGAAGGCGTCGACCAGATCGGCCAACCCTTCGCCGACGAGGTCTTTCGCGTCTTCGCGAACACTCACCCCGCGATCCGCGTTTCCTGTGTCAATGCCGGCCCCGATATCCTGCGCATGATCGCCTATGTGCGAGGGGAAGAAGATGGCGACAGCACCCAATTGCAGCTTTTCTAAGTGACCAATCCCAAAGACCGCATCCGCGCCAAGGCCGCGGAGATCGGCTTCGATGCCGTCGGCTTCGCCGCCGCGACCGGCGACTGGGGCGGCGAGCTCGACGCGTGGCTGGCCGAGGGGCGCGGCGCCGGGATGGCGTGGATGGGCGACACCGCCGCGCGCCGCCGCGGTCCCCGGGCGCTGTGGCCGGAGGTTCGCAGCGTCGTCGTCCTCGGCCTCAACTACGCCCCCGCCGACGACCCGCGGGCCCTGCTGGCCCATCCCGACCGCGGCCTGATTTCCACCTATGCCCGCAACCGCGACTACCACGACATCGTCAAGGGCCGGCTCAAGCAATTGGCGGGGTGGATGGCCGCCGCCTTCCGCGCCGAGGTCAAGGTGTTCGTCGACACCGCGCCGGTGATGGAAAAGCCGCTCGCCGCCCAAGGCGGTCTGGGGTGGCAGGGGCGACACACCAATCTGGTCTCGCGCCGTTTCGGTTCGTGGCTGGTGTTGGGCGAGGTCTTCACCACCCTGGAGCTGGAGCCGGACGCCGCCGAGCCGGACCGTTGCGGACGCTGCCATGCCTGCCGCGACGCCTGCCCGACCGCGGCCATCGACGCCGCCGGTCGCATCGACCCCCGCCGCTGCATCAGCTATCTGACCATCGAGCACAAGGGGCCGATCCCGGAGGCGCTGCGCCCGTTGATGGGCAACCGCATCTATGGCTGCGACGATTGCCTGGCGGTCTGCCCGTGGAACAAATTCGCCCCGCCCCACCGCGAGGCCGGCTTCCTGCCGCGCGCCGAATTGGCGGCGCCGCGCCTGGCCGATCTCGCCGCCCTCGACGATGCCGGCTTTCGCGCCCTGTTCTCCGCCTCGCCGGTCAAGCGCATCGGCCGCGACCGCTTCGTCCGCAACGTGCTGATCGCGATCGGCAACGCGGCCCGTCCCGCCTTGGCCTTGGCCTCGGCCGCCGCCGCCCGCCTCGACGATCCCAGCCCGCTGGTGCGCGACGCGGCCGCCTGGGCCATCCAACGCCTTGCCCTCGAACCCGAGGCCGGGATGGTTGCCGAATAGAGGGCCGCGCCCGGCGAGGGCAAGACCATAATAACGTGATGGGGCGGCCCGAAGACCGCCCCATCGTGGAAACGTTCCATCGCCCGCCGAAAACTACTCCGAGGCCAGGGCCCGGGCCAACTGCGACAGGGCTTCCTGATGCTTCTCGTTGCTGATGCTGGTGAAATTCCGCGCCAGCTCCAGGCACATGCGTTGGCGGGCGGTGAGGTCGGGCACCCGGTGACTGTCCAGGCCCTCGAAGAAATACCCCACCGGCACCCCCAGGACCTGGGCGATCTCGTAGAGACGGCCGGCCGAGATGCGGTTGATGCCGCGCTCGTATTTGTGGGCCTGCTGATAGGTGACGCCGATCAGATCGGCCATCTGCTGCTGCGACAGACCGAGCATGATCCGTCGCTCGCGGATACGAGCCCCGGCATGCCGGTCGGTGTCGTTGGCGCGATTGACGGGTCTGGTCTTTTCTTCGGGCTTTGTCGTCATTGTTCTCGACTGGAGCTCTGAGGGGTCATCGTACTGGCGGGTGTCGTCCGCTGTATCAGGCATGGCTACCTTTTCCTGTCCATAGTATGGTTTCGCCGGCCAAGCAACACAATTTGTCGTATCGCCGACTCAACCTGCGGGCAACTTGCGGAGACTTTGGTAATATCCATCGCGATGATGGTTATATTCTATAATGTGTAAAGCAACCGCAGGTCGCCACCCGCGCTTAACGCGATAAGTCCTGACACCCGGTATGTGGTAACACCACCGCGTCTATACCAGAGGGTCGCCTTGAAATCGAATGGAGAAATCAGACCGCGAGGTCGAGAACCCGACCCGAGGCCAGCCGCGGCAATGGGCTGAGGATCTCGATCGGGCCCGTTTCTCCGGCCGCTTGCGGGACCGCGGTGGGGGTCCGGCCGTAGGCGCCGGTGGCCGTCCGATAGGCCGAGAGCGCCGCCCCGTGCCCCGCGGTTCCGCCCTCTTCCTGGGCCAGACGCTGCACCACGAAGGCCGCCAAAGCGGCGTCGCCGCCCGCCGCCGCGGGATGGCGCCCGGCCGGCGCCGATTCGGGCGGCTGGCGCTGAGACGCGCCGTTTTCCTCGTCGGAACGGTCGGTCGGGCGTCGATTGGCCGGTGGCGGATCGGGAAGCGCGAAGCCGAAGCGCTGGCGGGCGGACTCGACGGCAGACGGCAGGGCGGCGGCAAACGGCACCTGCGTGCCGGCCACCCGTTCCGTCGCCATGACCCCCGATGCGCTCACCGGTGTGCTCCGCCGTCACCGAAACCGCAAGTCTAGTCCCGCGAAGACAACGGAGTCGAGTCACTCGCCCACATGCAGTAACAGACCGCGGCGGCGGGCAATGTGCCAGGTGTGCAGGAACAGGGCGGCGGCGGCGGCGACATAGAGGACGTTGAGGGCGATGGCGCTGATCAGCAAATCGACGCGGAACCCCTCGCCGAACATCACCGCCCGCATGCCCTCGAAGACATGCGAGGCCGGCAGCGCCCAGGCCACCGGTTGCAGCCACGCCGGCAGGGTGCTGACCGGATAGTAGATGCCGGCCAGCGGCGCCACCGCGAACACCAGCACCCAGGCCAGACTCTCGGCCCCCAGCCCGTAGCGCAGCACCAGGGCCGAGACCCCCAGGCCGATGGCCCAGCCGGTCACCATCAGATTGACCCAGAAGGCGATCAGCGGCAGGCCGAGGTCGAAGATCGAAT
>JACRFY010000032.1 GCA_016212565.1 Magnetospirillum sp. | reverse complement strand
GGTCTGGCCGGCGGCGTTGCCACCCTTAACGGCAAGCCGGTGCGGGTCCGCGCCTGTCCGGACCTCGCCCACGCCTATGCCTTCACCACCGGGCCGGAATTCTTCGACGCCGAGACGTTGCCGCGGTGGAACCGCATCGCCGCCGCCGCCAAGTCGCCGCGCTACGGCTGCGACTGTTACGCCTACGCCCTGCTGGCCACCGGCTTCGTCGACGTGGTGGTCGAGGCAGGGCTCAAGCCTTACGACTACGGCGCCCTGGTGCCGGTGATCGAGGCCGCCGGGGGGATCGTCACCGATTGGGCCGGGCAGGGGCTGACCCTGGCCTCGGACGGACGGGTGTGCGCCGCCGGCGATCCCCGGGTGCACGCCGCGGCGCTGGCGATCCTGGCCGGATAGGCACGCCGTTCGCTTCCCGGCTTACCCCTCCGGCGCCGTGAACTCCGGGGCTCCGGCGGCGTTGGCCTGGCAACGGGACCAGCGACAGGAGACCGGTCATGAGCATGCGGGCATTGCCCATCGCCGCCGCGGCGGCGATTGCGTTGTCGGGCTGCCAGTGGTGGGGCGAGCAAATGGGCACCACCAAGACCAGCGCCACCTCCGGCACCGGCCAGACCGGCGGCGCCACTGCCGCCGCCGCCGGGGAACAGGCGGTCAGCCAGCAGATGGTGCAGACGGTGCAGCGCCGGCTGTCCGACCGCGGCTACGAGGTGGGACAGATCGACGGCATCTGGGGCGAGTCCACCGCCGGGGCGCTGAAGAAATTCCAGAAGGACAAGAACCTCCAGGCCAGCGGCCAACTCGACGAGCAGACTCTGGCGGCATTGGGGGTCGCCGCCGCAGGCGCCGCCACCACCGCGCAGCCGGCCGGGCGCGGCTATGTCCCCACCGCGAAACGCACCAGCAGCCTGTCGGGCAATGCGGTGCGCCAGGCGCAGCAGCAATTGGAAAATCGCGGCTACGATGTCGGCGCGGTCGACGGTCGCTGGGGACCGGGCACTCGTCAGGCGCTGATGCGCTTCCAGCAGGACCGCAGCCTGCCGGCCAACGGCCAGCTCGACGAGCAGACCATGGCGGCGCTGGGAATGCCCGCGGCCAGCGAGCAGATGGGGGCGGTGCCGGAGCCGATGGGGCGGCGTTGAAGCGTGATGCCCAAACTGTGCATCACGCTTCAGGCATCATGGTTTTGCCCTCGCCGGGCGGGCGCATCCGCGCCCTTGGCCGCTCGCTCAATGCTCGCAAAAACGCCGCGATGCAGAGTTAGGGTGCGGCGTTAGACGCCGGAGCGCGGCCGGCGGCCGCCTCACGGCCGCTCCGTCGGTGTCGACGGCGCCCCCGCCGTCGACCGGGCGGCGACCGCCAGCAGGTATTCGGCCATCTTGACCGTGCTCGCGTCGTGGCTGTCGCGCTGGCGCAGCACCGCCCGTGCCGCTGCGGCCATCTCTTGATAGAACGCCATGTCGTCGTTGCCGGAAGCCATTGCCGATTCCACCAGGAAGCAGGGACCAACGCCTAACGGTAGCGCAATTTGCCAAAGTATCCTACGGGAACGAATTCCCGTCGAAGGGGCATCGACCCCACGCACCTTGCAATGCCGGCCTCCCGTGGTAAAAAGCCGCCGGGTCTCACGAGAGGGTCGAGCCATGAAGGTCCTGGTGGTTGGCGGCGGCGGCCGCGAGCACGCCCTGTGCTGGAAGTTGAAGCAGTCGCCGCGGCTGACCCGGCTGTGGTGTGCGCCGGGCAATGCCGGCATCGCCGGCGAGGCCGAGTGCGTGGACATCGGCGCCGAGGACGTCGACCGTCTGGTCGATTTCGCCGTCGCCCGCGGCGTCGACCTGGTGGTGGTGGGGCCCGAGGGACCGCTGGTGCTGGGCCTCGCCGACCGCCTGACCGCCGCCGGCATCCTGGTGTTCGGCCCCTCGGCGGCCGCGGCGCGCCTGGAGGGCTCGAAGGGATTCATGAAGGACGTGGTGTCGCAGGCGGGCATCCCCACCGCCTGGTACCGGCGCTTCACCGATGCCGCGGCGGCCAAGGACTTCATTCGCGCCAAGGGGGCTCCCATCGTGGTCAAGACCGACGGTCTCGCCGCCGGCAAGGGCGTGGTGGTGGCCGCGAGCGTCGACGAGGCGCTGCGCGCGGTCGACGACATGATGGGCGCCAAGGTGTTCGGCGCCGCCGGCGACGAGGTGGTGATCGAGGAGTTCCTCGACGGCGAGGAAGCCTCGCTGTTCGCCCTGTGCGACGGCAAGACGGCGGTGCCGTTCGGCGCCGCCCAGGACCACAAGCGGGTCGGCGACGGCGACAGCGGACCCAATACCGGCGGCATGGGCGCCTATTCCCCGGCCCCGGTGGTCACCCCGGCGCTGGAGCAGGAGGCGATGGAGCGGGTGTTCCTGCCCGCGGTCAAGGCGATGGCCGCCCGCGGCGCCCCCTTCACCGGCGTGCTGTTCGCCGGGGTGATGGTCACCCCCGCCGGCATGAAGCTGCTGGAATTCAACGTCCGCTTCGGCGATCCCGAGGCGCAGGTGCTGATGGCGCGGCTCGATTGCGACCTGCTGCCGATCCTCGCCGCCGCCGCCGCCGGAACCCTGGAGGGCACGCGGCCGGAGTGGAACGCCGCCGCGGCGATGGTGGTGGTGATGGCCGCCGCCGGCTATCCCGGACCCTATGCCAGGAACACCGTCATTCGCGGCCTCGACCGGGCGGCCGGGGAACCGGGCGTCCCCGTCCTGCATGCCGGAACGGCGCGCAAGGATGGGCAGGTGGTGGCCACCGGCGGCCGGGTGCTGGGCATCACCGCCATCGGCGAGACGGTCGCCGAGGCGCAGGCCCGGGCCTATCGCGCCATCGACCGTATCGACTGGCCGGAGGGCTTCTGCCGCCGCGACATCGGCTGGCGGGCCATTGCGCGGGCTTGAACCGCCCCCACGCCTCATGGTCTAACCCCCTATCCGGCTGATGGGGACTCTGCTCGTGGACAAGCTGACCGGCGGCCTTCGCCCCTACCTTCTGCTGTCGCTGCTGTGCCTGGTCCTCTATGGGCCCGGCCTGGCGGCGGTGCCGCCGCTCGACCGCGACGAGTCGCGCTTCATGCAGGCGTCGAAGCAGATGCTGGAGAGCGGCGACTTCGTCCGCATCCAGTTCCAGAACGAGATGCGGGCCAAGAAGCCGGTCGGCGCCTATTGGCTGCAGGCGGCCAGCGTCGCCCTGTTCTCCCATCCCCAGTCGCAGCAGGTCTGGCCCTACCGCCTGCCCTCGCTGCTGGCGGCGTGGGCGGCGGTGCTGATGACCTTCGGCTTCGGCCGCCCGCTGATCGGCGCCCGTCCGGCCCTGATCGGCGCCGGATTGCTGGCGACGGCGCTGATCCTGGTCACCGAGGCCCATCAGGCCAAGGCCGACGCCGTCCTGCTGGCCTGCATGGTCGCGGCGCAAGGCGTGCTGGTGCGCGTCTACGTCACCGCCCGCGCCCGCGAGGCCGCGGGCGGCGGCGGCGCGCCCAATCCGGTTCCGAGCATCGGCATCGGCCTGCTGCTGCTGTTCTGGGCAGCCCAAGGCTTCGGCGTTCTGGTCAAGGGGCCGATGGTGCCGCTGGTCAGCCTGCTGACGGCGCTGACCCTGTCGATTGCCGACCGCTCGGGGCGCTGGCTGGTGATGCTGCGGCCGATGAGCGGCGTGGTCGTCGCCGCGGCCATCGCCGCGCCGTGGTTCGCCGCCATCAGCAATGCCACCGGCGGCGCCTTCGTCGGCGCCGCGGTCAAGGGCGACCTGCTGCCCAAGCTGCTGGGGGCGCAGGAGAGCCACGGCGGCTGGCCCGGCACCTATCTGCTGCTGGCCTCGCTGACCTTCTGGCCCGGCTCGCTGTTCCTGTGGCCGGCGCTGGTGCGGGCGTGGAGCCAGCGCCATCGCCTGGCGCTGCGGGCGCTGCTGGCGTGGATCGTTCCGGTTTGGCTGATGTTCGAACTGGTTCCCACCAAGCTGCCCCACTACGTCCTGCCGGTGTTTCCCGCCCTGGCCCTGCTGACCGGAGCGCTGCTGTGCGAGGGCGCCGAAGCGTTCCGCCATCGCGCCACCCGCCTGTGGTACGCGCTGTGGACCCTGATCGGCATGACGCTGGCGGGTGCGGTGGTGGCGGCGCCGATCCTCCTGGGGTCCGGCTTCGACGCCGCCTCGATCCCCGCCGCCGTCGCCATCGTCCTCGCCACCCTGTTGCCGGTCGTGCTGGCCTGGCGCGGCGCCCTGATGCCGGCGGCGCTGGCCCTGGCGCTCTCGGCCGCCGCCACCTATCCGGTGGTGTTCCAGGGCGTGCTGCCGCGGCTTCAGGGCATGTTCCTCTCCCGCGCGGTGGCCGAGGTGGTCGATTCGCTGGGCGCACCGCGACCGGTGGCGATCGCCGGCATCTCCGAGCCCAGCCTGGTGTTCCTGCTCGGCACCGACACCGTGCTCACCGATGCCGCCGGCGCGGCCGCACACCTGGTCCGCCATCCGCAGGCGCTGGCGGTGGTCACCACCCGCGAGGACGACGCCTTCCGCGCCGCCGCCGCCGCCCAGGGGGGAGCGGTGGTCGAACTGGGCCGCGTCGACGGCGTCAACGTCTCGCGCGGCAAACGGGTATCGCTGGGGATCTACGGAGCGGGCGGCCGATGAGACGCTTCGACCGCCGCGTGCTCGACCTGATGGAACGGCTGCTGATGGCCTGGGAGGGCTTGACCCTGGCGGCCGGCGAGGCCTGGGAGGCGGCACGGCCGCTGCGGCGGATGGCGGCGGCGCAGCTCGCCCGCACCCGCGCCTGGCCGCTCGCCTGGGCCAGCGTCTACGTCGTCCTGTTCGGCGCCTTGTCCTACGCCGCCCTCGACCGCCCGCTGGCCTATTTCTTCAAGGCCCACCTGTCGCCCCACGCCGAGGGCTTCTTCAAGGTGGTCACCGAGCTGGGGCGGGCCGAGTTCTATCTGGTTCCCGCCGGCCTGCTGGCGGTGGGGCTGTGGCTGGCCTCGACCCGCACCCTGTTCCCCGCCGCCCGCGCCCGGCTGCGCGAGATGGCGGCGCGACCGGCGTTCCTGTTCCTGGCCGTCGCCCTGTCCGGCCTGATCAGCAATGCCGTCAAGTTCTCGCTCGGCCGCTATCGCCCGCGCTATCTGTTCGAGAACGGCACCTACGGCTTCAACCCGTTCAACACCGAATGGGCGATGAATTCGATGCCGTCCGGCCACAGCCAGGCGATCTTCGCCGCCATGACCGCGCTGGTGATCCTGCTGCCGCGCTACGACCTGCTGTGGCTGCTGATCGCCGGCCTGGTGGCGTTGAGCCGGGTGGCGACCACCGTCCACTTCCTCAGCGATGCCGTGGCCGGCTCGTTCCTGGCCATCGTCGTCACCGTGCTGGTGGCCCGGCAGTTCGAACGGCGCGGCATCCGCCTCCGGCTCGCGCTTCGGCGGGACCGGCGGCTGGGGGCGTGAATCATCTTCGCCCCCAGGCCGAAGGCTGGTAGGCTCGGCCGTCCGTCACCGCCGTAAATCCTGGCGCCCCGATGCTGTTCCGCGATCCGCTTCTACTTGCCGAGTTGCTGTGCGCCCGCCTGTGCCACGACCTTGCCGGGCCGGTGGGGGCCGCCGCCGCCGGGGCCGAGCTGTTCGAGGACATCGGCGGCGGCGATGGCGAGACGCTGGCCCTGGTCGCCACCAGCGCCGCCGGAGCCGCCGCCCGCCTCAAATTCTTCCGTGCCGCCCTGGCCCCGAGTTCCTCGCCGCAACCGACGGCGACGCTCAAGGATCTGATCGAGGGCTATCTGCGCACCGCGGTCAGCGCCGCCTCGTCGGGGCTGACGCTGGCCTGGGCGGTGAGCGCCGACGACCTGTCGGCAGAGGCGGCGCGGCTGCTGCTCAATCTGGTGCTGGTTGCCCGCGACGCGCTGCCGCGCGGCGGACTCATCGCGGTCTCGGGCGGCGAGAGGGGGCTGACGGTGACGGCGCGAGGGACGTCGGCGGCCCTGGCCGACGAGGCGCGGCTGGTGCTGCTGGACGGCGAGGAGCCGCGCGGCCCGCGCGGCGCCCAGGCCTATGTCGCCCGCCTGCTGGCCGAGCGCACCCTGGGGCGCCTGTCGGTTGCCTGCACGGCCGAGGGGGTGGCGTTGACGGCGGGAAGCGGTTAGCCGCGTTTCCGGCGGCAAGGGTTCTTTGAATGCCTCGAAGGGCATGATATGAGTCATTGAGGGGCATACAAGGAAACCCCGAACACAGGGGCGCCCGTCGTGGAGACGGACGCAGCGAGGATCTGGAGCGGCGCATGGATGATCTTCTCAGCGAATTCCTGACCGAGACATCGGAGAGCCTTTCCACGCTCGACGTCGAGCTGGTCAAGCTGGAGCAGAATCCCGGGCCGGCCATTCTCCAGAACATCTTCCGCCTGGTCCATACCATCAAGGGCACGTGCGGCTTCCTCGGCCTGCCGCGGCTCGAACACGTGGCGCATGCCTCCGAAAACGTGCTGGGCAAGTTCCGCGACGGCGAACTGGAAGTGACCCCGGAAGCGGTGACCCTGATCCTGCAGGCCATCGACCGCATCAAGACCATCCTCTCCCACCTCGAACAGCACGAGTGCGAGCCCGATGGCGACGACGGCGAGCTGATCGCCCGCCTCGACGCCCTGGCCGAAGGCCGTTCCGCCGCCGCACCGCCGCCCAAGGCGGAGGCGCCGAAGCCGGAGCCCAAGTTCGAGCCCAAGTTCGAACCCGTATTCAACGCCGCGCCGCCGCCCCCGCCGCCCGAACCGGAGCCGGAGCCGGAGGACGAGCCCCCGGTGGCCAAGGGCGGCATGCCCGCTCCGACGGCCTCGCCGCCGGCGGTGCGCGGCAGCGACGCCGCCGCCGCGGCGATGGGCGAGCCCAAGGAATCGGCCGTCGCCGCCCAGACCATCCGCGTCAATGTCGAGCTGCTCGAAAACCTGATGACCCTGGTCTCGGAACTGGTGCTGACCCGCAACCAGCTGCTGCAGAT
>JACRFY010000232.1 GCA_016212565.1 Magnetospirillum sp. | reverse complement strand
CCCTCACCCTCCCATGGCAGACGCCATGGGCCCCTCCCTCTCCCGCCCGCGGGAGAGGGACCTTTTGTGGAGTGCGTTCATGCGCGTGGTGGTCCTGGGCGTCGGCAACCTCCTGCTCTCGGACGAGGGCATCGGCGTCCACGCCGTCAACGCACTCACCGCGGGCTACGACCTGCCGGCCGACGTATCGGTGATCGACGGCGGCACCTCGGGGATGGACTGCCTCGACCAGATCGCCGAGGTCGACCACCTGATCATCGCCGATTGCATGCGCGCGAAGAAGCCGCCGGGGACCATCACCCGGCTGTCCGGCGAGCAGATCCCCGCCTTCTTCAAGACCAAGATTTCCCCGCATCAGGTGGGGCTGTCCGACGTGCTGGCGACGCTCAACCTGCACGGCATCATGCCGGCCAACATCGTCCTGATCGGCGTCGAGCCGGCCTCGTTCGAGTTGAGCATGACCCCGTCGCCGACCGTGGCTCCGGTGCTGCCGCAGTTGGTGGCGACGATTTGCGCCGAGTTGACCGCCATCGGGTGCCCGCCGGTGGCCAAAGGGGCCTGAGTGCCATGTGCATGGCCGTGCCGTCCCGCGTCGTCGCCATCGCCAACGGCATCGCCACCGTCGAGGCCTTCGGCGATACCCGCATGACCAGCCTGATGCTGCTCGGCGACGACGTGGCGATCGGCGACTACGTCATCCTCGGCCCCGGCGGCAGCTTCGCCGCCGAAAAGGTGTCCGAGGAGAGGGCCCTGGAGGCGCTGGCCTTCATGGCCGAGGTCCTGGCGAGCGGCCAGGCCTGATGAGCGCCGAAGCGCGTCTGGAGATCCATCTGCGGGTGCTGTCCGGCCGCGTCGCCGTGGTCGACGTCGCCTCGTCGCGCCGGGTTGCCGCCGCCGCCGCCTTTGCCGGCCGCACCGCCGACGCGGTGTCGCGCCTGCTGCCGGCGGTATTCTCGCTGTGCGGCACCGCCCAGGGCCTCGCCTGCCGGCTGGCGGTCGAGGGCAGCGACACCCTTTCCCCCGCCCGCCGCCGCGCCCTGCTGGCCGAGACCGTTGCCGAGCACGGCACCGCCATCGCCCGCGACTGGCCGGCCCTCAACGGCGAGGCGCCCGATCTCGCCGCGGCCAAGGCCCTGCGCGCCGCCGGCCGCGACCCGGCCGCCGCCGCCCGTGCCCTCATCGTCCTGCTGGGGGCGGCGCCGGACTCCATTCTCGGCGATGCCGCACGCGTCCTCGCCTGGGCGCAGGAGCGCGACACCGCCACCGCCCGCCTGTTCGCCCATCTCGTCGACACCGGCCTGGCCGATTTCGGCACCGCCGTCTTCGCCCCCATGCCGGCGGGCGGACCGCCCGACCTGGCCCGCCGGCTGGCCGAGGACGGCGAGTCCTACCTCGCCCGCCCCGATTGCGCCGGCGTGGTGTTCGAGACCGGCCCCCTCGCCCGCCGCCACGCCCATCCGCTGGTGGCGGCACTGATGGGGCAATGGGGTAATGGCCTGGTGCCGCGCCTTGCCGCCCGCCTCGTCGAGGTGGCGGCGGCGCTGGCCGACATGCTATCGATGGAAACGACGGACGATCCGCCGCCGCCGGCCCACGCCACGGGCACCGGGGTGGGGGTGGTCGAGGCCGCCCGCGGGCTGCTCGCCCATCATGTCGAACTGGCGGAGGGATTGGTGACGCGCTACCGCATCCTCGCTCCCACCGAGTGGAATTTCCACCCCGCCGGCCCGCTGGTCCGCGGTCTGACCGGCGCCGTCGCCGGCCCCGACATCGAGCGGCGCGCCCGCCTGCTGGTCGCCGCCCTCGACCCGTGCGTCGCCTGCGAGGTCACATGCACGAGATGAGCTTGACCGAAGGAGTGGTGCGCATCCTCGAAGACCAGGCGGCGCAGCACGGCTTCGCCCGGGTCAAGACGGTATGGCTGGAGATCGGCGAGCTGTCGACGGTGGTGCCGGACTCGATGGAGTTCTGCTTCGCCGCCGTCGCCAAGGGCAGCCCGATCACCGCCGACGCCCGCCTCGAGATCATCCGCGTGCCGGGTCAGGCGTGGTGCCTGGACTGTGCGCGCAACGTGGCGGTGACCAGCCGCGCCGATCTGTGCCCGGACTGCGGCGGCGGCAAGCTGGCGATCACCGGCGGCGAAGAAATGCGGGTTAAAGAGTTGGAGGTGGAGTGATGTGCACCGTCTGCGGCTGCGGCGACGCCAAAGTGGAACACGACCATGCTCACGCGCATGACCATGAGCATCCCCATACCCACCCCCATGGTCACGAGCACCACGAGCACCACGAGCACCACCATTACGGCACCGGCCTGGCCGGTGTCCACGTCCCCGGCCTCAGCCAGGGCCGCATCCTGCAGATCGAGCAGGACATCCTCGGCGCCAACAACGCCGTCGCCGAGCGCAACCGCACCCTGCTGGCGGCCAAGGGGATCTTCGCCCTCAATCTGGTCTCCAGCCCCGGCTCGGGGAAGACCACCCTGCTGTGCCGCACCGTCGCGGCCTTGAAGGACAAGTTCCCCCTGGCGGTGATCGAAGGCGACCAGCAGACCAGCTTCGACGCCGACCGCATCCGCGCCACCGGGGTGCCGGCGTTGCAGATCAACACCGGCAAGGGCTGCCACCTCGACGCGTCGATGATCGAATCGGCGCTGCCGCGTCTGGCCCCGGAGGACGACTCGGTGCTGTTCGTCGAGAACGTCGGCAATCTGGTCTGTCCGGCCGCCTTCGACCTCGGCGAGGCCTACAAGGTGGCGATCCTGTCGGTGGCCGAGGGCGAGGACAAGCCGCTGAAATATCCCGACATGTTCCACGCCGCCGGGATGATGGTGCTCAACAAGATCGACCTGCTGCCGTATGTCGACTTCGACGTCGCCCGCTGCATCGACTTCGCGCGGCGGGTCAATCCCGACATCGTGGTGCTGCAACTGTCGGCCCGCACCGGCGCGGGCTTCGACGAATGGCTGGCCTGGATCGTCGAAGGCCGGCGCCGGGCGGCGGCGCTGCGGGCCCGGCCCGACCATGGGTGAGCGCCCCTCGGTTGCGGCCGACCGAGCATGATCCCCCTCCCCCGCCCCGTTCCGCCGGTGCTGGCGGTCGGCGCCTATCTCAAGAACACCATCTGCGTCACCAGCGGCGACCGGGCGGTGCTGTCGCTGGTCCATGGCGACCTCGGCACCCCCAAGGCCATCGCCGCCTTCGAGACCTCGGTGGAGTCGCTGGTCCGCGAACTGGGCGTCGCCCCGACCTGCGTCGCCCACGACCTGCATCCGGATTTCCACTCCACCCGCTTCGCCCTGGCCCTCGACCTGCCGGCGGTGGCGGTGCAGCACCACCACGCCCACGCCGCCGCCGTGGCCGCCGAGCACGGCATCGACGCCCCGGTGCTCGGCCTGTGCCTGGACGGCTTCGGCCTCGGCCCCGACGCCCAGGCCTGGGGCGGCGAGTTGCTGCAGGTCGAGGGACCGCGCTACCGCCGCCTCGGCCATTTCGCCCCCCTGGCCCAGCCGGGCGGCGACATCGCCGCGCGCGAGCCGTGGCGGATGGCGTCGGCGGTCCTGTTCCGCCTCGGCCGCGGCGACGAGATCGCCACCCGCTTCGTCGACCAGCCCTCGGCGAAGATGCTGGCCCGGGTGATCGAGCGCCGGATCAACGCCCGCCCCACCTCGTCGGCCGGACGGCTGTTCGATGCCGCCTGCGGCCTGCTCGGCCTGTTCCCGGTCGCCGCCTTCGAAGGCCAGGCGCCGCAGGCGCTGGAGCGGCTGGTCACCCGGCCCGCGGTTCTGGCCGACGGCTGGTGGATCGACGACGGCGTGCTCGACTTTCTGCCGCTGCTGGAGACGCTTGCCGCTTGCGACGACCCGGTCCGCGGGGCCAATCTGTTCCACGGCACCCTGAT
Organism: Magnetospirillum sp.; assembly: GCA_016212565.1. Taxonomy (GTDB): domain Bacteria; phylum Pseudomonadota; class Alphaproteobacteria; order Rhodospirillales; family Magnetospirillaceae; genus JACRFY01. The sequence goes on along the minus strand of JACRFY010000232.1, from coordinate 5,134 downwards.
CGCCGCCCTGACCCAATGGTGCAGCGACGCCGCCCAGGCCTCGGGCATCGACATCGTCACCCTGGGCGGCGGCTGCTTCTTCAACCGGGTGCTGAGCGAGGGACTGACCGCGTCGCTGTCCGAACGCGGCTTGCGGCCGCTGACCGCGGTCAAGGTATCGCCGGGCGATCCCGGCCTGTCTTACGGTCAGGCGTGGATCGCCGGCCAATTCCAGGAGTGATCGAAGCGATGTGTCTCGCCCTGCCTGCCCTGGTCACCGCCCTGCTGCCCGACGACGCCGCCACCGTCACCCTGGGCGGCGTGTCGAAGACGGTATCGCTGGCCCTGGTTTCCGACGTGGCGGTGGGCGACTACGTGATCGTCCATGTCGGCTATGCCCTGGCCCGCGTCGATCCCGACGAGGCCGAGAAGACCCTGGCCCTGTTCGCCGAGATGGCCAAGGCGGGAGAGGCGGTGGCGTGAAGTACATCGACGAGTACCGCGACGCCGCCCTCGCCCGCTCGCTGGCCGCCGCCATCGCCGCCGAGGCCGACCCGGCGCGCACCTACCACTTCATGGAGTTCTGCGGCGGCCACACCCATGCCATCAGCCGCTATGGTCTCGAGGACCTGCTGCCGGCCGGCGTGCGGATGATCCACGGCCCCGGCTGTCCGGTGTGCGTGCTGCCGGTGGGGCGCATCGACGCCGCCCTGTGGCTGGCCCGCCAGGAGGGGGTAACCCTGTGCACCTATGGCGACATGCTGCGGGTGCCGGGCTCGAAACGAGTGTCGCTGCTGAAGGCCAAGGCCGAGGGTTGCGACGTGCGCATGGTCTATTCCACCGCCGATGCCCTGAAGCTGGCCCAGGCGCTGCCCGAGCGCCAGGTGGTGTTCTTCGCCATCGGCTTCGAGACCACCACGCCCCCCACCGCGGTGGCGCTGAAGCAGGCCCAGGCGCTGGGGCTGGCCAATTTCTCGGTGTTCTGCAACCATGTGCTGACACCGTCGGCGATCGCCCAGATCCTGGATTCGCCGGAGGTGCGCCAGTTGGGCACGGTGCGTCTCGACGGCTTCATCGGCCCGGCGCACGTCTCCACCGTGATCGGCTCGGCGCCCTACGAGTACTTCGCCGAGGAGTATCGGAAGCCGGTGGTGATCGCCGGCTTCGAGCCGCTCGATGTGCTGCAGGCGATCCGCATGCTGGTGCGTCAGGTCAACGACGGCCGCTTCGCGGTCGAGAACGAGTTCGCCCGCGCCGTCACCCGCGACGGCAACACCAAGGCCAAGGCCCTGGTCGCCGAGGTGTTCGAGCTGCGCAAGACCTTCGAGTGGCGCGGCCTCGGCCTGGTGCCCTATTCGGCGCTGCGCATCAAGGAGGCCTATGCCGCCTTCGACGCCGAGCGCCGCTGGGCGGTGCCGCAGGACAGCGTCGCCGACAACAAGGCCTGCGACTGCGGCGCCATCCTCCGCGGCGTCAAGAAGCCCACCGACTGCAAGCTGTTCGGCACCGTGTGCACCCCCGAGAACCCGATGGGCTCGTGCATGGTCTCGGCCGAGGGGGCCTGCGCGGCGCACTGGACCTATGGGCGGTTCCGCACCGCGGGAGGGAGCAACGATGGATAGCCTTCTGCCAAATTGGGTCTCCCCGCACAAAACGTCCCTCCATTTGGGCCTCATCTTGAGGAGGTCCGACGCACCGTCCCGAAGGATGAAACCCGCGGCATGGCGGGGCTGGCCCGCCTCGTCCTTCGAGACGCCTGCCCAGCCAGGGCAATCGGGTGAAGGACCGCAGTCCTTTGCAATGTCCGTCATCCCCGCGAAGGCGGGGATCCATGGTCGGGACGGATGATGCGGAGGGCCGAAGATCACGCCAGCGGATGCCTGGATCCCCGCTTTCGCGGGGATGACGGACATGTTAGCGGGACCACATTCCTTTACCCGATGACCCTGCCTGCCAAGCAGGCTCCTCAGGACGAGGCTAATGCAAACATAGCGAGACATTGCCGCATGGACAGGGACGTGGTGGATGTCGCCCCCGCCGGCGAATGGAGGCTGGTGCTACGCTTCAAGGACGGAACCGAGGGCGAGTTGGATTTCGCTCCCCTGCTGTCGTTCAAGGGCGTTTTCGAACCCCTGCGCGATCCGGTGGAATTTGCCAAGGTTGCCGTCAATCGCGACATCGGCACCATCTGCTGGCCGAGCGGGGCCGACTTCGACCCCGACGTCCTCTATTGCCGGATCACCGGCGCATCTCTTCCCGGACAGCCCTGAATGACCCTCCCCCGCCGCGCCCATCCCCGCCCGCTGGACATCGCCGCCGGCCGCATCGACCTCAGCCATGGTGGCGGCGGCCGCGCCATGGCCCAGCTGGTCGACGAGCTGTTCGTCGCCGCCTTCGACAATCCGGCCCTCAACCAAAGGAACGACCAGGGGGCCTTCGAGGTCCCCGGCGGGCGGATGGTGATGACCACCGACGGCTATGTGATCAGCCCGCTGTTCTTCCCCGGCGGCGACATCGGCAGCCTGGCGGTGCACGGCACCGTCAACGACGTCGCCATGGCCGGCGCGGTGCCGCTGAACCTGTCGGCCGGCTTCATCATCGAGGAGGGCTTCCCGCTCGCCGACCTCAAGCGGATCGTCGACTCGATGGCGCGGGCGGCGAAGGAGGCCGGCGTGCCGGTGGTCACCGGCGACACCAAGGTGGTGGAGAAGGGCAAGGGCGACGGCCTGTTCATCACCACCGCCGGCATCGGCCTGGTGCCGCCGGGGGTAAGCATCTCCGGCGACCGCGCCCGTCCCGGCGACGCCATCCTGGTCTCCGGCAGCCTGGGCGACCACGGCGTGGCGGTAATGAGCAAGCGCGAGGGGCTGGAGTTCGACACCACCCTGGTCTCCGATTCCGCCGCCCTGCATGGGCTGGTGGCGGCGATGGTGGCGGCGGTGCCCGACCTCCACGTCCTGCGCGACCCCACCCGCGGCGGGCTGGCGGCGACGCTCAACGAGATCGCCGCCCAGTCCGGGGTGGGCATGCTGCTTCACGAGACGGCCATCCCGGTCAAGCCCGAGGTGCGCGGCGCCTGCGAACTGCTGGGCCTCGATCCGCTCTACGTCGCCAACGAGGGCAAGCTGATCTGCATCTGCGACGGCGCCGATGCCGGGCTGGTGCTGGCGGCGATGCGCGCCCATCCCCTGGGCCGCGATGCCGCCCTGATCGGCCATTGCCGCACCGATGCCCACGCCTTCGTGCAGATGGAGACCGCGCTGGGCGGCCAGCGGGTGGTCGACTGGCTGGCCGGCGAGCAATTGCCGAGGATCTGCTGATGCGCATCCTGCTGCTTGCCCATGCCTTCAACTCGCTGACCCAGCGGCTGTGGGTCGAGCTGACGGCGCGCGGGCACGAGGTCAGCCTGGAATTCGACGTCAACGACGCCGTGACCGTCGAGGCGGTGGCGCTGGCCCGCCCCGAGGTCATCCTGGCCCCGTTCCTCAAGCGGGCGATTCCCGAGGCGGTGTGGCGCGATCACCGTTGCCTGGTGGTCCATCCCGGGCCGGAGGGCGACCGTGGGCCGTCGGCGCTCGACTGGGCGATCCTCGACGGCGCCGAGACCTGGGGCGTCACCGTCCTGGAGGCCGAGGCGGAGATGGATGCCGGCCCGGTGCTGGCCTCGCGCAGCTTCGCCATGCGCCCGGCGACCAAGTCCAGCCTCTATCGCAACGAGGTCACCGAGGCGGCGGTGGCGGCGGTGCTGGAGGCCCTCGACGCCCCCGCCCCCCGGCGTCCGGCGACGTCACGCTGGCGCCCGGCGGTGCGGCCGGCCGACCGCGCCCTCGACTGGAGCCGCGACGACACCGCGACGGTGCTGCGCAAGATCCGCTCCGCCGACGGCACTCCGGGCCTGCGCGACGGCGCCCTGTTCCTCCATGACGCCCACCCCGCCGAGGGGCTGGCGGGCGCGCCGGGGGCGCTGATCGCCCGCCACGGCGGCGCGGTGGCGCGGGCAACCGTCGACGGCGCGGTGTGGCTGGGACATCTGCGCGCCCCCGGCGGGCTCAAGCTGCCGGCGGCCGAGGTCCTGGGCGAGCCGGCCATCGCCGCCCTGCCCGACATCCCCGGCTACCACGACCTGTGGTACGACGAGCGCCACGGGGTCGGCTTCCTGCACTTCCCCTTCCTCAACGGCGCCTTCAGTACCGCGCAGTGCCAGCGCCTGCGCGCCGCCTTCGCCGCCGCCGCCGCCCGGCCGACGCGGGTGATCGCGCTGATGGGCGGGCCGGATTTCTGGTCCAACGGCATTCACCTCGGCACCATCGAGGCCGCCGCCAGCCCGGCCGAGGAATCGTGGCGCAACATCGAGGCGATGAACGATCTGTGCCGCGAGATCGTCACCTGCGGCAGCCACCTGACCGTGGCGGCGCTGCACGGCAATGCCGGCGCCGGCGGGGTGTTCATGGCCCTGGCCGCCGACGTGGTCCTGGCCCGCCAAGGGGTGGTGCTCAATCCGCATTACAAGGGGATGGGCAACCTCTACGGTTCGGAATACTGGACCTACCTGCTGCCCCGGCGCTGCGGCGCCGACCACGCCGCCGCCGTCACCCAGGCCCGCCTGCCGGTCGGCACCGCCGAGGCCAAGGCGCTGGGCCTGATCGACGATTCCTTCGGCGCCACGGTGGGCGAGTTCCGTACCCAGGTGGAGGCGTTCGCCTTCGCCCTGGCCGCCGATCCCGGCCTGGAGGACCGTCTGGCCGCCAAACGCCTGTCCCGCCTCGCCGACGAGGCCGCCAAGCCGCTGGAGGCCTATCGCGCCGAGGAACTGGAACGGATGCGGCTGAACTTCTTCGGCTTCGATCCCAGCTATCACGTGGCGCGATGGAATTTCATCACCAAGGTGCCGAAGAGCCGCACGCCGCTGTATCTGGCCCGGCATCGGGGGTGAAGGGAGCGCGGACGCCTCCCCCGTCGTCATCCCCGCGCAGGCGCTACGGCATTCACACATTTTGTCCATTTAAATCAATGAATTGCCGTCATGGCCGGGCTTGACCCGGCCATCCACGTGGTGCCGCTTTCGACAACGATAGTCATGCGGAAAGACATGGATGCCCGGATCAAGTCCGGGCATGACGATTATTCTGGGGTCGCGGCAAAACCAAATAGAGAT